>NZ_AP018920.1:6328831-6634597 GCF_003945385.1 Pseudonocardia autotrophica
AATCCTGCTGCTCGTGGCGGGGCACGAGACGACGGCGAACATGATCTCGCTGTCGACGGTGGCGTTCCTGCGTGATCCCGAGCAGCTCGCGTTGATCCGCGCCGATCCCACCAGGACCATCGCCGCGGTCGACGAGATGCTGCGGTACTTCACGATCGTGGACGCGGCGACGGCACGGCTGTGCGTCGAGGACGCCGAGATCGGCGGGCAGCTGATCCGCGCGGGCGAGGGGGTGCTGGCGCTGACGTACTCGGCGAACCGCGATCCGCGGGCGTTCGCGGACCCCGACGAGCTGGACATCGAACGCGGCGCCCGCCACCACGTCGCTTTCGGGTTCGGGCCACACCAGTGCCTGGGGCAGAACCTGGCCCGGATGGAGCTGCAGATCGTGTTCGACACCCTGTTCCGCCGCATCCCCACCCTCGCGCTCGCCGCCGACGTCGACGAGCTGCCCTTCAAGGACGACGCCGCCATCTTCGGCCTGCACCAGCTTCCGGTGACCTGGTGATGAAGATCGTCGCGGACACCGACAGGTGCGTCGGCGCGGGCCAGTGCGTACTCACCGCGCCCGCCCTCTTCGACCAGGACGACGACGGGATGGTGATCGTCCGGGTCGCGGCCCCGGAGGCCGGCTCGGTCGAGTCGGCTCGGGCGGCGGTGCACCTCTGCCCGGCACAGGCCCTGTCCTGTGACTGAGAGCTGGGGCACGATGGGAAGACGATCTCCACCCTCGACGTGAGGTGCCGCGTGACCATCGAGAAGCCGCTGCGCGCCGACGCCCGGCGGAACCGCGAGGCGATCGTCGCCGCAGCTCGCGAGGTCTTCGTCGCCGGCCGGTTCTTCGACATGCGGTTCGACGATCTCGCCGGGCTGGCCGGCGTGGGCACCGGCACGCTCTACCGGAACTTCCCCACCCGCGAGGCGCTGGCCGAGGCGGTCTACCGCTCCGAGATCGCCACCATGAGCGACCACGCCCGCCGCCTCGGGGCGACCCGACCCGCGGACGAGGCGCTGGCGGTCTTCCTGCGGGACATGGTCGACCACATCGACGCGCACCAGGGCCTCGCCCGCACACTGGCCACCCTCATGTCCGCGGGCTCCCGCGAGCGGAACACGAGCGGGCACGAGCTCGAGGACGCGGTGGCCGAGCTGGTGGCCAAGGGCATCGCGGAGGGGTCCCTGCGCGACGACATCGACGCCGGTGCGGTGCTGATGGCGCTGCACGGCATCGGCGCCGCCCATGCGCGTCCCGGGTGGCGAGCCGAGGCCGACGGCGTCGTCACCCTCGTCGTGGACGGGCTGCGCCGGGGCACCGCGAGCCCGTGAGCCCCCGCGACCGGTGGAACCACAACATCCACTACCACCGGCTGGTCCTGAACGCCGTACCCGAGGGCTCGCACACCGCGCTCGACGTCGGCACCGGCACCGGCACCGGTCTTCTCGCAGCCGACCTCCGACGACGGGTCCCGGCGCAGAGATCGACCGCACACCGAGAGCCCGCCCGCGGGCGAGACGTCGATCTTGTCGCAGGTTGAGACGACGGGTGGGCGCGCCGACCCGCTCCGGCGTGCCACAGTCGGGGCGTCTGATGAGCGCAACGACGCCTCGGAGGTCGTGAGGACATGGACGGCTCAGCCAGGCTCTGTGAGCGGGAGCAGATCGCACGGTCGAGAGGTACGGGTGACGGTCCGGGGGTACCGGAGCGGATCACCGCGTCCTGGCGGCGCAGCACGGAGTTCGGCGCGTCGCTGGACGAGGTGATGCCGTCGTTCTGTGGCGCGGTCGACGACGAGTCACTGTTCTTCCGCTGTGGACGCGAGGTGCTCGAGGGGCTGCAGGAGACGCTGGCCGACGAGCCGGTCAGCCTGATGCTCACCGACGCCGACGGGATCGTTCTCGACCGGTACTGCCGGGAACGCTCGCTGCTCAGCGCGCTGGACACGGTGCATCTCGCACCCGGCTTCGACTACGGCGAGCGGGAGACCGGGACGACCGGGCTGGGCCTGGCCCTGGTCGACCGGGCGCCGTCGCTGGTCCGGGCCGATCAGCACTTCTGCACCGAGCTGTGGGGCTACACCTGCGCCGCCGCCCCGGTGTCGGACCCGGTCACCGGCGAGCTCGTCGGCAGCGTCAACCTCACCACGTGGTCGCAGCGCTCGGATCCGTTGCTGCTGGCGCTCGCGCAGAGCGCCGCGAGCAGTGCGGCCGCGCTGATGCTGGCCCGCCACCACGGGCGGAGCCCGCGGCCGGTCACCCAGGGGCGGGTCTTCCGGGTTCTGCTGCATCCGCCGGAGCCGGCACCGGCGCCGCCGTCCCGGGCCCGCGCGAGCGCACTGGACGAGCTCGAGGCCGCACTGTCGGCGGGGCGGATCGTCGCCGTCGTCGGTGAGGACGGGGTGGGGCGCACCGCGCTGCTCACCGCCGCGCTCGCCCGCACCCACCCGCGCGGACGGGTGCTCGCGGCCCGGCCGCCGAACGACCGGAGCGCCGAGGCCTGGCTCGACCTCTGGACCCCGGAGCTGGGCAAGGACGCCACCAGCATCGTGGTGAGCGAGGTCGACGGGCTCACCCCGACGGTCGCATCGAAGCTGGCCGGGATGCTCCGCACGATCGATCCGGGGCGTCGTCCGGCGTTCGCGTTCACCGCCCGCGACCCGGACGCCGTGCCCGCGGCGCTGCGCCCGCTGGTCGACGGCTACGTGGAGCTGCCGCCACTGCGGCACCGCCGCGAGGACATCACGCCGCTGGCCCGGACGTTCGCCGCGGCCCGCCGCGGCCGCGAGGTCCGGTTCACCGACGCCGCGCGGCGGAGCCTGGACGCGTTCGGATGGCCCGGCAACGTGGAACAGCTCCGCGCGGTGGTGGAGGCCGCCGTGTCCCGCAGCGACGTGGTCGACACCGAGCATCTGCCGCCCGAGGTGGCCGGCGGCGCACCACGGCGGGCGCTGTCGCGGATCGAGATGGTCGAGCGCGACGAGATCCTGCGGGCCCTCGCCGAACCGGGCACGACCATGGGCCGCGCCGCCCACGACCTCGGCATCAGCCGGGCAACCCTGTACCGACGGCTCGACGTGTACGGAATCCGCAACGGGTTCTGAGTTCCTTTCCGCACGAACTGCCGCATTCCTCCGACGGCACACCTGTGCCCGTTCCCGCTCGACGAAGAAGGTGAGACGACGATGCCCACCCTGTTGTCCGACGACCAGCGCCGGCTGCTGGTCGATCTGCTGCGTGCGGCGTTCCCGCACGACACGTTCCCGATGGGCCCCTACGAACGAGCGGCGCAGGCCGTGGTCGACGCGGCCGCGGCGAACCCGCGGTTGCAGGCACAGCTCCTGCAGGGGCTCGACGATCTCGACCGGCAGCGCGAGGTCCCGTTCTCCCGCCTCGATCCCGACATCGCCGCGGTCGTGCTGCGCGGGATCGCCGACACACCGTTCTTCACCGGGATCGTCGACGTCGCCGTGGTCGCGCTCTACGACGACCACGAGGTCTGGGACGTGCTCGGTTACGAGGGCGCCTCCTACGACAAGGGCGGTTACATCGACCGGGGCTTCAACGACCTGGACTGGTTGCCCGATCCACGCATCGAGAGCTACGGCGACGACAGCCGGCAGGAGGCTTCGGCATGACCCGCTTCGACTACGACGACTCCGACGTGGTGGTGATCGTCGGCTCCGGCGCGGGCGGCGGCACCCTGGCCCACGAGCTGTGCCGGCGGGGCTTCAAGACCGTCGTCCTTGAGGCCGGACCGCACCTGACCGGCGAGGACTACCACAACGACGAATGGGCGGCGTTCGGCCAGATGGCCTGGACCGACCCGCGCACCACCTCGGGCAGCTGGGCGATCGCCGACGACTTCCCGAACCTGCCCGCCTGGATCGTCAAGGCCGTCGGCGGTACGACGACGCACTGGGCCGGTGCCTGCCCGCGGTTCAAGTCGCACGAGTTCGCCGCCCGCACCACCTACGGCGACATCGAGGGCGCCGACCTGCTCGACTGGCCGATCACCCTGTCCGAGCTCGAGCCGTACTACGACCAGGCCGAGATCAAGATGGGGGTGACGCACCGGCACGGGCGTCCGCCGCTGCCCGCGAACAACAACTACAAGGTGTTCGCGAACGGCGCCGACAAGCTCGGCTACCGCGACTACTCCACCGGCCCGTACGCGACCAACGCCGAGCCCTACGACGGCCGTCCCGCCAGCATCCAGGACGGGTTCAACTTCCAGGGCGACAAGCACGGCTCCAAGTGGTCCACCCTGGTCGCCGAGCTGCCCAAGGCCGAGGCCACCGGCAATCTGGACCTGCGGCCGGACAGCCAGGCGGTGCAGATCCTGCACGGACCGGACGGCCGGGCCACCGGGGTGCTCTACGTCGACCGCAACGGCACCCTGCGCCGCCAGCGCGCCGCGGTCGTCTCGGTCGCGGGCAACTCGATCGAGACCGCGCGGCTGTTGCTGCTCTCGGCGTCGACCCGGTTCCCGGACGGTATGGCGAACTCCTCCGGTCAGGTCGGGCGCAACTACATGCGTCACACCACCGGAACCGTGTGGGGGCAGTTCGACAAGCCGGTCCGGATGTACCGCGGCGAGACGATGGCGGGAGTGATCGCCGACGAGTCCCGACTCGATACCGGCCGGGGATTCGTCGGCGGTTACTACATGCAGACGATCGCACTCGGACCCGCGTTCTTCGCCAAGTTCGTCGCCCCCGGGAGCTGGGGACCGAAGTTGGCAGAGATCGTCGACGGTTACCTCAACACCGCCGGCATGTGGATCGTCGGCGAGGACATGCCGCAGGGAACCAACCGGATCACGCTGTCCGACACGGTCGACGAGCACGGCATTCCGGTCGCGAACGTCCACTTCGACGACCACCCGAACGACGTCGCGATGCGCCGGCACGGTCAGCAGCAGGGTGCCGCGGTCTACAAGGCGGTCGGTGCACACCGCACGATCGAGACCCCGCCCTACCCGTCGACGCACAACCTCGGTACCTGCCGGATGAGTCAGCGTCCCGGCGACGGCGTCGTCGACCGGTTCGGGCGCGCGCACGACGTGCCGAACCTGTTCGTCACCGACGGCAGCGTGTTCACCACCGGCGCGGCCGCCAATCCCACGCTCACCATCGTCGCCCTGGCGACCCGTCAGGCCGACTTCATCGCATCCGACTTCCGCACCGGCCGGAACTGAGAGAGGAGACCGGGATGACCGCACCCGTGTCCGCACCACCCGACCCGTATCGGTTCCTGCCCGAGGTCGAGAGCTTCACCCTGACCAGCACCGACATCTCCGACGGCATTCCGCTGGCCACACCGCAGGTCAGCGGCATCATGGGCGCGGGAGGCCAGGACCGCTCGCCCCAGCTGAGCTGGCGTGACTTCCCCGTCGCCACCCGCAGCTTCGCCGTCACCGTCCACGACCCGGACGCCCCGACCGGCAGCGGCTTCTGGCACTGGGCGGTCGCCGACATCCCGGCCGGGGTCACCGAGCTGGCCGCGGGCGCGGGCGATCCCGGTGGCACCGGGCTGCCCGAGGGCGCGCTGGCCCTGCCCAACGACGCCGGGATCCACCAGTACCTCGGTGCCGCCCCGCCGGAGGGGCACGGTGTGCACCGCTACTTCGTCGTCGTGCACGCCGTCGACGTGCCCAGACTGGGCGTCCCGCGGACCGCCACCCCGGCGTTCCTCGGGTTCAACCTGTTCACCCACACCCTGGCCAGGGCGACCATCACCGCGACCTACCAGCGCTGACGTCGGGCGCGTGTGGCGGCGTGGTGGCCGCACGGCGGGCGCGGCCCGTCCCGTGCGGCCACCGGCGCCGATTCCTGCCCACATCGGTGCGGCATCGCGCGGCCGCACCCGTCTCGGCCGCACGAACAGCTGCGACCGGGTCACAGCCCGGAGGCCAGCACCAGGATCACCGTCCCGTGTGTGACGGTCGCGGCGAGCACCCCGTGCCGGTGCCGGACCCAGGCGCACAGCACCCCCTCCGCCGTTGTGAAAGCGAGTACCGGCCAGCCGAGGCCGGTGACGGTCGTCGCCAGGAAGGTGTGCCCGGCCGCGAAGAACAACCCGGACAGCAGGATCGTGCGCACGGGCGGGTAGCCGAGCGGACCGCTCAGGTACCCCTGCAGCAACCCGCGGAAGAGCACCTCCTCCAACAGGTTCCCGCCGAATGCCAGTACCGCCACCGCGGGGAGCAACGACAGTGCCACCGCGCCGCCGCGCTGCTCCACCGGAGCCGTCCGCAACAGAACGAGCAGCGGAACGAGCAGGACCGCGGCCGCACCGAGCGCGGTCAGCAATGCCCGCGGCCCGAGACCACCCCACACGACGAGCCCGCGCAGGTCCCGCGGCCCGTAGGCGATCGCGAGTGCACCGCCCGCGCCGACCGCACCGAGTGTCAGCAGCACCAGCGGATCGGGCGCGAACCGCAGCCACGTCGCGCCACCGGTGGTCCCGAGCGACCAGAGACCGAGCGGGGTCATCGTGTCCCGCACGAGGACGAAACCGAGCACCAGCACCACGATCCGCAACAGCGGCGCCGACCGGCCCAGCGCCAGGAACAACGCGGTGAGCACGATCAGGCCGGGAAGCAACCGGAGCGGATAATCCACGAACAGGACGCTGGTCACCTGACCAGCCTCCGTGGTCGGATGGGAGCCGACAACTCGCGTCCGCAGGGAGTGGCGCCGTGCGCAGAACACCACGTCAGACCCGGTCCAGGGAGACCGTGGAGATCATCCTGACGGCGGCTGCTCAGGTTTTCCGGCGGGAGGGTCTCGCGGCGACGACGAACCGGATCGCCGAGCGCGCCGGTCTCTCCATCGGTTCGCTCTACCAGTACTTCCCGCACAAGCAGGCGCTGCTCGACGCGCTCGTCGCCCGGCACGTCGAGCAGGCGCGGTCCACGCTGGACTCCCGGTTCGCCGCGCTGCGCGCCGACCCGCCCGAGCCACTCGCGGCGGTGCTGCAGATCGCCGACACCGCGGTGGCGCTGCACGCCGACCACCCGCACCTGCACGCGCTGTTCGCGGGATTCGCGACCCGCACCGCCACCGGGGTCGCCGCCGTCGACCGGCTGCGCGCCGACTGCGTGGCCGAGGTCGCGTTCCACCTCGCCCGGCTCCCCGGCACCAGCGATCCGGTGGAGCGTGCGCGGACCGTCGTGCACGCGCTGGACGGCCTGCTGCATCATGCGCCCGCCGATCCGGAGCGGCAGCGGGCCCGGGTGCGGGACCTGCTCCGGCTGCTCGGGGACTGACTACAGGGCGGGCATCCGGTCCGCCCACGGCCGGGCCCGCTCCAGCTGGGCGGCCAGCGCCAGCAGCTGCGGCTCGGCACCCGGGCGTCCGACGAACTGGACGCCGAGCGGCAGACCGCCTGCGGTGGTGTGCAGCGGCACCGTCGCCGCCGGGCGGCCGGTCAGGTTCGCGAGCTGGGTGAACGGCACCGGCGCGAAGTTGGCGTCGACCAGGCCCTCGACCAGGTTCATCCGCCCCAGCAGGCCGCCGGCGCGCAGCGTGAGCAGGCCACGCGCGACCAGCTTCACCGGACCGGCGAGATCCAGCTCGCCGATCGGCCACGGCGGCCGGGCCAGGGTCGGGGTGAGCAGCAGGTCGTAGCGCTCGTGGAAGGTGGCGAGCGCGCGGGTGTGCTCCTGCCAGCGTGCCTGCGCGGCGAGGTACTCCGGCGCGCTCGTGCCCCGCCCGATCGCGGCCATCACCCGGGTCTCGGTCTCGAACGCGTCCTCACCGCAGCCGGTGCGCGCCCGCGCCCCGTCCACCTGGGCGGCGATCATGGCGAACCAGGTGGTGAGGAAGTCGGTGGCCAGCCGGCGGCCGTCGACGGCCGGGGCGGACTCCTCGACGACGTGTCCGAGCGAGCTGAGCAGCTCCGCAGCGCCCGTCACGGCGGCGACCGCCTCCGGGTCCACCGGCCCGCCCAGCGGGGACGCCGTGCTCAGCCCGATCCGCAGCGGCGCCGGATCGTCACGCACCGCCTCGGCGTAGGGCCGCTCCGGTGGCTGCACCCGGTACGGCCCCTCCGGCGCGGGCCCGGCCAGCACGTCGAGCATGGCCGCGGAGTCGCGCACCGTCCGGGACACCACACCCTGCACCGCGGCGCCGTGGAACCCCTCGTCGACCTCCGGCCCGGACGGGACGACACCGCGGCCGGGCTTGAGCCCGAACAGCCCGCAGGCCGCCGCCGGGATCCGGATCGAGCCGCCGCCGTCGCTCGCCCCCGCGGCGGGCACGATCCCGGCCGCGACCGCGGCGGCCGCCCCGCCGGAGCTGCCGCCCGGGGTGCGGCCCGGGTCCCACGGGTTGCGGGTCGGACCGCCGGCGACCGGCTCGGTCACCGCGCGGGCTCCGAACTCGGGGGTCGCGGTCCGGCCGAAGATCACCAGTCCGGCGTCGGTCCAGCGCCGGACCACCGTCGATGTCTCGGGCCGCGGGTACCCGGCCAGCGCGCGCGAGCCGCTGCCCGTCGGCACCCCGGCGATGTGCTGGGCGAGATCCTTCACCAGGAACGGGACCCCGGCGAACGGCCCCGACAGCTCGCCCCGGGCACGGGCCCGCGCGGCGTCGGTCATCCGGTGCCGGATCGCGTTGATCGTCGGTTCGACGGCGTCGGCGCGGTCGGTCGCCGCCTCCAGCAGCTCGGTGGCGCTCACCTCACCGGCCGCGACCAGCGCGGCCAGCCCGACGGCGTCGTGCCTGCGGTAGTCGTCCCACGCGATGCCCATGGGGCGATCGAAGCAGACCGTCAGGGCTCCGAGACCGGCGCGGGCGGCGCGGGAGCCGGGTCCGGCGCACCGTTCACACCGGCGACGACGCCGAGGGTGAGCAGCAGCGCGGTCGCCGCGCCCAGTGCGGCGGGCAGCACCGGCCGCACCGTCGACGGCAGGTCCGGCAGGCCGGGCACCCTCGGCGCCCCGGCCGTGGCCTCACGCACCGGGCCCGGCCGGATCGGCTCGGGGAGCCGCGCGACCGACGGGGTGCCGTCGGTGCGCGGGCGGGGGATCACGGGCAGCGCCTGGGTGGGCGCGTCGCCGGGATCACCGGGCGCACCGGCCCGGTCCGGGGCGGCGGCCGGTCGGTCGCCCGCCGGCGCCTGCTCCGGGACGGCGGTGTGCCGGTCGGCCACCGGAAAGTCGCCGGCCTCCGGGGAGACGGCCTGTTCCGGGACGGATGCCCGCGGTGTGACGTCGGCTCCGGCGCCGTCCCACGGGCCGTGCTGCACCGGCACGGAGGGCCCCGTGTCGGACAGCGCGTGCCGGGGCTTACGGCTCGGGGTCTCGCTCATCGGTCCTCTTCCGCAGGGGGAGCTCTGCCACCCCTTCATCGCGCGGGCCCCCCGGCACCGTTACGAATCCGCGATCGGCGACACATCCGTACGGACGCTGTCAGCGGGCCATCCGCTGCAATCGCGCGATCCGCTCCTCCATCGGCGGGTGCGTGGAGAACCAGCGGGCCATCCGCTCCCCCGGCCGGAACGGGTTCGCGATCATCAGGTGGGACTGCGAGGTGAGCCGCGGGTCCGGCGGGAGCGGCGCCGCGGCCGTGCCGTACTTGAGCTTGTGCAGCGCCGAGGCGAGCCCCAGCGGGTCGCCGGTCAGCTCGGCGCCCGAGGCGTCGGCCTGGTACTCCCGGGAGCGGCTGACCGCCATCTGCACGATGCCGGCCGCGATCGGCCCGAGCATCGCGACCAGGATGATCGCGATCGGGTTCGGGCGGTCCTCGTCGCCGCCGCCGAAGATCGACGCGAACATCGCCATGTTGGCGATGAAGGACACCGCCGACGCCATGGCCCCGGCCACCGACGAGATCAGGATGTCCCGGTTGTAGACGTGGCTGAGCTCGTGCCCGATGACGGCCCGCAGCTCGCGCTCGTCGAGCAGCTGCATCAGGCCGGTGGTCACGCACACCGCGGCGTTGCGCGGGTTGCGGCCGGTCGCGAACGCGTTCGGCGCGTCGGTCGGGCTGATGTAGAGCGCCGGCATCGGCTGGCGCGCCTTCTGGCTGAGCTCGCGCACCATTCGGAACAGCTGCGGGTACTCGGCCTCAGTGATCGGCTGCGCGTGCATCGAGCGCAGCGCGAGCTTCGCCGAGTTGAAGTAGGCCCAGCCGTTCATCGCCAACGCGACCACCAGCGCGATCATCAGGCCGCCGCGACTTCCGATCAGGCCTCCGATCGCGAGGATCAGGGCACTCATCGCGCCGAGAAGCACGGCCGTCTTCAAGCCGTTCATGTGGCTGTGCACGCCGCCTCACCTTCCGTGCGGTCCTGCAGGGGGTTCACCTCGTCGAACGGACGAACCGGTCACGACGTTCCCGCCGGTGCCGGCATGTGACCCGGCGCCACCCGGCGCGGGTGCGCCCGGCCCGGCCGCCGGGGCATGATCCCAGCCATGAGCGACAGTGGGGTCAGGGACAGTGGGGTCAGCACAGAGGTCCGCACCGACATCACCGAGGGCGTCGCGGTGCTCACCGTGTCGAACCCGGCCCGGCGCAACGCGCTGAACCTGGAGTTGTCGACGAACCTCGTCGCCGCCGTCGACGAGGCGGTGGCCGAGCCAGGGGTCGGGGCGATCGTCGTCACCGGCGAGCCGCCGGCGTTCTGCGCGGGTGGCGATCTCGCCGAGCTGCAGCAGGCGGATCCGGCGACGCTCAAGCGCGTCTACTCCGGTTTCCTGGCCCTCGCGTCCTGCCCGCTGCCGACGCTGGCGGCGGTGAACGGCGCGGCCGTCGGCGCCGGGATCAACCTGGCGCTGGCCTGCGACGTCCGGCTGGCCGGACCCACCGCGCGGTTCGACGTCCGGTTCATGCAGCTCGGGCTGCACCCCGGCGGCGGGTTCACCTGGATGGCGCAGCGGGCGCTGGGCGCCCAGGGGAGCGCCGCGATGACGCTGTTCGGTGACGTCCTCGACGCCCGGGAGGCCGAGCGGGTCGGCCTGGCCTGGCGCGCCTACGACAGCGACGACGCGCTGCTGGCCGCCGCGCATGAGCTGGCCGGCCGGGCCGCGGCCGCCCCGCGGGACCTGATCGAGACCACGAAGGCCACCATGCGCGTCACCTCCCGGCTCGACGCACACGCCGACGCCACCGACATCGAGGTCCGCGCCCAGGCCGAGTCCGTGCACTCGGCCGCGTTCGCCGAACGGGTCGCCGCCCTGCAGAAGAAGATCAGCAGGAAGTGAGTGAGGTCACTCCCACGACGTGGACCGGACCTGTGACGTCGTCGAGGGCTGCGCGACGCTGGTCCGATTCGGGAGTTAACCTCGACTCAACAGCGCACTATCGACGGAACCGGGGGCCGATCTGCCCATGACCACCAGCGACACTCCTGTCGAGGCACGTGACTCCGGAGACGCGCAGGGCTCGAGAGTCGTGCAACGCGATCGGGTGGTGATCCGGTTCGCGGGCGACTCCGGTGACGGCATGCAGCTCACCGGTGACCGGTTCACCTCGGAGACGGCGAACTTCGGTAACGACCTGTCGACGCTGCCGAACTTCCCTGCCGAGATCCGGGCTCCTGCCGGGACGTTGCCGGGGGTGTCGTCGTTCCAGCTGCACTTCGCGAACTACGACATCCTGACCCCGGGTGACCGCCCGGACGTGCTGGTCGCGATGAACCCGGCAGCGTTGAAGGCGAACATCGCCGATCTGCCCCCGGGCGGGGTGTTGATCGTGAACACCGACGAGTTCACCAAGCGCAACCTGACCAAGGTCGGTTACGACGCGAACCCGCTCGAGGACGACTCCCTGGAGGCCTACGCCACCCACGGTGTCGCGATGGCGACCCTGACCCGGGGTGCGCTGGAGGAGACGGGGCTGTCGAAGAAGGACGCCGAGCGGGCGAAGAACATGTTCGCCCTCGGGTTGTTGTCGTGGATGTATCACCGGCCCTCGGAGTCGACCGAGCGGTTCCTGCGCGAGAAGTTCGCCAAGCGCCCCGACATCGCCGAGGCCAACGTGCTGGCGTTCCGGGCGGGGCACGCCTACGGCGAGACGACCGAGGCGTTCGCGGTCACCTACGAGGTCGCCCCCGCCCAGCTGGCGCCGGGCACCTACCGTCAGATCACCGGGAACGTGGCGCTGGCCTACGGGATCGTCGCCGCCGGACAGTCCACCGGGCTGCCGGTGTTCCTGGGTACCTACCCGATCACCCCGGCCTCGGACGTGCTGCACGAGCTGTCCAAGCACAAGGCGTTCGGGGTGACCACCTTCCAGGCCGAGGACGAGATCTCCGGTGTCGGTGCCGCCCTGGGGGCGTCGTTCGGCGGCTCGCTCGGGGTGACCACCACCAGCGGTCCGGGGGTGGCGCTCAAGGCCGAGACGGTCGGGCTGGCGGTGGCTCTGGAGCTGCCGCTGCTGGTGATCGACGTGCAGCGCGGTGGCCCCTCGACCGGGTTGCCGACCAAGACCGAGCAGGCCGACCTGCTGCAGGCCCTGCACGGGCGCAACGGTGAGGCGCCGCTGCCGGTGATCGCCCCGGCCACGCCGGGTGACTGTTTCTCCGCGGCGGTCGAGGCTGCCGCGATCGCGGTGCGCTACCGGACCCCGGTGATGCTGCTGTCGGACGGTGCGCTGGCCAACGGCTCCGAGCCGTGGCGCATCCCGGACGCCGAGTCGCTGCCCACGGTCGATCCCGGTTTCGCGACCGAGCCGAACGCCCCCGACGGGTCGGGCGAGTTCTGGCCGTATCTGCGTGATCCCGAGACCCTGGCCCGGCCGTGGGCGATCCCCGGCACCGCGGGGCTGGAACACCGCGTGGGTGGGCTGGAGAAGGCCGACGGGCGCGGCTCGATCTCCTACGACCCGGACAACCACGACCGGATGGTGCGGCTGCGTCAGGCCAAGATCGACGGCATCGAGGTCCCCGACCTGACCGTCGACGACCCCGACGGCAACGCCGAGGTACTGGTCATCGGGTGGGGCTCGACCTACGGCCCGATCAACGCCGCCGCCCGGCGCGTGCGCAAGCTCGGCCACCCGGTCGCCACCGCGCACCTGCGCAACCTGAACCCGATGCCGGCCAACCTCGGCGAGATCCTGGGCTCGTACCGCACGGTGCTCTGCCCCGAGATGAACCTCGGCCAGCTCGCCATGCTGCTGCGCGCCCGCCACCTGGTCGACGTCAAGTCCTACACCAAGGTCGCCGGGCTGCCCTTCGGCGCCGAGGAACTCCAGGACGTGTTCCTCGACCACCTCACCGGACTGGAGGCCCACGCATGAGCACCGATCTCGGTCTCCCCTCGATCGGCGGGCTCGACGGCGTCCCCACCACCGACGCCAAGCAGACCGCCAAGGACTACACCTCCGACCAGGAGGTCCGCTGGTGCCCGGGCTGCGGCGACTACGCCGTGCTCGCCGCCGTCCGCCAGTTCCTGCCCACCCTGGGCATCCGCCGCGAGAACACCGTGTTCGTCTCCGGCATCGGCTGCTCCAGCCGCTTCCCCTACTACCTCAACACCTACGGGATGCACTCCATCCACGGCCGCGCACCCACCATCGCCACCGGCCTGGCCACCAGCCGCGAAGACCTCTCGGTCTGGGTCGTCACCGGCGACGGCGACGCCCTGTCCATCGGCGGCAACCACCTCATCCACGCCCTGCGCCGCAACGTCAACATCAAGATCCTGCTGTTCAACAACCGGATCTACGGCCTCACCAAGGGCCAATACAGCCCCACCAGCGAGGTCGGCAAGGTCACCAAGTCCACCCCCATGGGCTCGGTCGACCACCCCTTCAACCCCATCTCGCTCGCGCTCGGCGCCGAGGCGAGCTTCGTCGGACGCGCCCTGGACTCCGACCGCAAGGGCCTCACCGCGGTCCTGTCCGCCGCCGCAGCACACCGCGGCTCGGCACTGGTCGAAATCTTCCAGGACTGCCCCATCTTCAACGACGGCAGCTTCGACGTGCTCCGCAAACCCGACACCCGAGAACAACGCGTCGTCCCCGTCACCCACGGCGAACCCATCCGCTTCGGCCCCGCCGGCGACGACGGCCTGGGCACCCACGCCGTCATCCAGGACGGATTCGGCCTCGCCGTCGTCGAAGCCGCAACGGTCGACCCCACCCGGATCGTCACCCACGACGCGACCGACCACGAACTCGCCTTCGCACTGTCCCGGCTCTCCGACCAAGACCTCACCCACACCGTCACCGGGATCTTCCGCAACGCCCCCCGCACCACCTACGACGACGCCGCCCGCGCCCAGGTCCAGCACGCCAAGCAGACCGGCAACGCCGACCTGCAGACCCTGCTCAACGGCCGCGACACCTGGACGATCCTCTGACCGATCCCGCGATGCGGCCCCGGCGCGATCCGCGCCGGGGCCGTTCGTGTCCGCCGGAGGGCTCGGAGGGACGGTGGCGGCGCCTCAGCGCGCGCCGGGCCGCTCGTGCCAGGCGATGAACCCGGCCGCCCGCGCCCCGGACTCGTTCTCGAAGTAGAGGTCGGCGCGCGTCCGCACGTAGTACGGCGACTCGGTGGTGTGGAACCGGCGGGACCCGCTGTGCACCTTCACCGGATGGCTCGTGGGCGGCTCGGAGCCGTCCTCGGGTGCCAGGATCGATCCCAGGTACGGGCCCGGCCGCACGCCCTCGGGCAGCGGCGCCGAGGCCGCGGCGGGCCCGATCAGCCGCGCGTCCAGCGCGGCGAGCGCCGAGCCGCCGGTGGAGCCCTGCGGGGCCGGCCGCGCGGAGCGGAACGCCGCCAGTGGTTCCGGCGGCCCGGTCTGCGCGGGCAGCACCGGTTCCGGGAGCGGCTCGGGCTCGACGTCGGCACGCAGCGCGTGCCGTCCGGCGGGTTCGTCGTCGTCGGCCGAGGCGTGCTGCTGCTCGGGCACGGCCGGTCCGGGATCGTCGGCGGCATCGGCATCGGCGTCGGCGGCCGAGGAATGCTGCTGCTCGGGGACGACCGGCCCGGGATCGTCCGACGAGCGGGGCTGTGGCACCGGCGACGGCTCGTCGGGCGAGCCGGGACCGTCGCCGACGGCACCGTCCGGCGAGGCCCGGCCAGGCCCCGGCTCGGGTCCGGGATCAGGCTCCGGTTCCTGCTCGGGTCCGGGATCGGACTCGGTCCGGCCGGCGTCCGGCGATGGGGTGTGCGCCCCGGCGGCCGCGGCGGCGGGATCAACCGGTGTCGCGGTGTCGAACAGGCCGGGTGCCGGCTCGGCCGCTGCCTCCCGCAGCTCCGGTGCGTCCGACGTCCCGGGCGCCCCGGGTGCCTCCGCGGTCCTGGGTGCCTCGGGCGTTTCCGCAGTCCCCGGTGCCCCGGGTGCGTCCGCGGTCCCCGGTGCCCCGGGTGTCCCCACGGTCCCCCGTGCCCCGGGTGCGTCCGAAGCCTCCGGTGCCGCAGCTGTCCCCGGCGCCGCAGCTGCCGCCGTGGCTCCGCCGGTGTCCTCGGCGGTGCCGCCGTTGCTGCGCGCCCGGACCACCAGCAGCCCGACCACCACGAGCACGACGACGATCGCGAGCAGTGCCCACATCCAGCCCATGACCGGACCTCCGTCCGCCAGGGAGCCTCCCTGGCGCAGTGGTTGGTATCACGGATCGTGCACGCCGTCATCGCGGTCGTGCGTCTCCATGCCCTTGCTGGATCATGGTGCCTGTGTCGGGCGACGGAGCGGTAACGAGATGAGCACGCATTCGCCCGAACGAACCACCCCCGGTCGGGACGAGCTGGACCGGACAGGCCTGGCCGCCGGCGTCGGCGCGTACGTGCTGTGGGGCATGTTCCCGGCGTTCTGGCCGCTGCTCGATCCGGCCGCGCCGGTCGAGGTGCTCGCCCATCGGATCGTGTGGACGACGGTGCTGATGGCCGCCGTGCTCACGGTGCTGCGCGGCTGGCGGCACCTGCGGGGGCTCGACCTGCGGGGCTGGCTCGCCACCTGCGCCGCCGCGGTCCTCATCGCGGTGAACTGGGGGCTGTTCATCTGGGGCGTGTCGGTCGGCCGGGTCGTGGAGGTGGCGCTCGGCTATTACATGACCCCGCTGGTGGGGGTGCTGCTGGGCGTCGTCGTGCTGCGGGAACGGCTCCGGGTCGCGCAGTGGGTCGCGCTGTCACTGGCCGCGGTCGCCGTGCTGGTCATCGGGATCGGGGCGGGTTCGCCGCCCTGGCTGTCGATGGCGCTGGCCTGTTCGTTCGGGACCTACGGCCTGCTGAAGGCGACGGTGCGGCTGCCGGCGGCGGCCAGCCTCACCGCCGAGGGCCTGGTCCTCGTGCTCCCGGCCGCGGTGTTCCTGCTGGTGCTGGAGAGCTCCGGCGCGGGGACGTTCCTCGATCTGGGCCCCTGGCACCTGCTGCTGATGCTGTCGGCGGGCCCGGCCACGGCGCTGCCGTTGCTGCTCTACGGCGCGTCCGCGCGCCGGATCCCGCTCAGCACGCTGGGCGTGCTGCTCTACATCAATCCGACCCTGCAGTTCCTCTGGGGCGTGCTCGCCGTCGGCGAGGACATGCCCACGGCCCGCTGGATCGGCTTCGCACTGGTCTGGATCGCGCTGGCGCTGTTCACCGTCGACCTGGTGCGGCGGGCCCGCCGCGCGGCTCAGCCGGTGCGTTCGACGGTGTAGTCGGTCAGCGTCCGCAGCGCGTCGATCGCGGAGCAGGCCGGCAGCACCGCGAGCTCGGCGCGCGCCCGGTCGGCGTACCCGGCGACCGTCTCCCGCGCCTTCACCAGCGCCTGCCCGGAGCGCAGGAGCTCCAGCGCCTCCGCGACCTCACCGTCGTCGGTGATCGGCGCGGCCAGCAGCCGGCGGAGCCTGCGCGACGACGGCGAGTCGTCGCCGTCGCGCAGCGCGTACAGCATCGGCAGCGTGTGCACGCCCTCCCGCAGGTCGGTCCCCGGGGTCTTGCCGGAGTCGTCCGCCGGGCTGGCGATGTCGATGATGTCGTCGGAGATCTGAAAGGCGGTGCCGATCAGGTCACCGAACCGGCGCAGCGCCTCCACGTGCTCCTCGGGGGCCAGCGAGAACATCCCGCCGTAGCGGCCCGAGGTCGCGATCAGCGATCCGGTCTTCTCCCCCACCACCCGCAGATAGTGCTCGACCGGGTCGTCGGACGCCTTCGGGCCGCGGGTCTCCCGCATCTGCCCGGTCACCAGCTGGGCGAACGTCTCGGCGATGATCCGGACCGCGTCCGGGCCGAGATCGGCGACCAGCCGCGACGCGTGCGCGAACAGGAAGTCCCCGGTGAGGATCGCGACCGAGTTGTCCCAGCGGGAGTTGGCCGACTCCGCGCCGCGGCGCATCGCGGCCTCGTCCATCACGTCGTCGTGGTACAGCGTCGCCAGGTGGATGAGCTCCACCACAGCCGCCGCCGTGATCACCTCGTCGCGCTCCGGATGCGGCCCCACCTGGGCCGCGAGCAGCGTGAACAGCGGCCGGAACCGCTTCCCACCCGCCTCGATCAGGTGCAACGAGGTCTCGGTGACGAACTCGTAGTCGCTGTGCACCTCGCGGCGCAGCAGGTCCTCGACCCGCTTCAGCCCGTCGGCCGTGGCCTCGGCCAGGATCGGATCGGCCATCCGGACCCCGGCCACACTCTGTGTCTCCACCCCCACAGCGTACGAACGTCAGCCGATGAACGCGCCGGCGGCGGCCCATTCGAGGACGGGTGTGGGAAGAATCCCGAGTACGAGCGTCGCCAGGGTGCCCAGTGTGATGGCCACCGTGGTGAACGCGCCCGGGACGACGACCGTCGGGCCGTCCTCGGCGGGCTCGCTGAACCACATCAGCACGACCACCCGCAGGTAGAAGAACGCGGCGACCGCCGAGGCGACCAGCGCGATCACCACCAGCGGCACCATGCCGTCCGCGGCGGCCGCCGAGAACAACGCGAACTTGGCGGTGAAACCGCTGGTCAACGGGATACCGGCGAGCGCGAGCAGGAGGAACGTCATGATCCCCGCGGTGAGTGGCGAGCGCTTCGCCAGCCCGGCCCACGCCGACAGGTGGCTCGCCTCGCCGTCCGGTCCGCGGACCAGCGACACGACACCGAACACCGCGATCGTGGTGAAGCCGTATGCCACCAGGTAGAACAGCAGCCCGGCGGTGCCGTCCGGGGTGATCGCCATCGCGCCGAGCATCAGGAACCCGGCGTGCGCGATCGACGAGTACGCGATCATGCGCTTCACGTCGGTCTGGGTCAGGCCCAGCACGGCGCCGACGACCATCGAGACGATCGCCACCGCCCACAGCACCGGGCGCCACTCCCACACGGTGGAGCCGAACGCGACGTAGAGCACCCGGGCGATCGCGCCGAACGCGGCCACCTTGGTGCAGGCCGCCATGAACGCGGTGACCGGTGTCGGCGCGCCCTGGTAGACGTCCGGCGTCCAGGTGTGGAACGGCGCCACCGAGCCCTTGAAGAGCAGCCCGACCAGCAGCAGCGCGAGGCCGGCGAACAGCAGCGTGTCCGAGGCCAGCGAGCCCGCGGCCGAATCCGAGATCTCGGAGAGCCGCACCGAGCCCGCGTAGCCGTAGAGCAGCGCGATCCCGTACAGGAAGAACGCCGAGCCGAAGGCACCCAGCAGGAAGTACTTGACGGCCGCCTCCTGGGAGAGCAGCCGTCGGCGGCGGGCGAGGCCGCAGAGCAGGTACAGCGGCAGCGACAGCACCTCGAGCGCGATGAACATCGTCAGCAGGTCGTTCGCCGCGACGAAGGCCATCATCCCGCCGAGCGCGAACAGCACGAACGGGAACGGCTCGGTCTGCATCGTCGGCGTCTGGTCCGGCGTGCCGTAGGAGCGGTCGACGTGCTCCGCGGAGGACCCGCCGCCACCACCGGTGGCAGCGCTCGTCCCGTTGCCACCCGAGCGGGCCGCTGCCCGCTCGGCGGCGGAGGCGACGAACACCCCGCCGGGTTCGACCGAGCGGTCGGCGAGCAGCAGCAGGCTGGGGATCGTCAGCACGATCAGCGTGCCCCAGAGGAACAGCGCGGGTGCGTCCACCGCCAGCGCGGCACCGAAGGTCAGCACCGGCTCCGGGCTCGACAGGGCGTACCCGGCGAGCGCGACGAGCGCCGCGAGCAGCGTCAGCCCGGTGGTGAGCACCTGTACCGGCCAGCGCTGGTGGCGCGGCAGGAACGCCTCCAGCAGCACCGAGACGCACGCCCCGGCGAACACGATCCACAGCGGCGCCGACGCGGCCCAGTCGATCGAGGGCATCTCGATCTGCGTCGGAACCTGGGAGGCGAAGCTCATCGGACGATCCCTCCAGCGGGCACCGGGTCGGGCAGGCCGAGTTCGGCCATGGTCGCCGTCACCGACGGGTTGATCACGTCGAGCACCGGGGCCGGGTAGAAGCCGAGCACCACGATCACCACGATCAGCGGTGCGAGCAGCCCGATCTCACGGCGGCCCAGGTCGGGGAAGCCGGACTTCTTCCGGTCCGCGGCCACCCCCGGGTCCAGCATGGTGCCCGGGCCACCGGCGCCACCGCGCTCCAGCGCGGCGATCACCGCGCTGCCGCGCACCGGCCCCTGCATCGTGCGCTGGTAGAACCACAGCACGTACAGCGCGGCGAAGATGATCCCGACGGTCGCGATGATCGTGAACACCGGCCGGGTCGGGAACGAGCCGATCAGCACCAGGAACTCGGAGATGAACGCGTTCGTCCCCGGCAGCGCCAGCGAGCTCATCCCGGCCAGCAGCAGGCAGCCGGCCATCACCGGGGCGAGCTTCGCGACACCGCCGTAGTCGGCGATCAGGCGGGACCCGCCGCGGGCGATCAGCATGCCGACCATCAGGAACAGCATCCCGGTGGAGAGCCCGTGGTTGACCATGTAGAGGGTGGCACCGGCGAACGCCTGGCTGGAGAACGCGAACACCCCGAGCGCGATGAAGCCGAAGTGCGCCACCGAGGTGTAGGCGACGAACCGGCCCATGTCGGTCTGGCCGACGGCGAGCAGCGCCGCGTAGATGACACCGGCGACCGCGAGCACCAGCACCAGCGGTGCCAGTACCTGGCTGGCCTGCGGGAACAGCGGCAGCAGGTAGCGCAGGAAGCCGTAGGTGCCGACCTTGTCGAGCACACCGACCAGCAGCACCGCGGCGACGATCGGCGCCTCGGCACCGGCGTCGGGCAGCCAGGTGTGGAACGGGACCAGCGGGGCCTTGATCGCGAACGCGATGAAGAACCCGAGGAACAGCCAGATCTGCACCGAGGTGGGTGTGTCGGCGGCGATCGCCTGCAGGTCCGCCCAGGTGAACGTGCCCCGGCCGAGCTGCTCGGCGCTCGTCACGTACAGCCCGATCAGCGAGGCGAGCATGATCAGCCCGCCGAGCAGCGAGTACAGGAAGAACTTGACCGCCGCGTACTGCCGTCGCGGACCGCCGAAGCGGCCGATCAGGAAGTACATCGGGACCAGCATGGCCTCGAAGAACACGTAGAACAGGAACACGTCGGTCGCGGCGAACACCCCGACCAGCGTCGCCTGGGTCGCCAGCAGCAGGCCGAAGTAGCCGGCCACCGAGCGGCCCTCGGGCAGCTTCTCCGTCCAGGCGAACAGCAGCAGGATCGGCACCAGGAACGCGGTGAGCGCGATCAGCGCCAGCGAGATGCCGTCCACCCCGAACGCGATGTGCGTGCCGAAGGCCGGGATCCAGGGCGCCGAGAACTCGAACTGGAACCGGGTCCCGGCCTGTGCCGCCGGGATGGAGTACAGCGACCACGCCACGACGACGAGCGCGAGCTCGACCAGAGCGGTCGCCATCGCGACCGCCTTGGCGGTCGCCGCGTTGTGCCGTACCGGGTACAGCGCCAGGGCGCCGGCCAGCGGCACCAGGAGCAGGACGATCAGGAGCGGGTTTCCGCCGCTTCCCGGAACAATGGGGTCGATCATCAGGCGAACCTCACCGCCAGCATCGCGGCGACGATGAGGACCCCGCCGCCGAGCATCGAGAGTGCATAGGACCGGACGAACCCGGTCTGCGTCCGGCGGAGCCTGCCGGATCCACCGCCGAAGGCGGCGGCCGTGCCGTTGACCAGGCCGTCGATCCCGCGGTTGTCGAAGAAGACCAGCAGCCGGGTGAGCCAGATCCCGGGCCGCTCGAGGAACGCCTCGTTGAAGGCGTTCGCGCCGAGATCGGCACGGGCCGCAGCGACCACCGGCGAGACCCGCTGCGGGCGCTCCACCGGGACCGGCGAGCGACCGACGAACAGGTAGGCCAGCAGCACGCCGAGCAGCGAGACACCGACCACCAGGAACGGGATCACCGCGTGCGGCAGCGGACCGCCCTCGGCGGCCACCCGCTCACCGACCGACGGGCTCAGCCAGCCCGGCAGGACCGGGTAGAGCAGGAACCCGGCGAACACCGAGCCGAACGCCAGCACGATCATCGGCGCCGTCATCGAGGCCGGCGACTCGTGCGGGTGGTACTCGCGGCCGTCGGTGGACCGGATCTCCTTCCAGCGGCTCTTGCCGAAGAAGGTCATGAGCATCAGCCGCGTCATGTAGAAGCCGGTCAGACCGGCCGCCAGGGTCGCCAGGCCGCCGAACACCCAGCCCTGCCAGCCCTCCTGGGCGAACGCGGCCTCGATGATCGCGTCCTTGGAGAAGTAGCCGGACAGGAACGGGAAGCCGATCAGCGCGAGATAGCCGAGCCCGAAGGTCACGAAGGTGATCGGCATCTTGCGCCAGAGGCCGCCGAAGCGGCGCATGTCGACGTCGTCGTTCATGGCGTGCATGACCGATCCGGCACCGAGGAACAGCCCGGCCTTGAAGAAGCCGTGGGTGAGCAGGTGCAGGATGCCCAGCGCGTAACCTGCCGGGCCGAGCCCGACGGCCAGCACCATGTAGCCGATCTGGCTGACCGTGGAGTAGGCCAGCACCTTCTTGATGTCGTCGTAGGCGCAGCCGACGATCGCGCCGATCATCAGCGTCAGCACGCCGATCAGGCAGACCACCAGCCGTCCGGTCTCGGACAGGTTGTAGATCGGCGACGCGCGGGCGATCAGGTAGACGCCCGCGGTGACCATGGTCGCCGCGTGGATCAGCGCCGAGACCGGGGTCGGGCCCTCCATCGCGTCCGGCAGCCACGCCTGCAGCGGGAACTGACCGGACTTGCCGCAGGCACCGAGCAGGAGCAGCAGCGTGATCGCCAGGACCGTGCCACCGGAGACCTCGCCGATCCGGGCGAAGACCTCGGAGTACTGCAGGCTGCCGAGCTCCAGCCAGATCAGGAAGATCGCGATCGCCAGGCCGACGTCGCCGACCCGGTTCATGATGAAGGCCTTCTTAGCCGCGGTCGCCGCGGCCGGCCGGTCCTGATAGAACCCGATCAGCAGGTAGGACGCCAGGCCGACGCCCTCCCAGCCGAGGTAGAGCATCACGAAGTTGTTGCCCAGGACCAGCACCAGCATCGCCGCGACGAACAGGTTCAGCTGGGCGAAGAACCGCCTGCGGTTCGGGTCGTGGCTCATGTAGCCCACCGAGTAGAGGTGGATGAGCGCGCCGACACCGGTGATCAGCAGGACGAACGTGATCGACAGCGGATCGAGCCGGAGTCCGAAGTCGACGCCGAGCGCGCCGGACTCCATCCAGGACCAGAGCGACTGCTCGCGCAGCCGCTCGTCCGGACCGAGGCCGAGCGTCTGCGCGAAGATCGCGAGACCGATGACGAACGAGCCGACCACGGTCGCGACGCCGAGCCAGTGGCCCCAGGCATCGGCCCGGCGGCCCGCCATGAACAGGACGAGCGCACCGGCGGCGGGGAGCGCGATCAGCAACCAGGCCAGCGACGCGGCGCCGGTCGCCGGAGCCACGCCGTCCGCTGCCGCGACGGACTGTGCGAGTTGGAGGATCACCCGGGGGCTCCTAGTACTTGAGCAGGTTCGCGTCGTCCACGGAGGACGACTGACGGGTGCGGAAGATCGCGGTGATGATCGCGAGTCCGACGACCACCTCGCAGGCGGCGACGACCATCACGAACAGCGCCATCACCTGGCCGTCGAGGTTCCCGTGGATCCGGGAGAACGTGACCAGCGACAGGTTCACCGCGTTCAGCATCAGCTCGATGCACATGAACACCACGACCGCGTTGCGGCGGACCAGCACACCGACCGCGCCGATGGTGAACAACAGCGCGGAGAGCAGCAGGTAGTACTCGGGGGTCATCGGTGCTCTCCGGTATCGCCTGCGGGGCCCGCCCCGGTATCGCCTGCGGGGCCCGCCCCGGTGCCGCTCGCCTCGCCCGACTCGATCGTCCGGTCGGGTGCCGACCGCCCGGTCAGCGAGTGCGCGTCGGGCGTCGTGGTGTCCGGGACGTCCACCGACACCGACTCGATGATCTCGGAGAGGGACTCCGGTGCGATCGAGCCGTCCGGCAGCAGTGCGGGCACCGCCACCGAGTTCGCGGTGGCATAGACGCCCGGACCCGGCAGCGGCGAGACACGGGCGTGCTCGCCGCGCAGCCGGCGCAGCACCGTCTCGCGCTGGCTGAGCTTCGCGTGCAGCGAGCTCTGCGATCCGGTCAGCACCATCGCGCCGAGCGCGGCGACCATCAGCAGTGCCGCGGTCAGCTCGAACGCCAGCAGGTAGTCGGTGAAGATCAGCCGGCCGAGCCCGGGGACGTTGCCGTTCCAGCCGAGCCCGCCCTGTGCCAGACCGGCCGGGGTGACGTCGGTGAGCCCGCGGGACAGGCCGCCGACCAGCAGCGCGGCCAGCCCGACGCCGAAGACCAGTGCCGCGGCGCGCTGTCCGCGCAGCACCTCGATCACCGAGTCCTTGGAGTCCCGGCCGACCAGCATCAGCACGAACAGGAACAGCATCATCACCGCGCCGGTGTAGACGATGATCTGCACGAAGCCGAGGAACGGCGCGGACTGCACCAGGTACAGCACGGCGATCGAGAACATCGTCAGCACCAGCAGCAGCGCCGCGTGCACGGCGTGCCGGGCGAAGACCAGGCCGAGCGCGCCGGCCAGCGCCACCGGGCCGAGCACCCAGAACGCGATCGCCTCGCCGGTGCTGACCTCGCCGGCCGCCTGGGCCAGCGCCGCCGCGCCCGTGGTCGAGAACCGCTCGACGAGCGCGCTCACCGGATCTGCTCCCCGGTCTGGTCCAGGACCGACGTCTTCGCCAGGGTCGGGCCCTGCACGTAGTAGTCCTGCTCGTCCTCGCCGAGACGCATCGGGTGCGGCGGCTGCTCCATGCCGGGTAGCAGCGGAGCCATCAGCTGCTCCTTGGTGTAGATGAGGTCCTGCCGGTTGTCGTCGGCCAGCTCGTAGAAGTTGGTCATCGTCAGCGACCGGGTCGGGCAGGCCTCGATGCACAGGCCGCAGCCGATGCACCGCAGGTAGTTGATCTGGTAGATCGCGCCGTAGCGCTCACCCGGTGAGTACCGGGCCTCCTCGGTGTTGTCCCCGCCCTCGACGTAGATCGCGTCGGCCGGGCAGGCCCAGGCGCACAGCTCACAGCCGACGCACTTCTCCAGCCCGTCCGGGTGCCGGTTGAGCTGATGGCGACCGTGATAGCGGGGCGCGGCGGGCGGGAAGTCCTCCGGGTACTCCTCGGTGACGACCTTCTTGAACATCGTCGAGAAGGTGACGCCGAATCCCTTGAAGAAGTCGAACATCTACTCGGCCTCCTGTCCTGCCCGCACGGCCTTGCGGCGCTTCGGTGGTGACTCGGGGACCTCGAGGTCCAGTGGTGGCACCGGATAGTCCGATGCCGGCTCGACCGGTGGAGCCTGCACCTGCTTGTCCGGCAGCAGGAACGCCACCGCCAGCACGACGGCCAGCGCGAACCCGATCAGGGAGACCAGCAGCACGATGTTGTCGCCGCCGGTCGACTGGAAGGCGCGGATGCCGAAGATCGCGACGATCCAGACCAGCATCACCGGGACCAGGACCTTCCAGCCCAGCTTCATGAACTGGTCGTAGCGGAACCGGGGCAGGGTCCCGCGCAGCCAGATGAACATGAACAGGAACAGCAGGGTCTTCAGGATGAAGGCCACGAACTGCATCCAGCCGTACTCGTTGAGGAAGCTCAACGGCCACGGCCACATCCCGCCACCGAGGAACAGCGTCACCGCCATCGCCGAGACGGTCACCATGTTCACGTACTCGGCGAGGAAGAACAGCGCGAACTTCAGCGACGAGTACTCGGTGTGGAAACCACCGACCAGCTCGGACTCGGCCTCGGGCAGGTCGAACGGCGCCCGGTTGGTCTCGCCGACCATCGCGATCACGAACACCACGAAGCTCGGGAACAGCAGCCAGACGTACCAGCCCTGCGCCTGCGCCCCGACGATCGTCGCGGTGGACAGCGACCCGGCGTAGAGCACCACACCGACCACGGCCAGACCGAGCGCGATCTCGTAGGAGATGACCTGGGCGGCCGAGCGCAGCGAGCCCAGCAGCGAGTACGGCGAGCCGGACGCCCAGCCACCGAGAACGATGCCGTAGACACCGATCGAGGAGCAGGCCAACACCACCAGCACGCCGACCGGGACGTCGACCAGCTGCAGCACCGTCTGCTGCCCGAAGATCGTGACCTCACCGCCGAACGGGATCACCGACAGGGCCACGAACGCCGGGATCGTGGAGATGATCGGGGCGATGAAGTAGACCTTCTTGTCGGCCATCGCCGGCATGATGTCTTCCTTGAACGCCAGCTTCAGCCCGTCGGCGAGGCTCTGCAGCCAGCCACCGGGGCCGGTCCGGTTCGGACCGGGCCGGTGCTGCATCCGGCCGACGACCTTGCGCTCCCAGTTGATCATGAACAGGGTCAGCACGACCCCGATCACGAACAGGCCGAGCACCTTGAGCAGGGTCAGCCAGATCGGGTCGCTCGCCAGCAGCTCCTGGGTGCGGGTCAGACCGTCGGGGGTCTGGAGGAGGTTCACGACGCACTTCCGTTTCCGGTGGCCGGAACCACTCCGACCAGGTCACCGTGCCCGGCGCCGAGCGTGGGTCGCACGTGCGATCCGGGCGAGCAGGTGGGCAGCCACACCACGCCGTCCGGGGTGTCCGCGAGCGCGACCGGCAGCGTGATCGTGCCCCGGTCGGTCCGGACGGCAGCGTCCTCGCCCTCGGTCAGCCCGAGCCGCTCGGCGGTCGCCGCGTTCAGCTTCACGTAGGGCCGGCGTGCCGTGCCGGCGAGCGCCGGCTCGTCGATCGCCAGCGACGCGTCGTCGACCAGCTGGCGGGAGGTGGCGAGGACGGCCTGGCCGTAGCCCGGCCGCCGCGGCTCGCCCGCCGCGACCGACGGCGCGAGCGTCCCGGCGCGGCGGGTTCCCAGCCGGGCCAGCTCACCGGCCGCGGCGGCCGGGGTCTGGGTGAACAGGTCGGTGTCCATCTCGACGCCGAGGGTGTCGAGCACCCGGCAGTCCGGCAGCACACCGGTCGCGTCCAGGGCGACGCCGAACGGGCGGTTCCTGCCCTCCCAGTTGACGTAGCTGCCGGAACGCTGGGCGTCCGGCGCGACCGGGAGCACCACGTCGGCGAGCTCGGTCACCGCCGAGGTGTGGATCTCCAGGCTGACCAGGAACCCGACCTCGCGCAGTGCGGTGATCGCCGCCTGCGGGTCCGCCATGTCGTGCGGGTCGACCCCGCCGACCACCAGGGCGGCCAGCTCGCCGGCCGCAGCGGCGGCCAGGATCGCGTCACCGTCGCGGCCCGGCTCGGCGGGCAGCGGGCCGGAGCCCCACAGCCGCTCGAGCTCGGCGCGGGCGGCCGCGTCGGTCACCGGGCGTCCGCCGGGCAGCAGGGTCGGCACCGCACCGGCCTCCAGCGCACCGCGGTCGCCGGCCCGGCGGGGCAGCCAGCCGATCGACGCGCCGGTGCGGGCGGCCAGCGCCGACACCGCGGAGTACAGCCCCGGCGACTCGGCGGCCCGGTCACCGACCAGGATCACCGCACCCGGCTGCTCCAGGGCGGCGGTCGCGTCGGCACCCGGGTCCGCGACCACGGCGGCCTCGGCACCCGGAACCGCGTGCAGCACGGTGGCGCCGGTCTTCTCGGCACCGGTCGTGGTGAACGGCGCCACCTGGAAGTGCCGCAGCCCCTTCTTCCGCCACGCCTTGCGCAGCCGGAGGAAGACGATGCCCGACTCCTCCTCGGGGTCGGTCGCGACGGTGAGCACCGCGGGCGCGTTCTCGATCTTCTCGAAGGTCACGGCGGCCTCGCCCGGCACGCCCTCCGGCGCGGTCCCGACGACGTGCGCGGCGAGGAACTCCAGCTCCTCGCCGGAGTGCGGCCGGGACCGGAAGTCGATGTCGTTGGTGCGGGCGGCGACCCGGGCGAACTTCGCGTAGGAGTACGCGTCCTCGACCGTCAACCGGCCGCCGGGCAGCACCCCGATGCCGGCGCCGTCCCGGGCGGCGCTCAGGCCGTCCGCGGCGATCTGCAGCGCCTCGGTCCAGGAGGCCTCCTCCAGCTCACCGTCGGCGCGGCGCACCAGCGGCCGGGTGATCCGGCGGGCGCTGCCCAGGTAGCGGAAGGCGAAGCGGCCCTTGTCGCAGAGCCACTCCTCGTTCACCTCGGGATCGTTGCCGGCGAGGCGGCGCAGCACCGTCCCGCGCCGGGAGTCGGTCCGCATGTCGCAGCCGGAGCTGCAGTGCTCGCAGGTGCCCGGGGTGGAGCGCAGGTCGAACGGCCGCGACCGGAACCGGTACGCGGCGCTGGTCAGCGCGCCGACCGGGCAGATCTGAATGGTGTTGCCCGAGAAATAGGACTGGAAGGGCTGGTCCTCGGCGATCCCGATCTGCTGGTTCGCGCCGCGCTCGAGCAGGTCGATGAACGGGTCCCCGGCGATCTCCTCGGAGAACCGGGTGCAGCGCTGGCAGAGCACGCAGCGCTCGCGGTCGAGCAGCACCTGCGAGCTGATCGGCAGCGGCTTGGGGAAGGTCCGCTTCCGCTCGACGAACCGGGAGTCGGCCCGGCCGTGTGCCATCGCCTGGTTCTGCAGCGGGCACTCGCCGCCCTTGTCGCAGATCGGGCAGTCCAGCGGGTGGTTGATGAGCAGCAGCTCCATCACACCCTGCTGCGCCTTGTCCGCCCGCTCGGAGGTGTTCTGGGTCTTGACCACCATCCCGTCGGCGACGGTCATGGTGCAGCTGGCCTGCGGCTTCGGCATCGGCCGGCCGCCCATCTCGACCTCGACCAGGCACTGGCGGCAGGCGCCTGCCGGGTCGAGCAGCGGGTGGTCGCAGAACCGCGGGATCACGATCCCGATGCGCTCGCAGGTCCGGATCAGCAGCTCGCCCTTGGGGGCGTCGACGACGTGGCCGTCGATGGTGAGCCGGACGTGCCCCTCGGGGACCGGGGTCTCCTCGGTCGTGTTCTTCTCCGGTGTGAGCGTCATGTGGAGGCTCCCGTGAGTGCTGTTCCGTCGGTCCGTTGCGCAAGCTCCACGTCCGCCAGCTGCTCGGGCCTGTCCACGTCCGGCTGCGACGCGATCAGGTCGACGAACTCCTGGCGGAAGTACTGGATCGCACTGGTGATCGGGCTCGTCGCCCCGTCTCCCAGCGCACAGAAGGAGCGGCCGAGGATGTTGTCGCAGACGTCGACCATCATGTCGATGTCCGCGGCCGTCCCCTCACCGCGCACCATCCGCTGCAGCACCTGCACCAGCCAGAACGTTCCTTCCCGGCAGGGGGTGCACTTGCCGCAGCTCTCGTGCTTGTAGAACTCGGTCCACTTCATGACCGCCCACGGCACCGAGACGGTCTCGTTGAAGACCTGCACCGCCGTCGTGCCGAGCATCGAGCCGGCCTCCGCCGCACCCTCGAAGTCCAGCGGGACGTCGAGGTGCTCGGCGGTCAGCAGCGGTGTCGAGGAACCGCCGGGCGTCCAGAACTTGAGCGGGACACCGTCCTTCATGCCGCCCGCCAGCTCCAGCAGCTCGCGCAGCGTGATGCCGAGCGGTGCCTCGTACTGGCCGGGGCGCTCCACGTGCCCGGAGATCGAGTAGATCTTCGGGCCCGGGGACTTCTCCCGCCCCATCGAGCGGAACCAGTCCGCGCCGCCGGTCACGATCGCCGGGACCGACGCGATGGTCTCGACGTTGTTCACCACGGTCGGGCTGGCGTAGAGACCCGACGTCGCCGGGAACGGCGGCTTGAGCCGGGGCTGGCCGCGCCGTCCCTCCAACGAGTCCAGCAGCGCCGTCTCCTCGCCGCAGATGTAGGCGCCCGCCCCGGCGTGCACCACGATCTCCAGGTCGAACCCGGAACCGAGGATGTCGTGCCCGAGATAGCCGGCCTCCTTCGCCTCCCGGACGGCGGCGCGCAGCCTGCGGATGCAGTGCAGCGCCTCGCCGCGGACGTAGATCGCGCAGAAGTTCGCGCGGATCGCGTAGGAGGTGACGATGCAGCCCTCGATCAGCGAGTGCGGGTCGGCCATCATCGTCGGGATGTCCTTGCAGGTACCCGGCTCGCCCTCGTCGGCGTTGATCACCAGGTACTTCGGCTTCGCGCCGGGGCCCTTGCCGCTGCCGTCGTCCTGCGGGATGAAGCCCCACTTCATGCCGGTGGGGAACCCGGCACCGCCGCGGCCGCGCAGACCCGAGTCCTTGATCAGCTGGATCAGCTGGTCCGGGTGCGCGGCGAACGCGGTGCGCAGCGAGGAGTAGCCCTCGAGCCGGGTGTAGGTGTCGATCGACCAGGAGCGCGGGGACAGCCAGCGCCGGGTCAGTACGGGAGTGATCGGATCGGGAGTGCTCATCACTTCTTCTCCGGTAGCGCGGGCATCGCGGGGGCCTCGTCCGGCATCGCCGGGGCGGTCCACCCGTTCTCCTCGGCGAGCCGGACACCGCGGACCGACTCGATCGCCGCCGACGGGCCCTCCACCCGTGCCGTGGTGTTCACGGTGGCGGCGTCGTCGGTGAAGCCGGCCAGCTCCAGCTCGACCGTGCGCAGGTCGGTGAGCGGGGCGCCGCGGGTCGGCTGCGGCTTCTCGCCACGGCGCAGCGCGTCGACCAGCTCGACCGCGGAGTCGACCGTCTGGTTGTCGAAGTACTCGTAGTTGACCTGCAGTACCGGCGCGAGGTCGCAGGCCGCGAGGCACTCGGCGTGCTCCAGGGTGATCGACCCCGGGGAGCCGGGCTCGCCCGCCGTCTCCTCGTGCCGCAGCGGCCGGTCCTCGGAACCGAGGCGGGTGCGCAGCCGCTCGTAGATGTCGTCACCGCCGAGCGCCGCGCACAGCGTGTTGGTGCACACGCTGACCAGGTGCTCGCCGCAGGGGCTGCGCTTGTACATCGTGTAGAACGTGGCCACCGCGGAGACCTCGGCGGTGGTCAGGCCCAGTGCCTCGGCGCAGAACCGGATGCCGTCGGTGCTGACGTAGCCCTCGACCGACTGCACCAGGTGCAGCAGCGGGAGCAGCGCCGAACGCGACTGCGGGTAGAGGGAGATGATCTCCTTGGTCCGCTGCCGGGTGACCTCGTCGAAGATCGGCGAGACCGGCGACGGCTCCGGCGGGGCCGGGAACTGTCGCTCGGTCGGCGTCACCGGGGCGGCCGAGTTCGACTCGGGATTCCCCTCCGGAAGGGTCATCGGTCGCAACCTCCCATCACGGGATCGATCGAGGCGACGGCCGCGATCACGTCGGCCACCTGGCCGCCCTCGCTCATCGCGGGCATCATCTGCAGGTTCACGAAGCTGGGGTCGCGCAGGTGCACGCGGACCGGGCGGGTGCCGCCGTCGGACACCAGGTGCGCGGCCAGCTCGCCGCGCGGCGACTCGACCGCCGCGTAGGCCTGGCCCGGCGGGACGTGGAAGCCCTCGGTGACCAGCTTGAAGTGGTGGATCAGCGACTCCATCGACTGACCCATGATCTTGCGAACGTGCTCGAGGGTGTTGCCCATGCCGTCGCTGCCGATCGACAGCTGCGCCGGCCAGGCGACCTTCGGGTCGTCGACCATGACCCGGCCCGGCCCGACCTCGTCGAGCTTGACCAGCGCCTGCTCCATGATCTTCAGCGACTCGTGGATCTCGGCGACGCGCAGCCGGTACCGGGCGTAGCAGTCGGCCTCGGTGGCCGTCGGCACCTCGAAGTCGTACTGGTCGTAGACCGAGTACGGCATGTGCTTGCGCAGGTCCCAGGCCAGGCCGGCGGACCGCAGGATCGGGCCGGACGCGCCGAGCGCCAGGCAGCCGTCGACCGGCAGGTAGCCGATGCCCTCCAGGCGCTGGCGCCAGATCGGCTGGCCGGTGAGCAGCTTGTCGTAGTCCGGGAGCCGGGAGTTCATCACCTTCAGGAAGTCGGTGATCTTCTCCTTGTAGTCGGCCGGGAGATCCTGGGCGAGCCCGCCCGGGCGGATGAACGCGTGGTTCATCCGGAGCCCGGTGAGGTGCTCCAGCAGGTGCAGGACCTCCTCGCGCTCACGGAAGCCCGAGGTCATGCCGGTCAGCGCGCCCAGCTCCATGCCGCCGGTGGCCAGCGCGACCAGGTGCGAGCCGATCCGGTTCAGCTCCATGAGCAGCACCCGGATGTGCTCGGCCCGGTCCGGGACGGTGACGCCGAGCAGCTTCTCGACGCCCATGCAGTAGGCGGCCTCGTTGAACAGCGGGGACAGGTAGTCCGCGCGGGTCACGAACGTGACCCCCTGGGTCCAGGTCCGGTACTCGCAGTTCTTCTCGATGCCGGTGTGCAGGTAGCCGATGACGGCGCGGCCCTGGGTGACGGTCTCGCCCTCGAGCTCCAGGACCAGGCGCAGCACGCCGTGCGTGGACGGGTGCTGCGGACCCATGTTGATGACGATGCGGTCGTCCTGCTCCGCATCGATCAGGGTGTCCCAGTCACCACCGGTGACCGTGTAGACGGTGCCCTCGGTGGTCGGGCGCCCGGGCGCGGCGTAAGGGTCCTGCTTCGGTGTCGTGCTGGTCACGGATTCGTCCTCCGCTCGTCCGGTCGCTGCCGGGATCGGCCGGTCACGAGTAGGCCCGCCGCTCGTCCGGGGGCGGGATCTCCGCGCCCTTGTACTCCACCGGGATGCCGCCGAGCGGGTAGCTCTTGCGCTGCGGGTGGCCGTCCCAGTCGTCCGGCATGAGGATCCGGGTCAGCGCCGGATGGCCGTCGAAGACGATGCCGAACATGTCCCAGGTCTCGCGCTCGTGCCAGTCGGCGGTCGGGTAGACGTCCACCACGCTGTCGACGTGCGGCTGCTCCAGGTCCAGTGCGACCTCCAGCCGGACGCGCCGCCGGTAGGTCATCGAGAGCAGGTGGTACACGACGTGCAGCGGCCGGTCGACCGGCTCGCCGTCCGGTGCGGAGTAGTCCACACCGGACACTCCCGAGCAGAACTCGAAACGCAGGCCCGGGTCGTCGCGCAGGGTGCGGGCCACCGCGTTCAGCCGCGCCGGGACGATGTAGAGGGTCAGCTCGTCGCGGTCGACGGTGACCTGCTCGATCGAGTCCCGCGGGATGGCCCGCTCGTCGAGTGCGGCACCCAGCTCGTCGGCGAACTCGTCGAACCAGCCACCGAAGGGCCGCTCGGCCGGGGCCGGCGCGTGGCCGGGCAGCCGCAGCCCGCCGTAGCCGGAGGTGTCGCCGGTACCGCGGACACCGAACATGCCGGCCCGGGTGCGGGTCTCCGAGATGGCGGACGCCGGTCGGGTGCCGGCCAGCGCGTCGCCGCCGGCGGCGGCCTGCTGCTGCTCCAGCTCGGCGCCGCTCTCCTGCGCCGAGGAGTGCGGCCCGCCGGTGGGCTCGTCGCCGATGCCGGCGGCCTTCGGCTCGGCGGCCTCGTCCTTGGACGTTCCGGTCGGCTCGGTCACTTGTCCTCACCCCCGGTGAGCTGCTGCTGCCGCGCGGCGTCGGCGAGCGACGGGAGCTCGGCGCGCTCCGACTCCGCCGCCGGGAGCGCGTCGGCGCGCGGCTTCGGCTGGGAGCCCGGCTCCAGGTAGTTCGGGACGTCCGGCGTGTGGGTGTTCTTCAGCGCACCCAGGCCCTTGTGCTTCGGCGCGAACTTGATCGACGAGGGGACCATCGGAGTCCGGTAGCCGGACTCGGCCAGCTCGGCGGCCCGCTTCGGGCCGAGCGGCTCGTCGGAGATCTTGGCGTGGATCTTCAGGATCGCGTCCATCAGCATCTCCGGCCGCGGCGGGCAGCCGGGCAGGTACATGTCGACCGGCACCACGTGGTCCACGCCCTGGACGACCGCGTAGTTGTTGAACATGCCGCCCGAGCTGGCGCACACGCCCATCGCCAGCACCCAGCGGGGCTCCGGCATCTGGTCGTAGATCTGGCGCAGCACCGGGGCCATCTTGTTGCTCACCCGGCCCGCGACGATCATCAGGTCGGCCTGCCGGGGCGAGGCCCGGAAGACCTCCATGCCGAACCGGGCGAGGTCGTAGCGCGGCGCACCGGTCGTCATCATCTCGATCGCGCAGCAGGCCAGGCCGAAGGTGGCGGGCCAGAGCGACGACTTCCGGGTCCAGTTGACCAGCTTCTCGACGCTGGTCAGCAGAACACCGCTGGGCAGGTTCTCCTCGAGTCCCATTTCGGCTCCGTCAGCTCCACTCGAGTCCGCCGCGACGCCATTCGTAGGCGTACGCGAAGGCGATGGTGGCGATGTAGAGCGTGATGGCCACGAACCCGAAGACACCGACCGCATCCGCGATGACGGCGTAGGGGTACATGAACACCAGCTCGATGTCGAACAGAATGAACAGCATCGCGGTGAGGTAGTAGGCGACCGGGATCCGTCCACCACCGACGATCGGCTGCGGCGAGGGCTCGATTCCGCACTCGTAGGAGTCCAGCTTCGCCCGGTTGTACCGACGCGGTCCGATGAGCGGGGCCGAGGCGACCGAGAACAGCGCGAATCCGGCTGCCAACGCGAACAGCAGGACGAGCGGGAGATAGGGATCGAGCATCCGTACACCTTCGTAGTCGCGCGGCCACCGCCGTTGGTAGTGGTGATCCACAAGCCGGTCGCCGGAGACCTTAGGTGCGCCACCCTGTGACGAACGACCCAGGCGAGCCTTACCTGGGACGGAACACCGCCGGTCACGGCGCATGTCCACCCAGGTCGAGCCCTTCCGACCGACCTGTCGGCCACCACGCTTGTGAAAAACTTCACGAACGTCGGGACGAGTGTAGGACGTGTCGCCGGAATCCGTATCGGTGGATCGCATGACGAATTACGACACGTTGCAGCGCAACGAGAGGGGACCGGCAGAGCCGGGGTGTCAGACCGGTTTGACGGCCCGGTGCAGCGCGACGGCGCCGACCGTGAGGTTCCGCCAGGCAACCTGGCCCCAGCCGGCGTCGGCGATCTTCCGCGCCAGCGCGGCCTGATCCGGCCAGTCCCGGATCGACTCGGCGAGATAGAGATACGCATCCGGGTTCGAGGACAGCGTGCGGGCCACCGCGGGCAGCACGTGCCCGAGCACCATCTGCTGGTACAGCGCGCGGAACGGGGCCCAGGTGGGGGTGGAGAACTCGCAGACCACCAGGCGCCCGCCGGGCCGGGTGACCCGGGCCAGCTCGCGCAGCCCCGCCTCCGGGTCGGCCACGTTGCGCAGGCCGAACGAGATCGTGACGGCGTCGAACGCGCCGTCGGCGAACGGCAGGGCCATCGCGTCGGCGGCGGCCTTCGGCACGTCCCGGTGCTCACCGGCGCGCAGCATCCCCAGCGAGAAGTCGGCGGCCACGCACCAGGCGCCGTCCTTCGCGAGCTCCACGGTGGACACCGCGGTGCCCGCGGCGAGATCGAGGACCCGTTCGCCCGGCCGCGGGGCCAGCGCGCGGCGGGTCTGCATCCGCCAGTAGCGGTCCTGCCCGCCGGAGAGCGCGGTGTTGGTCAGGTCGTAGCGCCGGGCGACGCCGTCGAACATGCGGGCGACGTCGTGCGGGTTCCGATCGAGTTCGGCGCGGGACACCCCACGAGATTACGCACCGGCCCGGCTCAGCGGCCGAAGTGCTCGGCCAGCACCTCGCGGAGCCCGGTCAGGTACTCGGCACGAACCCGGGCCGCGGCCGGCTCCCACTCCTCACACGGGATGCTCACCTCGGCGGACGGCCCGGTGAACGCGCCCATCCCGTGCAGCGCGATCCAGCGGTGGTCGTAGTCGTGCGGCGCGCTGCGGTCCCAGGCGACGCCCCGGACCGCGGCCCGCCGGACGCGTGCCGGATCGGCGAACGCCCAGCGGTTCACCGGCTCGCCGAACCGGTCCCGCAGCACCGCGAGCGCGGACGCGGCCGTGGTGTCGGTGCAGCGCACCGCGTCGAACCGGGCCCTGACCTGCGCGGCGTAGAACCAGGCCGCGGCGTCGGCCATCTCGCCCTCGGCGACCAGGTTCGCCGACAACGCGAACAGCACCGGCGGCATCATCCGCTCCGGCGCGGCGAGCACCTCCGCCCTGGCCGCCGCCCGGATCGCGGGATCGGCGTGCAGCAGGCGGCCCATCAGGGCCACCGCGCCCGAGGTGTCCACCGTGCGGAGCTCGCCCTGCGGTTCGACGACGATCTTGCGGCCCAGAGCTGTCATGCCCGCCAGCCTGCCTGCCGCCACCGCTCCCGGCCCTCCGCACGACTACGCACCCGTGCCGGGCGGCCACGGTCACGCAGCCAGGCGTTGCGGGGCTTCGCGCAGCACCTGGGCGTAGTGCGCCAGCAGCTCGTCACCGACCGCGGACCAGGTGCGGCGCAGGACCGACTGCCGGGCGGCCGCGCCGAAGGCCCGGTTGCGGTCGGGATCGCAGAGCGCCCGCACGGCCTCGATCAGCTCGCGGTCGGCGGCGTCGGTGGCGGGATCGCCGGGCTCGGCGGCCGGCTCCGGCCGGGGCGCCACCAGATATCCGGTGCGGCCGGGCAGCACCAGGTCGCGGGGGCCGCCGGCGTCCGGTGCGACCACCGGGATGCCGGAGGCGAGAGCCTCCTGCACCGCCTGGCAGAACGTCTCCGACTGCCCGGTGTGCACGAACACGTCGAGGCTGGCGTAGATCTCGGCGAGCTCGTCGCCCCCGCGGTGCCCGAGGAACGCCGCCGAGGGCAGCCGCTCGCGCAATCCGTCGGCGCTCGGCCCGTCGCCGACGACGACCAGCCGGGTCCCCGGCAGCCCGCCCAGCACGGCCAGCCGGTCGACCTGCTTCTCCGGGGCGAGCCTGCCGACGAAGCCGATCAGCCGCTCGCCGTTCGGGGCCAGCGCGGCCCGCCGGGCCGCGCTGCGCCGGGACGGGGTGAACCGCCGGGTGTCGACGCCGCGTGCCCACTGGTGCACCCGCGGCACACCACGCTCGCGCAGCGCGCCGGTCGCCCAGCTGGACGGGGCCAGTGTGCGGTCGGCCTGCGAGTGCAGCCGGCAGGTCCAGCGCCAGGCCGCGCGGGCGGTCAGGCCGAGGCCGTACGACGAGGCGAACCCGGCGACGTCGGTCTGGTAGACGGCGACGGTCGGGATGCCGAGCCGGCGGGCGGCGGCCAGTCCGCGGGCACCGACCACGAACGGGGCGGCCAGATGGACGACGTCCGGCCGGAACGCGCGCAGCGCCGTCAGCACCCGGCGGCTCGGCACGCCGACCGGCATCGAGTTGACCACCGGCAACCCGACCGCCGGTATTCGGACGACCGGGACGCCGTCGTGTTCGGTGGGCTCCCCCGTCCCGGGGGCGATCACCAGGACGTCGTGCCCGTGGGCGCGCAGGTGCTCGCACACCCGCAGCACCGAGTTGGTGACACCGTTGACCACGGGCAGGAAGCATTCGGAGACGATCGCGACGCGCACGATCCGACAGTGGTCGCGGCGGAACGCCGGGCCGGGTCCGCGGCGTGATCGGCCGCCGAACGACGCGCGAACATCGGGTTCGGCGCACGCGAGTTGGTGTTCCCGGCGCGCGGTGGTCATCTCGCGGTCGCGACCGGGTCATCCCCCGCCCGGAGACTCGGGCGGCATGACGGTCCTCCCGCGCACCTCCCGACCCGCCCGCCCGGTGGACCCGGCGCTGCTCTCCCGCGCGCTGGAGACCGCGGGCCGGCTGGCCAACGACGCCGCCGAGGTGATCACCGCGACGCTCGGCCACGAGCACTCCGGCAGCGTCAAGGCCAATCCGTTCGACTGGGTCACCGACACCGACCGGACCCTGGAACGGCACACCCGGCGGGTGCTGGCGGCGGACTTCCCCGGCTGCCCGGTCGTCGGCGAGGAGTACGGCGCGGACGCCGGTGCCGCTGGCGCGGCCCTGCGCTGGGTGGTGGACCCGGTCGACGGCACCGCGAACTACGTCGCCGGGCTCCCCTGGTGCGCCTACAGCCTGGCCCTGGTCGACGGCGACGGCCCGGTCGTCGGCGTGGTCGCCGATCCGGGACGCGGCCAGATCTACGCCGCCGCCCGCGGACGGGGGTTCCGGGCGAACGGGGTGCCGGTGCCGGCCCCGCGGGCGGTCGGGCTCGCCGGTGCCCTGGTCTGCGCCGAGGACCCGGATCCCGGGTTCCTGCGGCGCTGCCGGTCCGCACACGCCGGGGTGCGGGTGCTCGGGTCGGCCGCGCTGGCGATCACCCAGGTCGCGCTGGGGCACGCCGTCGCCGCGGCCCTGGAGCAGTACCACGAGTGGGACGTCGCCGGGGCGCTCTGCCTGGCCACCGAGGCCGGGGCGCTGGTGCTCGGCCGGGACGGCCGGTCGGCGCCGATGCCCGAGGGCGGGATGCTGGTCGTCGCACCGCAGGCCGCGGCCGAGGTCGCCGCGCTGTGGCAGGGCTGACACCCCGGCAGTCCCCTCGGTGCCCGCGGTCCCCGCAGCGCCCCCGGAGCACCCGGCGCCCGCGGTCGGCTCGGCGCCCGCAGCGCCTGCGGTGACCTCAGTTCCGCCGGTCGCGGCGCCGCCGGAGGGCCACGTAGGCCGGTCCGACGACCACCCAGACCGCCGCGATACCCCCGGCGACCGGCAGGATCCCGTCCACCGCGGACCGCCCGGCGACCCGCACCCTGGTCGGCTCCGTCGTGTCGTACTCGACGTAGATGTTCTCGCCGGGGGTCAGCCCGACCGGGTACGAGATCCCCGATCCCGGTGTCTGCAGGCGGCCCTGGTCGTCGACGAACCGGACGACGGTCCGCCAGTAGTCCGACCCGTCCAGGACGGTCGCCGCGGTCGTCCCGCGATGCGCGTCGATCTGGGCGTCGTTCAGGAACGCCCCGCCCAGCGCGATCACCGCCAGCAGGCTCAGCGTGGCGCCGACACCCGCGACGATCTCCGGAACGCGGTAGCGCACCCTGCTCAGGAGGCGGCCCGCCGCGGACCGGGTCTCGGTCAGCACGTCGCCCGTCGGACTGGTCACGATCGGCGATTCTAGGAAGTGTCGGCCACCCGGGTGTGGCCGGGACCTCGCCCCGGGGGGCCGCACCGGTACCGCAGGTTGCCTACTCTCGGGTTGTGACTGTCGCACCGGCCACCACCGCGTTGCGCGTCCGCACCCGCCCGCTCCGGCTGGACGGACCGCTGCTGGACACGCTCCCCGGCGACTCGGGCGAGCTGTGCTGGGTCCGTGGTGACGAGGGACTCGTGGGGTGGGGCGAGGTCGCCCGGTTCACCGGATCGGGCCCCGACCGGTTCGCCGAGGCCGACCGCTGGTGGAGCTCGGTCGTGGACGGGCTCGACGACCACACCGACGACGTCCGGCTGCCCGGCACCGGAGCCGTCGCGTTCGCGTCCTTCACCTTCACCGACGACTCCCCCGGTTCGGTGCTCGTGGTGCCGCGGGTGGTCGTCGGGCGGCGCGGGAACCGCGCCTGGATCACCGAGATCACCCCGGCCGACGCGCCGTTCGCGGCGACGGCGCTGCGGCCGCCGTCGCCGGTGCGCCCCGGCGGGCGGCTGCGCTACGCCGACGGTGACGTCCCCGCGCACCGCTACCGGGTCGCCGTCGCCGAGGCGGTCCGCCGGATGCGCGCCGGGGAGCTGGCGAAGGCGGTGCTCGCGCACGACCTGCTGGCGCACGCGGACGCACCGCTCGATGCCCGGTTCCTGCTGCACGGCCTCGCCCGCCGCTACCCCACCTGCTGGAGCTTCGCCGTCGACGGGCTGGTCGGCGCCACCCCCGAGCTGCTGCTGCGCCGCGCCGGGCAGATCGTCGAGTCCCGGGTGCTGGCCGGGACGATGTGGCCCTCCGGTTCCGGGGACGACGTGGGCGCGGCGCTCTACGGGTCCGCGAAGGACCGCCGCGAGCACGCCTACGCCGTCGACTCGCTCGCCGCGACGCTGCGCCCGCTGGTCGCCGAGCTGACGGTGCCGGAGACCCCGGCCGTGCTGACCCTGCCGAACGTGTCGCACCTGGCCAGCGACGTGCGCGCCCGGCTCGACCCGGCCCGGCCGGCGTCGCTGCTCACGCTGATCGGCGCGGTGCACCCGACCGCCGCCGTGGGCGGCACCCCGACCCCGGACGCGACCGCGTTGATCAGCGAGATCGAGGGTCTCGACCGCGGGCGCTACGCGGGCCCGGTCGGCTACCTCGACGCCGACGGCGGCGGCGAGATGGGCATCGCGCTGCGCTGCGCCGAGCTGCAGGGCCGCACCGCACGGCTGTTCGCGGGATGCGGGATCGTCGCCGACTCCGATCCGGACGCCGAGGTGCGGGAGGCCGCCGCCAAGATGCGCGCCGTCCGCGACGCGCTGGAGGGCTGACCGGGTCAGTCCCGCACCGGGAGCACGTATCCGGTCAGCAGGCCCAGCACCTGGGCGTGCAGGTCGTCGGGGCCCAGCCGGCCGGAGCCGTGGTACCAGCGGGACACCGACAACAGCATCCCGTTGATCAGGTTCACCATGGTCGGGATGTCCAGGTCGTCCCGGACCACCCCGTCCTGCACGCAGTCGTGCAGCAGCTTCTCCGCCGCATGGTTGACGTCACGTGCCCACGACCGGTAGTTCCGCAGGCCCTGCGGTGACAGCTGGTGCTCGTCCGCGGTGAGCACCCGGTAGTAGGTCCGGTACCGGACGGCCGAGTCCACCTGCAGCCGCAGGTAGGCCTCGAGCTTCTCGCGCGGGGAGCGCCCACTGGTGACGATCTCCTCGACGCCGTGCCGGAGCGGGTAGATGACCTGCTCGACGATGGTCTCCAGCAGCCAGCCCTTGGACTCGACGTACTGGTAGAGCGTGGGCTTGCTGACCCCGGCCTCGGCCGCGACGTCGCTGATCGTGGCGTCGACGTAGCCCTTGCGCTCGAACACCCTCGCCGCAGCGTCGACGAGCTCCTGGACGCTGGTGGCTCGCTGCCGTGCCATCCCTCTCCTCCTCGGTGCCGCGGCCCCGCCGGGCACCTCCTCGAACGTTACCGGCCGGAACGCACCGCTCAGCGCGCCGGCGGGCGGACCGCGGCGTCGAGCCGGATGCACTCGGCGTTGAGATACCCGTTCTCCACGATCGACCGGACCATCCTCGCGAACTCCTCGGGCCGCCCCATCCGGGACGGCTCGACCAGGGTCTGCTCGATCCCGGTCCGCACCCGGTCCGGCAGCGAGCCGGTCATCGGCGTCTCGAACAGGCCGGGTGCGATCGTGTTGACCCGGACGCCGGTGCCCGCCAGGTCCCGCGCGACCGGCAGCGCCAGCCCGATCACGCCGGCCTTGCTGGCGCTGTAGGCGGCCTGGCCGCTCTGCCCGTCGTAGGCCGCCCCGGACGCCGTGTTGATCATGACGCCGCGTTCGCCGTCCTCGTCCGGCTCGTTCGCCAGCATCGCCGCGACCGCGACCCGCATGACGTTGAAGGTGCCGCACAGGTTGATCCGCACCACGCGTTCGAAGTCGTCGAGGGCGGCCGGTCCACGCCGGGAGACGATCCGGGCCGCGTCGACCACCCCGGCGGTGTTGACCCCGATGTGGACGGCGCCGAACTCGGCCAGCGTCCGGTCCAGCGCGCGCTCCACCGCGCCGGCGTCGGCCACGTCGGCCTCGATCCCGATCGCCGCGGGCAGCTCCGCCGCGAGTGCCGTCGCACCGATCCCGTCCCGGTCCAGCACGGCCACCGACGCACCGGCCTGCCCCAGGTGGGTGCACACGGCCCGGCCGAGACCCGACGCACCGCCGGCGACCACCGCGACCTTCCCCGTCACGTTCATTCGCCGACGAACTCCGGCTCGCGACGGGCGGCGAAGGCCCGCAGTCCCTCCGCGAAGTCCCGGCTGCCGGTGTACTCCGCGCAGGCGGCCAGCTCGTAGGCCAGCGCATCCTCCAGCGAGCGTTCCAGGCCGGTGTCGACGACGTCCTTGATCCGGGCCAGACCGAGCGGGCTGAGCCGGCCGATCCGGTCGGCGAGCTGCTGGGCGGCGGCGGCCAGCCGGTCGTCGTCGACCACCTCGGTGACCAGGCCCGCCTCGTACATCCGCTGGGCGCTCCAGCCCTCCGCGGTGAACAGCAGCTGCTTGGCCCGGTTGGCACCGATCCGCCGGGGCAGCCGGGTGGCGCCACCCGCGGCGGGGAACATGCCGTACCGGGCGTGCCCGTCGGCGAAGGTGGCACCGCGGGCGGCCAGCACCAGATCGCAGGCCAGCACCAGCTCCAGCCCACCGGCGACCACGCCGCCGTGCACGGCCGCGATCACCGGCTTCGGGTGCCGGGCGACCTGGTCGAACAGCCCGGCCGCCCGGCGCAGGAAGTCGGTCACCCCGGCGCCGCCCAGCTCGTCGAGCACCCGGGTGAGATCGGCGCCGGCACAGAACATCGGACCGGTACCGGCGAACACGACCGAGCGCACGGCACGATCGCCCTCGGCCGTGCGCAGCGCGGTCGCGACGCCGTCGAGCAGCTCGACCGACAGCGCGTTGCGCCGCTCGGGGCGGTTCAGGGTGATCCAGGCGGCACTGCCCCGGATCTCGAACCGGACGTCGTCCTGTGTCACGCTTCGTCACTCCGTTCGGTGGTGCGGTGATCGGGCCCGCGCTGCGCATCGGCACGGATGATCGCCGGCCCGGACGGGTCGACGAGGCTGCCGAAGAGCTCCCGGTTGTGCGCGTGCGCGAGATGGTGGGTGTCGAAGGTGGACTCCACCGTGGAGCGCATGCCCTGCAGGTCGAGCGCCCGGTTGACCGCGCGCTTGGCCAGCCGGATGCCGAATTGCGGGCGGGCCGCGATCCGCCGGGCGAGCGCCAGCGTCTCGGCCTCCAGGTCGGCCCGTGGCACGACCCGGTTCACCATGCCGAGCGCGCGGGCGTCCTCGGCGCCGATCGGATCGCCGGTGAACAGCATCTCCTTGGCCCGGCGGTGCCCCAGCTCCCAGGGGTGCACGAAGTACTCGGCCGCCGCGGCACCGAACGCGCTGGTCGGGTCGAGGAAGACGGCGTCGTCGGCGGCGACGATGAGATCGCACGGCCAGATCAGCTCCAGTGCCCCGCCGATGGCCCGGCCCTGCACCTGCGCGATGAGTGGCCGGGGCAGCTCCCGCCAGCGCAGGCACAGCCCCAGGAACACCTCCTCCTCCACGGCGTACCAGCCCTCGGCGCCGGGGGCGTCGAAGCCGCCGGTGAGTGTGCGCGGGGTGACGCCGTCCATGTCGAAGGCCCGGTCGACGTCCAGGTCGTGGCCGGAGGAGAAGTCGTCGCCCTCGGCGGCGAGGACGATCACCCGGACCGACTCGTCGCGGACGGCGGTCTGGTAGGCGTCGTCGAGCTCGTGCAGCATCCGCCGGTCCTGCGCGTTGAGCTTCGCGGGGCGGGTCAGCACCACCCTGGCGACCCCGTCGGCGGGGTGTTCGAGCCGCACCCGCGGCCGGGTGCTGTCGTCGTCGTTCATGTTCGGTTCCCTCCCAGGACGGTGACGGCCGCGACCGCGGCGTCGGGTCCGAGGTAGCCACCCGCGTTCTCGGCCACCGCGTACCGGGCGCCGTCGACCTGCCGGGCCCCGGCGCGGCCGCGCAGCTGGTCGGCCAGCTCCACCACCTGGGCCAGCCCGGTGGCGCCCAGCGGATGGCCCTTCGACTGCAGCCCGCCGCTCGGGTTGACCGGGAGCCGACCGCCGATCCGGGTCGCCCCGTCGCGGAGCAGGGCCGGGGCGGCACCCTCGGCACACAGCCCGAGCTGTTCGAGGACGATCAGCTCGGCCGGTGCGGCCGCGTCGTGGCACTCGACGACGTCGATCTCGCCGGGTTCGACGCCTGCCGTCCGGAACGCCCGCCGGGCCACCTCCGGCACCAGCTCGCCGTAGCGTCCGGGACGCCCGGAGCCGAGTGCGGTCGCGAGCAGCCGGACCGGGTCCGCCCCGTCCCGCCGCGCGCGCTCGGGCGTGGTCAGCACGACCGCCGCAGCCCCGTCGGACAGCGGTGCGCACATCGGCACCGTCAGCGGGCCGGTGACCCGCCGGGCGCCGAGCACGTCGGCGACGGTCAGCTCCCGGCCGTACTGCGCCTTCGGGTTGAGCGCCCCGTGCGCGGCGTTCTTGACCGCGACCATCGCGAAGTCCTCCGGCGTCGCGCCGGAGGACTCCTGGTACCAGGCGGCGAAGCGGGCGTAGACGTCCATGAACACCGATCCGGTGTCCCGGCTCCCGAGCTCGTCGCGGATCTCGTCGAGCCGCTCCTGGTCCAGCGCCGAGGTCAGCGCCGCCTGGGCACGTCCCTTCTCCGCCACGACCAGCTTCTCGGCCCCGATCGCGACCGCGGTCTCGGCCTGCCCGGACGCCACCGCGAGCCACGCCTGGTGCAGTGCGGTCGCCCCGGAGGCGCAGGCGTTCTCGACGTTGACCAGCGGCACCCCAGACAGCCCGGTCGCCCGGATCGCGTGCTGCCCGCGGACCGACTCCTGGCCCTGCAGCAGGCCGCCGAGGACGTTGCCGTAGTAGACCGCGCCGATCGCCGGATCGGCCGCGGTCGTCCCGGCGTCGGCCAGCGCCTCCCCGGTCGCCTCGGCGACCAGGGAGGAGACCGGCCGGTCCGGGTGCTTCCCGAAGCGGGTCATCCCGACCCCGCTGACGACGACCTCACGCACGGTGCGCATCCTCGGCCGCGCGACGGTCCTCGTAATCCTTGGCCAGGCCGAGCATCAGGCCGCGGGCCAGCGTGGACCGATCCACCGCCATCACCCGCCGGCACGAGACGAGACCGGGCAGGTTCGCGGCGGCGGCGTCCATCGTCTCCTGGTCGGGAGCCTCGAAGAGCATGAAGAACTCGCTCGTCTCGATGTCGCCGCAACCGCCGAGCCAGACGACCGGTCCGCGCGGCGGGTCCTCCAGCGAGCCGGCCACCACCCGGGCCATCGGCTGCAGGTGGTCGCGGGTGACGTCACCGCCCTCGTCGAGTGCCTGACGGACGAGAAACTTCATGGACGCACCTCCGGGTGGTCGTGGGCGCCGGTCGTTCCGGCCTGCTTGAGCCGGAACTTCTGGATCTTTCCGGTCTCGGTCCGTGGCAGGTCGTCGACGAAGCGCACGTAGCGGGGCACCGCGAAACGCGGCAACTTCTCCCGGCAGACCGCGACGATCTGCTCCGAGGTCGGTGCGTGTCCGGCGCGGGCCATCACGGCGACCGCTATCTCCTCCTCGCCGAACTCCGAGGGAACCGGGTAGGCGGCCGACTCCGCCACCCCGTCGATCATGTTGACCACGTCCTCGACGGTCTGGGCGGCGACGTTCTCCCCGCGGCGCCGGATCATGTCCTTGATCCGGTCGACGTAGTGCAGGAAGCCGTCGGCGTCGAGGTAACCGGCGTCGCCGGTGTGCAGGCCGAAGTTCCGCAGCACCTCCAGTGAGGTCGCCGGCTGGTTCCAGTAGCCGGCGAAGGTCGACCACGGCTCGTCGCAATCGACCACGATCTCGCCGGTCTCCCCGGCCGGCAGCTCCCGGTCGTGCTCGTCGACGATCCGGACCCGGTACGGCGGGTACGCACGCCCGCATGCACCCTTGCGCCCGTCCAGGTTGAACACCGAGATGTTGCTCTCGGTGCTGGCGTAGGCCTCGAACACCTCGAACCCGAAGCGCTCGGTGAACGCGTCCCCCACCGCCGTCGGGCGCGGGGCCAGCAGGCCCCTGGTGATCGTGTGGTCGCGATCGGCCGCGGAGGGCTCCTGGGCCAGCAGGAAGTGCCCCACCGAGACGACGGCGTGCATGACCGTGGCGCCGAACGTCCGCGCCTGGTCGAAGTAGGCCGCACCGCTGAACCGGCGGACGAACCCGCAGCGCGCGCCGGAGAGCAGGCAGGCACCGACGTTCATGTACCGCCCGCCGGCGTGGAACAGCGGCAGGATCGAGATCAGCGTGTCCTCGGTGGTCAGGGCGAGTGCCCCGGCCGTTCGCTGGGCGATCCGGAAGCAGTGATGGTGCGGGAGCAGGGCGCCCTTGGGCAGGCCGGTCGTCCCGGAGGTGTACATGATCGCCGTGGGCGAGCTCGCCCGGACCTCTGCGGAGGTCCGCAGCTCCACCGGGGGACCGGCCAGCATCTCCTCGACCGACGGCGACGGACCCGGCTCCGCCGAACCGTCGAGCGGCCCGGCCGACACCAGCACCGGGGCCCCGCCGTCGGGCAGCGACGCGACCAGCGCGTCCCGGAACCGTGGTGCCACGACCGAAGCCGTCGGGTCTGCGTCGGCCAGCACGTGCCGCATGCTGGCGCCGACCAGGGCCGGGTTCACCGGGACCTCGACCGCCCCCAGCTTGGACAGTGCGATCCCGACCTGGACGACCCGCAGATCGTTCTCCAGCAGGGTCGCGACCCGGTCCCCGACCCCGATGCCGAGCTCGCGCAGCCCGGCGGCGATGGTGCTCGCCGCCCGGTCCAGCTCGCCGTAGGTCAGGGCGCTGCCGTCGTCCTGCACCAGGCACTCGCGGTTGGGGTCATGCGCGGCCCATCGTTCGACGACGACGCTGAACACCCGGTCCATCGGCTCGAGCTCGAAGGGCGGCAGCGGCGTGTCCAGCGAGGTCGGCGGTGTCCAGCTCACGACGTGCCCTGCGGCGGGGCGGGGATGCGCTCGCGCTCCGCGGTGATCAGGCAGCTGCGGCACTTCACGACCCGCAGCCAGCCCCGGTAGTCGGCCAGCCGGTAGCGGTACAGCTCGGCGGCACCACAGGCCGCACAGGGCCGGTCCACGTGCTCGACCGGCTCGTCGAGGGTCATCTCGGTCGGTTGGGGGTACAGCACGTCACTCTCCCTCCGCGCCGGACACCGCACCGCGGGCCCGCGTCTCGGTCGTGTAGATCCCGTCCCGCAGGTCCCGCCGGACGGCCTCGTCGCTGCGCCGGGACGGCGCTCCGTAACCGCCACCACCCGGCAGCTGGACCGCGATCACGTCACCGGCGCCGAACGGGACCCCGGCCCGCTTGCTCAGCCGGAACTCGGCGCCCGGCACGTCCTCGGACGCGACCGGACGACCGGTCGCCGCGTCCGCGATCCCGGCCACCACCTCCGGATCGGCCAGCTCCCGGCCGGCCGCCCACTCCTCGACGGCGGCGCGGTGCACGGTGATCGACCCCAGGGCACCGGCACCGCCGCCGATCACCCCCTTGGTCGGGAACCGGCACTGGTCGACCTGGTAGAGCGACTCGACGTCGACCTGCGGGGAGAGCAGCACCCGGTTCGCCGGGCCACCGCGGTTCTCGCCGGGCCCCGCGGTGTCGGCGACGAACTCGCGTTCCAGGATCAGCACCGGGTAGGCGATCTCGTCGAGCTCGATCGAGGGTTCGACGCAGTTACCGCCCTCGACCAGGGTGAACGCGCAGCCGTCGCCACGCCGGGTTCCGCCGTAGGGGCCGGAGAACGGCCGCATCGCGACGAACGGCACCGGCGCCGGGCCGCGGTCGTCCAGCCCCGCGAACCCGATCACCGAAACGTCGTCGTAGTTCTCGCCGACGGCCAGCTCCGGGTCGGCCTGCGAGAGGGCCTGCTTGACCAGGTTCAGCGCCTTGGTCAGCAGCATGGTGTGCCCGGCGTTGGTCGACATCGGCGGCAGAGCGTGCAGGCACGATCCGGGCGGGACGACGACGTCGATCGGCCGGTAACCGCCGGCGTTCGGCGTGATCCCGGTCTGGTCGAGAATCGCTGCCACCCCGAGGTGCGCGGCGCAGACGGTGTCCGACCATTGCGCCGCGTAGCCGAACCACTCCGAGCGGCAGGTCCCCGAGTAGTCGACCTCGATCCGGTCGGCGTGCTTGCGCACGGTGCAGCGCAACAACATCGGATTACCCTCCGCGTCGTTGTCCAGGTGGTCCTGCGCCTCGTAGACACCGTCCGGGATCCGGGTCAGTGCGCTGCGCACCAGCCGCTCGGAGTAGTCCACCGTGTACTGGGCCGCGCTGCGGTAGACATCGGCGCCGTAGCGGCGCACGTAGTGCCCGACCATGTCCGCACCCAGCTGCAGCGCAGCTCGGATCACCTGCAGATCGTTCACCGACAGATCCGGGATCCGGGTCTGCTCGGTGAACAGCTCCAAGGTCTCGGCGACCAGCTCACCTTCCCGGTAGAGCCGCCTGGGGGTGATCTTGATGCCTTCGGAGTACATGTCCCGCTGCAGCCCGGCGCCCAGACCCCCCGGAACCGGGCCGCCGATGTCGAGCCAGTGCGTGATGCTGACCGCGAAGCCCATCAGCGCGTCACCGTCGAAGATCGGCATCAGGGCACCGACGTCGTTGACGTGGCTGCCACCGCGGTACGGATCGTTGTAGACGATCACGTCGCCGGGCCGGAAGTTCTCCACCCCGAAGTGCTCGATCGCCATCCGCGCGTAGAACTGGTTGATCACGTAGTGCCCCGGTGCCGCGGTCGCCATCGCGATCGCGTCGAAGTCCAGGTCGCGATCCGGGTCGCGCGGCCCGAGCAGGCCGATCCCGAAGTCGTTGACCTCGTTCAGCAGCGGGCTCAGCGCCGCAGTGTTGATCTTCAACTGCATCTGCAGGGACACGAACCGCAGCGCGTGCCGGAGCACCTCGGCGGTGGTGAGATCGAGCCCGTAGGTGGATCTGACCTCATCGGCAGTCGGTGCAACCGTGGCACCCTCGACGCTTGCGCTCATCGGACGTTCTCCTCCAACTCGACCACGATGTCCCCGACCTCGTTGATCCGGGCGACGTCGCCCGGGACCAGGACGCCGGTGTAGCTGGGTGCCTCGATGACGGCGGGGCCGTGCACGATCTGGCCCGCCGCGAGCTCCTCGGTCCGGAAGACCGACGCGGTGACACGTTCTCCGCCGACGACGATGTCCCGGCCGGCGTGCGGCCGTGCCGGATCGGTCCGGGTCAATGCGGGCGGGCGCGGCGCCCGGGACTCCGGGACCACCAGCCGGACCCGCAGGTTGGCGATCTGCACCGGTGCCGGCAGCTGGTAGCCGTACTGGCGCCGGTGCGCCTCACCGAACCGCTCCGCAAGGTGCGCGGCCGGATCCGAGTGGGTCGGGTCGACCAGCGCCGGGAGCTCCCACCGCTGCCCGGCGTACATGCCGTCGACGACGAACTCGGCGTGCGCGTCGGGATGCCCGAACCGTTCGCGGACCTTCACGGCGGTCTCCCGCATCGTCGCGAACGCGCCGACGGCGACCTCCTCGGACGCGATCGCCATCACCGGGACGACCTCCTCGTCGAACCCGGCCCCCTCCAGCAGGCCGAACGCCGAGAAAACGCCGGCCAGCGCCGGGAAGACCACCCGGGGCATCTCCAGGATCCGGGCGACCTGGGTCGCGGCAAGCGGTCCGGCGGCACCGTAGGCGAGCAGACCGAACTCGCGGGGATCGACGCCCCGATAGACGGTGAGCTGGCGGATGGCCTCGGCCATGTTGTGGATCGCGACCTGGGCGACGGTGCCCGCGACCTGCTCGGGAGTGGTCGCCAGCCCCTCGGCCAGTGGACCGAACGCACGCTCGGCCGCCGCGATGTCGGGCCGGATCTCCCCACCGAGCGGGGTCTTCGGATCCAGCCAGCCGAGCAGCAGCAGTGCGTCGGTCACGGTCGGGACCTCCCCGCCGCGGCCGTAACAGGCCGGCCCGGGGACGCTGCCCGCGCTCTGCGGACCGACCGCCACGCCGCCCGCGGCGTCCAATGCGGCGATGCTGCCGCCACCGGCCCCGATGCTGTGGATCTCGAGCACCGGCATGCTCACGATCAGGTCGTGCTCCAGCTCCAGCTCACGCTTCGTCGAGGCCCTGCCCTCGGCGATCACGGCGACGTCGGTGCTGGTCCCGCCCATGTCGAAGCCGACCAGGTTCGGCTGCCCCAACGAGCGGGAGTAGCTCTGCACCCCCATCACGCCGCCGACGGGGCCGCTGTTCAGCGTGGTCACCGGGCGTGCGGAAACGGCGGCGGGAGTGCTCACCCCGCCGTCGTTGGTCATGAAGTTCAGGGGGGCCGCGTGCCCGGCACCGGCGAGCCGCTCCTCGACCGAGCGGGTGTAGCTCTGCATCAGTGGCTGGGCGTAGGCGTTGAGGACACAGGTGGAGAGCCGATTGTACTCCCGCGGGAACGGGGCGACCGCCGAGGAGAGGCTGACCCCGACGTCGGGATAGCGCTCCCGGATCAGCTCGGCCGCCCGCTCCTCGTGGGCCGGGAACTTGTAGGCGTGCAGGAAGCAGATCGCGATGCTCCGGCAGCCCTGCTCGTACAGCTCGTCCACCTCGGCGAGCAGGCCTGCCTCGTCGAGCGGGACGAGCACCGAACCGTCAGCGCGTACCCGCTCGGCGACCGGGCGGCGCAGGTGCCGCTCGACGATCGGCCGCAGCTCGTGCGGCCGCCGCCAGCGCGGGTCGGTGAGCGCGTCGGCGGAGCGCCAGCCGCGCCCCATGTCGAGCAGGTCCCGGAAGCCCCGCGTCGTCAGCAACCCGACCAGCGCACCCCGCCGGGTGAGGATCGCGTTCAACGCGACGGTCGTGCCGTGCACGACGCTCTCCACCTCGCCGGGCTCGAGCTCGGCCTTGCCCAGCGCACTCAGCAGCCCAGCGGCCAGCTCCCCGTGCGTGGTGAGCGATTTCGTCGCCATCCGGATCTCGTCCCCGTCGGCAACCACGAGATCGGTGAACGTTCCACCGGTGTCGATCCCGATCCGCACCATTGCGTCGGTCCCTTCGTCGCTCTTCCGGATCCCGCCCGAGTCGTCGGCATCCACTACTGCGCCCAATCTTTACTATCCAGATAGTAAGAACTTGGCCTGCGCCCGTCAACGTGGACGGACCGCTCCCGTCGACCATCGCCTCGGGCGGGAGCCACAGGTCCGTCTGCTCACCCCGGCCCGGCGGGCGCGTGCGCCCGCTCCGCCACCGCCACCTCCTCCGCCGTGGGCGCCGGCCCCGCGAGCGCGACCACGACGACCGCGAGGAACGACATCGGGATGCCGACGAGGATCTCCGAGGAGCTGGGCATGTCCAGGGCGAGGAACACCACGGCGTACGAGGCCGCCCCCACCACCAGGCCGGCCGCGGCGGCGGCCGAGGTGCACCGCCGCCACCAGATCCCGAGCACCATCGGCGCGAAGAACGCCGAGGACAGGAACCCCATGGCCGCGATGTAGAGCAGGACGAGGAACTCCGGCGGATCGAGCGCGAACAACGTGGCCACGATCCCGACCACCCAGGTGGTGACGGTCGCGACCAGCAGGGTCTGCCGCTGCGTCGCTCCCGGCCGCAGGATGCGGGCGTAGAGATCGTTCGCGATGGCCGAGTTGCAGGCCATCAGGAGCCCGGCCGTCGTCGACATCACGGCGGCGAGCACGGCGGCGGCGATCATGCCCTGCATGAACGGCGAGAGCATCGCCCCGGACAGCGCGAAGAAGACCGTGTCGGGGCTCATCTCCCGCACGCCGGGCAGCGTGGTGGACACCGGGGCCAGCACCAGCGTCACGGCCAGGATGATCACCCCGTAGAGGATCATCGCGTAGTTCAGCGACAGCCGCGCCGAACGCGCGTTGCGCGCCGAGTACACCCGCATGATCACGTGCGGCAGGATGCAGATCGTGGTGGCCGAGGTGACGAACCCGCCGACGTAGGACCAGACCGGCAGGGCTTCGCCGACCGCCCCGTAGCTCGGGAACTCGACGGTCGCCGTGACGAATACGTCGGTGAAGCTCGGCACCGAGACGATCGCGATGATCGCGAACGCCACGGTCATCCCCACCATGAGGAAGCCCTGGAAGACGTCGTTCCAGGTGACCGAGAGGAAGCCGCCGAGCGCGGTGTAGAGGATGAAGATCCCGCCGGTGACCAGCACACCGATCTCGTGCGGCCACCCCAGCAGGGCGGTCGCGATGATCCCGGACACGGTGATCTGGGAGACCATGTAGACGGTGCTCGCGATGACGATGACGACCGGTGCCGCCCACCGGATCACCGCACTGTCGAACCGGGCCCGGAACAGGTCGGGGACCGTGTAGCGCCCCACCCGCCGCATCGGCCGCGCGACCAGGATCGAGGCCATCGCGAAGCCGACCGGCCCACCCGCGGCGAGTGCCACCGTGTAGGGCAGGCCGAGGAAGACCGTCATCCCCACCGCGGCCATGATCGTGCCGCCGCTCGCCAGTGTCGCGAGGAACGCCCACGAGTTCGTGAACGTGCCGATGGTGCCGCCCGCGACGAAGAACTCGTCGGTGGAGGCCGCGGCCCGCCGCCGGGCGTACAGCCCGATGGCGATGATGACCACGAAGTAGACGAGCACCACGGTGATCGCCATCTGATTCTCCTGGAGGTCTCGGGAACCGGGAGGGCGGACGCCCGGCCCGGTGGAGGGCGCCGAACGCCCCGGGTCAGTCCGTCTCGGTGCTCGTCACCACGATCGTCACGATCGGGACGAGCACCATGAGCAGCAACAACAGCCAGGCCGTGAGGCTGACGCCCAGCAACTCCACCGCGCCGACCCCGGGCAGGAACGCGCTCCCGGCACCTGCCACGAAGGCGATGAGTACCCAGACCTGGCTGGCCGGCAGCGGATAGAAGACCGATCGCATCAGGCACGACCGATGCCGGCGGAACCGAAGTGGCGCTCCCGGACCTGGCTGCGCAGCAGCTTGCCCAGCGGCGTGCGCGGCAACTCGTCCACGACGAGCACACCGGTGACCTTCTTGTACGAGCCGACCCGCTCGCGGGTCCACTCGACGAGCTCGTCCTCGGTCGCGGTGTGGCCCGCCCGCAGTACGACGGCGGCCTGCGGCGTCTCGCCCCACTTCGGATGCGCGACACCGACGACGGCCGCGTCATCGACCGCGGGATGATCGGTGAGCGCCTGTTCGATCTCGGCCGGCCAGATGTTGAAGCCCCCGGAGTTGATCAGGTCTTCCTTGCGGTCGGCGAGGAAGAGGAACCCGTCCTCGTCGACATAACCCATGTCCCGCGTACGGATCCAGCCGTCGGGGGTGATCCGCTCGGCGGCGGCCTCGTCGTTCTGCCAGATCCCGGCCAGGACACAGGGGGCGGATGCCTCGATCTCACCGATCTCTCCGGTCGGCAGCTCCGCACCCCGGTCGTCGACGATCCGGAAGTACGAGTTGGGAGTGGGGAGCCCCGCCGAGCCGAGCCGGCGCCGCTGCACCTCGGTGCCCTCGACGTGGTGGTGCCGCGGAGCGAGCACCGACATCGGCACCACCTCGCTCTGCCCGTAGAGCTGATACATGATGTTTCCCCACAGCCGCAGCGCCGACGACAACGTCGTGGTCGAGATCGGCGCGGCCCCGTACATGACGGCGCGCAGGCTGGACACGTCCCGGGTCGCGGCGTCCGGGTGCTCGGCCACCATCTGGATCATCGTGGGGACGAGCAGGGTCGCGGTGACCCGCTCCTGCTCGACGATCCGCAGGAACCCGGCCGGATCGAAGCGCGGCAGCACGATCGTGGTGGCGCCCACCGCGAGCAGCGAGTAGATGAACATGCTCGCGGCATGGGTGAGCGGGCCCGCGGCGAGATAGCGATCGTCGGTGTCGAAGCGGGGCAGCACGAGCGCGAGCTCGTTGCCCATCGCCATCGTCCCGGCCACCGAGATGACGATGCCCTTGGGGAACCCTGTGGTCCCCGAGGTGAACCGGATGACGTTCGGGTGATCCCCGGGGAGCAGCGTTCCGGGAGGTTCGGCAGAGGCGGCCGCGAGCCACTCCTCGTAGCCGACCACCGGGATCCGCCCCCGGGTCGCCGGCAGATCACCGAGGACGACGACCAGCTCCAGCTCGTTCAGCTCGTCCAGCTCGTCGACCAGGGCGTCGTAGTAGTGGTCCTGCACCACGAGTACCCGCGACCCGGTCATCCCGATCAGGTAGCGGTGCCGGGCCGGTGCGTCGTGCGCGTGCAGCGAACAGCGCACGAACCCGCCGATACCGGTCCCCACGATCTGCTCCAGGGACTCCAGGCAGTTGTCCCCGAGCATCGCGACCCGGTCGCCCATCGCGATCCCGCTGCCGCTCAGCGCGTTCGCCAGCCGGTTGCACCGCTCGGCGAGTGCCGCGTAGGACAGCTCCCGGTCACCGCAGGTCACGGCGGTCCGCCCGGCGTAGGTCACCGCGACCTTGCGCAGCAGCGTGGCGGGAGTACTCACCGCGGGCGTCGGTGCCGTCATCGCCGGGCGGGCACCTCGACCGCGGTCGTGACCAGCTCGGCGGTACCCGTCACCCCCTGCGCGGCCTCGAAGAACCCGTCGGCCGCGGCGAGTGCCAGTGTCCGCCCGTCGCGCCCGCCCAGCGCGCAGCTGTAGACGTTGGTGCCCCGCGGGTGCGCCACCTCCTCGACGGTCTCGCCGTCCGGCGAGACCCGCACGCAGCGCCTCCCCACCGCGTCCGCCGCCCAGACGTGGTCGTCGGCGTCGATCGCGAGCCCGTCCGGTGCGAGTTCCGCGGCCCCCAGCATCTCGGCGGCGCCGGCCGGCTCGGGGGCCGCGCCGAACCGGGCCAGCACGCGACGATCGCCCAGTGCACCGTCGGCGCCGATCGTGAACGCGGTCAACCGGGCGGCGAAGCTCTCCGCGACGATCAGGGTGCCACCGTCGGCGGTCACCACCACACCGTTCGGGCACCACAGCCCGTCCGCCGCAACCGACACCGTGCCGTCCGGATCCACCCGGAACAGAGCACCCGGCTCGGGATCGGCCCCGTCGACGATCGCGAACCCGATGGTGCCGACCCAGGCCCTCCCCAACCGATCGACGGTCATGTCGTTGATCCAGTGCGGGGACACCGACGCCAGGTCGGCATGGGTGGACACCGTCCCGTCCGGTGCGCGCCGCAGCAGGGTCCGGTCCTTCATGGACACCACCAGCAGCGAGCCGTCCGGCAGCCATCCGAGCCCGGAGCACAGGGCGTCGACCTGCATCAGGTCCTCCCGCGTCCCGTCCGGGGTGAACGCGCACACCACACCGCGGAACGCGTCCGAGGCGTACCAGCGCCCCTCGTGCCACCGGACGCCCTCGAAGTAGTCGCCGCCGTCGACGACGGTCTGGAAAGTTCTGCTCACGTCTGTTCTCCTCGTTGAGACCGACTCGTACCCCAGCGGCTGGTCAGAGGCCGTACGAGCGGCCGATGATCTCCCGCTGGATCTCACTGGTTCCGGCGTAGACGGTCGACACGATCGACTGCCGGAGGTGCCGCGCCATGTCGTACTCGAGCGTGTAGCCGGCCCCGCCCATCAGCTGCATGCCCTCGATCGCGATCCGCTTGGCGGTCTCGGTGACCTTCAGCTTGATCATCGAAGCCTCGCGGGGGACCTGCCGGTCGGGTTCGAGGTCGAGCTTGCGGGCGGCGTCGCGGACCAGCAGGCGACAGCACTCCAGCTCGGTCGCGAGATCGGCGATCCGGTGCCGGATCGCCTGGAAGCTGCCGATCGGCCGGCCGAACTGCTCACGCTCGCGGACGTAGTCCAGCGCGTCGTCGAAGGCCCGCCGGGCGTGCCCGAGGAACATCGACCCGCACATCAGCCGGTCGGTGTTCAGGCACCGCATGATCTGGTGCCACGCGCCGCCCTCGGTCCCGATCACCCGGTCCGCGCCGACCTCGACGTCGGTCAGATAGACGTCGTTGACCTCGTCGCCGCCCAGCGTCGCGATCGGCCGGATCTCCAGGCCGGGGCTGTCCGCCGGGACGTCGAGCATGGTGATCCCGTCGTGCTTGTCCCCGCCGGAGCCGGTCCGGCAGAGCACCAGGATCCGGGACGCGATGTGCGCACAGGAGATCCAGGTCTTCTGCCCGTTGATCACGTACCGGTCCCCGCGCCGCTCGGCGCGGCAGATCATCGATCCCGCGTCCGACCCGGTCCCCGGCTCGCTGATGGCCGTGGCCAGCACCTCGCCCCGGCAGACACCACCCAGGATGTCCTTCTTCTGCGACTCGGTGCCGAACCGCTCCACCACGGTGCTGCTCACCAGCGAGACACCGAGCCCGAACAGCGGCACCTTCCCGTAGGCCATCTCCTCCACCAGCAGGCAGGCGTCGCCGATCCGGCCGCCCCCGCCGCCGTAGCCCTCCGGGATCGCACACCCGATCCATCCGAGGCCGGCCAGCTTCGCGAACAGTTCCGGGCTGTGGGTGATGCGGTCGTCGTCGGTCAGCGCACGGCGTTGCTCGCGCGTCCCGCACTCCCGCTGGGCGAACCCGCGCAGCGACTCCACGAACTCACGCCGATGCTCCGGCATCTCCTCCGTCGGGATCATCTCCACCTTTCCGCGCCGTCCGTCGTCAGGACGCGCTGCCGCCGTTGTCGATCGTGTAGAGCAGGCCCGACGTGAAGGAGGCACCGTCCCCCGCCAGATGCACGGCCACCTCCGCGACCTCCTCGGGTTCCCCCCACCGGCCCTGCCGCTGGTCCAGGTAGTCCTGCAGGTCGTCGACGCCGAGCCCGCGGGCGAGGGCCGCGCCGCCCGCACGCGCGGCCGCGGTCCGGATCAGGCCGGGCACGACCGCGTTGACCCGGATACCGGAGCCACGCAGCTCGACCGCCGCCGTCCGGGTCAGCGCCTCGACGCCGGCCTTCGCCGCCGAGTACGCACCCATCCCCGGCAACGCACGCCCGGCCGCCAGCGAGGACACGTTCAGGATCGCGCCGCCACCCCTCCTGGCGATCGCCGGAGCGGCGTGCCGGATCCCGTGGAACGTGCCGGTGAGGCTGACCCCGATGACCCGGGCCCACTGCTCGTCGTCGAGATCGACCAGATCGCACGCGGAGCCGAGCCCGGCGTTGTTGACCATGATGTCCAGCCCACCGAACCGGTCCTCGGCCACGGCGACCGCGGCGGCGACGTCGTCGGCGACCGAGACGTCACAGCGGAGCCGGCAGGCGACGCCGTCCCCTTCGGCGGCCTCGGCACCGTCGATGTCGGCGACCACCACCTCGGCACCCTCGGCCGCGAACCGTGCTGCGATCGCCGCCCCGATGCCGTAGGCACCACCGGTGACGAGTGCGACCCGGCCGTCCATCCGTCCCGACATGTTCGCCACGCCGCTCAGCGGACCTGCGGACGGAACTGGGCCCGGCCCGGTTCCCCGGCGTGGACGTCGTAGACGACCCACGAGGCGGGGTTGCCGATGAACAGGGTGTGGTTGGTGACCAGCACCCGGTCGCCGGAGAAGGCGACGCTCGCCGGATCGTCCATCGGCACGTCCAGCGCCAGGTTCTCCACCGGGTTCGCCGGGTTGCGGGCGATCTCCCGCCCGTCCGGGGAGACCACGACGACGGCGTTGGCGAAGGCCAGCGCGGCGTAGACGTTGCCGGACTCGGCGATCGCGAAACCGTCGATGCCGTCCGCCGGCCTGCTCTCCCAGAACAGCTCGAGCTCACCCGCGCTGCCGTCGGGCTCGATCCCGATCGTGTAGAGGCGACTGGTGTCCGGGCGCGGCGGAACACCGTCCAGCGGACCGGTCAGCGACTGCGCGAACATGATCGTGTTCTCGTCGACGAACTCGATCCCGTTGGCGCCGAACACGCTCTCGATCCGCGGGTCGGAGAACCACACCTCGGCCTCGCCACCGCCCGGCGGGATCCGCCAGATCAGGGCCTGCGCGACATCGGTGACGTAGAGCGAGCCGTCCGGCCCGAAGTTGAGTCCGTCCGGGATCGCGCACTGGGTCACCAGGGTGAGCGCGCTCGCCTGCACACAGAGGCTCTTGACCTGGGTGAACGTCGCGTAGTCCGACTGCTCCCCGGTCGCCGGATCGAGTGCGATCACCCGCTGGGGGTACCGGTCGAGTGCATAGACGACGCCGTCGCCGTCCTGGGCCATGCCGACGATTCCGGCGCCGTGCCGCGGGTCCTGCCCCTCGATCACGTACTCCCGGCGGAGCTCACCGGACTGATCGAACGCGAAGATCTTCGACGGTCCGGTGTGCGGCTCACTGACGTGCTGCTGGGTCCCGACGAACACCGTCCCGTCGTCGGCCACCGTGATCCCCTCCGGATGTCCCGGTGCCGGGATCTCGGCGAACACCTCGATGTCGAGCCAGTCCCGCTCGGCCGCCTGGCCGGGCGCGGCCTGCGCCGTCGCGACCACCGTCGCCACCCCGAGTGCCGCCACCGCCGCCACGGTCATCGCCCGGCGCGTGTTCCCACGCCGGCTCACCTGCCACCTCATTGTGCCCCGAATCCTCATTGTTTCCTTACCGGTAAGGAATGATTAGCAGGCACACCGGAGAGGGGTCAAGTCACGACTGTGCATCGACCCGGGTGCCGCGCCGCCGCGGGCACGGGAGTCAGGCCATCGCCTCGCCCACGGCCACGGCCAGCGCGGCGTGCGCGTCCCGCAGCCCGCTCCGGGTCGCCGCGACCCGGACCAGCCGCCGACCGGCCCCGGCCCGGGCCGCCAGCTCCGCCCGGTCACCGGACCAGTCCACCGCCACCCAGCCCAGCGCGCGGGCCAGCCCGATCAGGTCCGCGCCGGTCGGCGTGCCGAACACCCGCTCGAACGCGGTCGCGTGCTCCGGGCCGCCCTGCTCCAGCAGGTGGAAGATGCCGCCGCCGTCGTCGTCGAGCACCACCACGGTCAGGTCCGGGACCGGCTCGGAGCGGCCCACCACCAGACCGGTGGTGTCGTGCAGCAGCGTCAGGTCGCCGAGCAGCAGCGTCGTCGGGCCGTCGTGCGCCAGTGCGGCACCGATCGCCGTCGAGACGGTGCCGTCGATCCCGGCCACCCCGCGGTTGGACCGGACGACCAGGCCGTCCCGGGGCGCCGCGGCGAGCGCGACGTCGCGTACCGGGTTCGACGAGCCGAGCACCAGCTGCGCGCCGTCCGGCTGAGCGGCGACCAGGTCCCTGGCCAGCCGCAGCCCGGGTGCGCCCGCGGCGAGATCACCGTCGAGGGCGGCGTCGAGCGCCTTCGCCGCTGCCCGGTCGGCGGCGCTCCAGGCGTAGGCGAAGGCGTCCGGCGGGTCCAGCGCGGGCAGCGCGCCCACCGCGCGCACGGTGCCGGGCACGTCGGTCCAGGAGGCGCCGTCCGGCCCGGGATCGGCGTACACGGCGACGTCCGGATCCGCGAGCAGCTGGGCGACCGCGCGGTGCAGGGTCGGCCGGCCGAGCACCACCACCTGGGACGGCCGCAGCTCGGGCCGGTCGAGCAGCCACGGTGCGGCGCGCAGCGCGTGCGGCCACCACGGCGACGACGGCTCCGCGGCGAGCGGGGCCCCGCCGAGCAGGGCGGGATCGGCGCGCGGGCCACCGGAGCCGCCGATCACCAGGGTCCGGGCGGCCGGGTCCAGCGGGAGCGGCGGCAGCGCGCGGGCCGGTCGGGGCACCACCGTCCAGGCTGCGCCGCCGGGACGCCCGGCCGGGATCCACGGACCGAGCAGGCCCGCCCCGTCCGGTTGCGGGTCGTCGCCGTCGGGATCGGGGACGAGCGGCTCGGCGTAGGGCAGGTCCAGCTGGACCGGGCCGGGCGGACCCGAACCGCCGCCGGTGGCCGCGGCCAGTGCCCGGGCCACCCCGGATCGCCAGCGGCGCACCTCCGCCTCCGATACGCCCGCCGCCCCGGTCCCGCCGGCGGGCACCGCGAGCGAGCCGGACCAGCGCACGGCGGCTCCGAATATCCCGGACTGGGCGATCGTCTGGCTGGCCCCGGTGCCGACCAGCTCCGGCGGGCGGTCCGCGGTCAGCGCGAGCAGCGGCACTCCGGCGTGCGATGCCTCGAGCATCGCCGGGTGCAGGTTCGCCACCGCCGTCCCGGAGGTCACGACCACCGGGACCGGCCGGCCGGACGCCGTCGCCAGCCCGAGCGCGAGGAAGCCCGCGGTGCGCTCGTCGATCCGCACGTGCAGCCGGAGCAGCCCGAGCTCGTCCGCCCGGGCCAGCGCGAACGCCGGTGGCGCGTTGCGGGAACCGGGGCAGAGGACCGCGTCGGTGACGCCGGAGCGCACCAGCTCGTCGACGATCACCCTGGCCTGGGCGGTGGAACCGTTCACGGCCCCGACCCTATGGCGGCCGTCGCGGTCGCCGCCGCGACGGCGGTCACGGGCCGAGCCACTCGAAGATCGCGGCCGCCGAGGCGCCGGGCAGCCGGGTGGCGGCCTCCTCCGCCGACCGGCGCAGGAAGGTGTCCGCGTCGGCCATCTCGCCGGACAGCGCCGCCAGGTACCGCTCGTGCGCCTTCAACGAGTCGACGGCGGCGTCGAGGTGGCCGGAGATGTCCACCGCGTGCCGGGACCGTGGCGATCCGGCGAGCGCGATCCCCTGCACTCCGTCCCACTTCTCGCCGACGTCGCGGAAGATCCACCGGTTGGCCGCGTCCCGGACGGCGTCGATCACCGCCCGCCCGACGGCGATGTGATCGGCCTGGTTCAGGTGGATGCCCTCGGCGTCCCAGAACTCCCGGTGGTTGCTGGTGACGACGAGCTGCGGCCGGTGCCGGCGGATCGCGGCGGCGATGTCGCGGCGCAGCGCGACCGAGTACTCGACGATCCCGTCCGGGTGGTCGAGGAACTCGCAGTCCCGCACCCCGACGGCGGCGCAGGCGGCCCGCTGCTCGGCCTCGCGGACCACGGCGCACTCGTCGGGCGACATCGTGTCGATGCCGGCCTCCCCCCGGGTGACCAGCAGGTAGGCGACCTGGGTGCCCTCCGACGTCCAGCGCGCGACCGCCCCGGCCCCGCCGAACTCCATGTCGTCGGGGTGCGCGACCACCACCAGCACGCGGTCGAACCCGCCGGGCAGTGGGAGGTACTCGTCGTCGGCCATGGGTCCAGTCTGACGGCCACCGGCCTCCGGGTGTGGCCGGGCCACGTCACACCCGGACGACGGGTGTGGCCGCAACCGGTGAAAACGTGACCCTCTCGCCCTATCGTGGCGCAACCGACCGAGGTAGCCAGTCTCACGATGGGGAGAGACCGTGTCCGACACACAGTCCGGCGCCACCGCGCCGGGACCCGATGACAACGGACCCGGCACCGCATCCGATCGGTCGCACACGCCGATCGTGCGGGTCGTCGCCGCGAGCATGCTGGGCACGACGGTGGAGTGGTACGACTACTTCCTCTACGGTGTCGCGGCCGCGCTGGTGTTCCCGATGGTGTTCTTCCCGGACAGCGAGGGTGCCGTCGGGATCCTGCTGTCGATGGGCACGTTCGCGGTCGGGTTCGTCGCCCGCCCGCTCGGCGGCCTGGTCTTCGGCCACTACGGCGACAAGATCGGCCGCAAGAAGCTGCTGGTGCTGTCCCTGCTGATGATGGGCTTCGCGACCTTCGCGATCGGCCTGCTGCCCGGCTACGCCACGATCGGGGTGCTCGCGCCGATCCTGCTGGTGCTGCTCCGGATCATCCAGGGCTTCGCGCTCGGCGGCGAGTGGGGCGGCGCGGTGCTCATCGTCTCCGAGCACGGCAGACCGGAGCACCGCGGATTCTGGGCGAGCTGGCCGCAGGCCGGGGCCCCCGCCGGGCAGCTGCTCGCCCAGGCGATGCTCGGCGTGATGGCACTGGTGCAGTCCGAGGAGGCGTTCCTGTCCTGGGGCTGGCGGATCCCGTTCCTGCTCTCCGCCGTGCTGGTGCTGATCGGCCTCTACGTCCGGCTCGCCGTCGAGGAGTCCCCGGTGTTCCGGGAGGCCCAGGCCAGGTCGGCCGAGCGCACCGCGGCAGGTGAGAAGGAGACGATGCCGATCCTGGACGTCCTGCGCGAGTACCCGCGCGAGGTGCTCACCGCGATGGGCGCCCGCTTCGCGGAGAACGTCTCCTACTACATCTTCACCATCGTCATCGCGACCTACCTGCAGGAACGGTTCGACCTGCCGTCGTCGTTCGTGCTGGGGGCGGTGCTCATCGGCGCCGCGGTGCACCTGGTGACCATCCCGCTCTGGGGTGCGATCTCCGACCGGGTCGGCCGCAAGCCGGTGTACCTGTTCGGTGCGGTGGGCGTCGGGCTCTGGGCGTTCGCGTTCTTCTTCCTGATCGACACCCGGAACTTCGCGCTCACCGCGATCGCGGTCACCGTCGGCCTGGTGCTGCACGGCGCCATGTACGGCCCGCAGGCCGCGTTCCTGTCCGAGCTGTTCGGCACGAAGGTGCGCTACTCCGGCATCTCGATCGGCTACCAGCTGGCCTCGGTGTTCGCCGGTGGCCTGGCCCCGCTGATCGCCGCGTCGCTGCTGGTCGCGACGGGCAGCGGGTACGCGATCGCGGCCTACATCGCGGCCAGCACGGTCGTCACGATCATCGCGGTCGCCGGCTACTCCGAGACCCGCACCCGGCGCCTCGACGACGACGTGCTGCAGCGCGGGTGAGCGATCCGGCTCCCGGCGGCGTAGAACGGGGACGACCCGATCTTCGTCCCCCGGGAGCCATCCGATGCCACGCACCGACCTGACGATCGCCACGCCGGACGGCGCCGCCCCGGCCTTTCTGCACACGCCCGACGGCACCGGCCCGTGGCCCGGCGTGATCCTCTACGTCGACGCCGGTGGGGTGCGCGAGGCCATGCACGACATGGCCGCCCATCTCGCGACGCTGGGCTTCGCCGTGCTGCTGCCCGACGTCTACCACCGGCACGGCGACTGGGCGCCGTTCGACATGTCCACCGTGTTCTCGAACGACGCCGAGCGCGAGCGGCTGATGAGTATGATCGCCTCGCTGGAGCCGCGCCTGGTCGCCGTCGACGCCGAGGCGTGGGTGACCGCGCTGCTCGACCGGCCCGAGGTGAGCGGCACCCGGATCGGGGTCACCGGCTACTGCATGGGCGGCGTCATGAGCCTGCGCACCGCGGCGACGCAGCCGGAGCGGGTGGCGGCCGCGGCCTCGTTCCACGCCGGGAACGTCGCGACCGACGACCCCGCCAGCGTGCACCGGCTGGCCGACCGGATCCGGGCCACCGTCTACGTCGCGGGCGCCGAGAACGACCGGTCGTTCCCCGACGAGCAGCGCAGGCTCCTCGAGACGGCGCTGTCCGACGCCGGTGTCGAGCACACCGTGGAGACCTATCCGGCCGCGCACGGTTTCGCCGTCCCCGACGTGCCGTCGTACGACGAGCGGGCCGAGCAGCGGCACTGGGAGGCCCTGCACCGGCTGCTCGGCGCCCACCTCTGACCGGCCCCGGTAACCTTCCGCGGGACATGACCGCGACCCTGCACGCCTCCGGCCTCGCCGCCGGGCACGGCGATCGTTCCCTGTTCTCCGGCCTGGACCTGGTCGTCGCCCCCGGCGACGTGATCGGCCTGGTCGGCGCCAACGGCGCCGGCAAGTCCACGCTGCTCTCGATCCTCGCGGGCACCCGCGCGCCGGACGCGGGGGCACTGACGCTCGCCCCGCCGGACGCGACCGTCGGCCTGCTCTCCCAGGAGCCGGACCGGCGGACCGGCGAGACGGTGGCCGGGTTCCTCGCCCGCCGGACCGGCGTCGCCACCGCGCAGTCCACGATGGACTCCGCCGCCGAGGCGCTCGGCGAGGGTGCACCCGGTGCCGACGACCGGTACGCGACGGCGCTGGACCGCTGGCTCGCGCTCGGCGGAGCCGACATGGAGGAGCGCTCCGGCGACGTGCTGCGCGAGGTCGGCCTCGCCGTCGACCCGCAGGCCGCGATGACCGGACTCTCCGGTGGGCAGGCCGCCCGGGCGAACCTGGCCGCGCTGCTGCTGTCCCGCTACGACCTGCTGCTGCTCGACGAGCCGACCAACGATCTCGACCTGGACGGTCTGGCCCGGCTGGAGGCGTTCGTCGGCGGACTGGGCCGCCGCGGCGGGACCCCGACGGTGCTGGTCAGCCACGATCGGGAGTTCTTGTCCCGCACGGTGAACCGGATCGTCGAGCTGGACCGGGCGCAACATCGGATCGGGATCTACGACGGCGGCTACGAGGCCTATCTGGCGGAGCGGGAGACCGCCCGCCGGCACGCCCGCGAGGAGTACGACGAGTACTCCGACAAGCTCTCGTCGCTCAAGGACCGCGCGGTGATGCAGCGGAACTGGATGGCCCAGGGCGTCCGCAACGCCCGGCGCAAGACGAAGGACCCGGACAAGAACGTGCGCGCGCTGCGCGCCGAGTCCAGCGAGAAGCAGGCGTCGAAGGCCCGGCAGACCGAGCGGGCGATCGAGCGGCTCGACGTCGTCGAGGAGCCCCGCAAGGAGTGGGAGCTGCGGATGACGATCGCGTCCGCGCCCCGCTCGGGTTCGGTCGTCGCGCGGCTGGACGGCGCCGTTCTGCGCCGCGGCGGGTTCGTGCTCGGCCCGGTGACCGCGCAGGTCGAGTGGGCCGACCGGGTCGTCGTCACCGGGGCGAACGGGGCCGGGAAGTCGACCTTGCTGGCCGCGCTGCTCGGGCGGCTGGAGCCGGAGTCCGGTGCGGCCGGGCTCGGCTCGGGTGTGCTGGTCGGGGAGATCGACCAGGCCCGCGGGGCGTTCCTCGGCGAGGACGCGCTGCTGCGCGCGTTCGGTGAGCAGGTGCCGGACTGGCCGGAGTCCGAGGTGCGGACGCTGCTCGCGAAGTTCGCGCTGGGCTCGGAGGCGGTGCTGCGGCCCGCGGCGTCGCTCTCGCCCGGTGAGCGGACCCGCGCCGGGCTGGCCCTGTTGCAGGCCCGCGGGGTGAACCTGCTGGTGCTCGACGAGCCGACCAACCATCTCGATCTGCCCGCCATCGAGCAGCTGGAGGAGGCGGTGGAGGGGTTCGCCGGAACGGTCCTGCTGGTCACCCACGACCGGCGGATGCTCGACACGGTCCGCGCCACCCGCCGCTGGGAGGTCCGCGACGGGACCCTGCTGGAGTCCTGACCCCGGCAGGGCCCCGGGCGGGTCAGCCCTGGGCGGGCTCCTCGGCGTCGTCCTGCGCGACGATCGCGAAGCGCAGCTCCTGCTCGCCCGCGTCGGTCTGGACGGGCTGCACGTCGAGGACCTTGTCGTCGAGCATCTGGGCCGCGGTGGGCTCCAGGAAGACGGTGATGCCCTCGCCGCGGAGCACGGTGTCCTGTGCATCGGCAGTCCGGGCCAGCGCCAGCTCCAGGCCCTGCTCCGGGTCCGGAGCGGTGATCCGCAGGCCGCCGTCCTCGGGCAGCTCCGCGTCGGTGCTCAGGGTCTTGATGGCCTCGGCAGCGTTCTCGGTGATCGCCAACATCGTCCCCACCGTACGGATCCGGCGGGGCGCGTCCACCGCGGCTCCCGGGAGCCGGGCCGTTCGGCGGGCAGATCGGCCCGTGCGCTCCGGGAACACCGGAGGTGACCTGCATCACCTGCCGCTACGGCACGGCATGCAGGCCCCGCTCGCGAACCACGTCCTCGCGTGGTGGGCGGCCGCGCCGGCACGGGCCCGCGCGGCCGCCCCCTACCCGGGCGTATGAGACCTCAGCCGAAGGTGTCCGGGTCCGGGCCGAGCCGGGCGCCGGTGTGCAGCTTCTCGATCGCGGCGATGTCGGCGTCGGACAGGGTGAAGTCGAAGATCTCGTAGTTCTCCCGGATCCGGTCCGGGTTGCCCGACTTCGGGAACACGATGTTGCCCAGCTGGATGTGCCAGCGCAGGACGACCTGGGCGGCCGAGCGACCGTGCCGCTGCGCCAGCTCGGCCAGCTCCGGGGCGTCGAGCAGGCCCTTGCCCTGGCCGATCGGGCTCCACGCCTCGGTCGCGATGCCGTGCTCCCGGTGGTATTCGCTCAGCTCGCGCTGCACCAGCTGCGGATGGAACTCGATCTGGTTCACGGCCGGCACGGTCGAGGTCTGCGCCGCGAGCTGCTCCAGGTGCGGGATCTGGAAGTTCGAGACGCCGATCGACCGGGCCTTGCCGGCGTCACGGGCATCCTCGAATCCCTGCCAGGTCTCGACGTAGCGGTCCTCGCCCGGCCGCGGCCAGTGGATCAGGTAGAGATCGACATGATCGAGACCGAGCCGGGTCAGGCTCTGATCGAGGCGGCGGACGGCCTCGGAGCGGCCGTGCCCGTCGTTGTTCAGCTTCGTGGTGACGAACAGCTCGTCGCGCGGGATCCCGGAGTCGGCGATCGCCTGCCCGACGCCCTCCTCGTTGCCGTACATCTGCGCGGTGTCGATGTGCCGGTAGCCCACGTCCAGGGCCGCCTTCACGGTCTCCGCGGTGCGCCCGGCCTCGATCTGGAAGACGCCGAAGCCCAGCTGCGGGATCTCGCGGCCGTCGTTCAGCTTGATCGTGGGAACAGTCATGCCCTCGGCTACCCGGGTCGTTGCGCGCTCATGCAGCCCCGTGGGATCGGTCTCCGGCGGGAATACGTGCCCGGGGCAACGCGAGCGTGAGCAGCGCCGCGACGACCGCGATGCCGAGCAGCAGACCGGTCCAGACGACGGGCCCGGCGGCGGCCGCCGCACCCGCGGCGGCCGTGCCCACCGCGCCCAGCACGAACTGGCACGCCCCGAGCACCGCGCTCGCCGATCCGAGCCCGTCCGAGCGGGCGTTCATGGCCGCCCCCATCAGGACCGGCTCGGTGATCCCGAGCCCGGCGAGTGCGACCGCGAAGCAGACGGCGAGCACCCAGATCGGTAGCCCGGCGACGGCGGCGACGGTGGCACCGATCGCCCCGGCGACGATCAGCGCCGCCCCGAGCACCGCGTTCGTCCGTGCGGCGAGCCGGTCGGCCAGCACGTGCGCGGCACCGGCCCCGACGGCAACGGCGACCGCGGTCGCCCCGAACAGCAGCCCGAACTCGCTGGCACCCAGGCCGTAGGTGCCGCGGTAGACGTACGACGCGCCACCGATGTAGGCGAACAGGAAGCCGAAGACGGTGCAGATCGCGGCGGCCGGCACCACGAACGCGCGGTCGCGCATCAGCGAGCCGTAGCCGCGCAGCGTCGCCCCCGGGCGGAACGGGGTGCGCGCGGCGACCGGCAGCGACTCGGGCAGGAACCGGACCGCCGCGAACAGGGTGAGCGCTCCGAGCACGGCCAGCGCCACGAACACCGCGCGCCAGCCCGCGACGCCGTCGAGCGCACCACCGGCCGCGGGCGCGATGATCGGCGCGACGGCGACCACCACCATCAGCGCCGCGTACAGCCTCGTGGCGGCGTCGCCCTCGGCGCGGTCGCGCACGGAGCTGTTGACGACGACCACGGTGACCGCACCGCCCGCGGCCTGCAGCAGCCGGGCGGCCACCAGGACCGCCATGGACGGGGCGAGCGCGGCGGCGACCGAGCCCGCGGTGAACAGCGCGAGCCCGGCCAGCAGCGGGGTGCGGCGGCCGACGGCGTCGGTCAGCGGGCCGGCGAACAGCTGCCCGAGGCCGAGCACCAGCAGGTAGCCGGTCAGCGTCAGCTGGGTGACCCACACCGGGGCGCGGAACTCGGCCGCGATGTCGGGCAGCGACGCGAGGTACATGTCGATCGCGAACGGGCCCAGCCCGACGACGACGGCGAGGGTGAGCGTGAAGGAGCGCGGAGGCGCGGTCATGGGGGTACCAGGTCCTGGTCGGAGCGCCCGCTCGGCGGGAGACGGTCCCAGAGTAAGGAGAATTGATGCACCTGCACCACTTTTTGGAGTGTGGTGTGCTCCGCGACACGGCCGGGGCTACTCCCCGTCGAGGGCGGCGGCCAGCTCGTCGGCGACGAACCCGGCCAGGCAGGTGCGGCCCTGCACGGCGGCGGCGAGCAGCGCGCCGTCCATGAGCAGCAGGTAGCGGCGGGCGTGGCGCTCCGGGCGCCCGCAGGCCCGCAGCGTCGCCGCCACGTCGCGTTCGATCCCGGCCCACTGCTCGGCGAGTTCACGGGCCAGCCGGGGGCTCTCCCGGGCGGCGTCGGCGAGCGAGCCGACGACACCGCGCAGGGTGTCGTCGTCGAGCGGGGCGCCGAGGCCGCTGCGGACCAGCCGGTCGACGAGCTCGGCGGTGCCGGGGACCGCCCCCGGGGGCACCGTGGACGCGTCCTGCGCGGCGTCGCGCCGGGCCCGGTCGAGATCGGCCAGTACCGCCGAGAGCAGGTCCTCGCGGGTGGAGAAGTAGTAGCGGATCGCCCCGCCCGGGACACCGGCCCTGGCGGCGACGCTGCGGTGGGTCACCGCGCTCATCCGCTCCCCGACCAGGATCTCGGTGGCCGCGGTGAGGATCGCGCGCTGGCGCTCGTCGCTGCGCTCCTGGCGGGTCCGGCGCGGGGGCACCGCCGGCTCAGCCCCAGACCCGCGCGACCTCGGCGGCGACGTCCGCCGCCTGCGCCCGGCCGGCCCGCGCCGAGGCCGGACGGTGGGCCGGATCGAGCGGGTTGCGCCCGAACGCGCGGCGCGAACGCCGGTCCGGCTCGACGACCGCGACCCGGGCCAGCGCGCCGAGCGCCTCGGCCTGGACCCGCGGCGAGGCCGCCCCGCCGAGCCCGCCGGACAGCGGTGCCAGCACGATGACGCGCCCGTACCCGGCGGCGAGATCGGCGTTGGCCATGGAACGGACCCCGCCGTCGATCCAGCGGGTACCGGCGGCCGTGACCGGCGGCCAGACGCCGGGCACCGCGCAGCTGGCGGCGACCGCGGTGGCGAGCTCGACGCCGTCGTCGCGGCCGAAGACCCGGAACGCGCCGGTGTACGCGTCGACGGCGGTGACCCGCAGATCGCGATCGGCGGGCCAGTCCGCGCCGTCGAGCCGGGACCGGATCACCGCGATCCGCTCGGCCTCGTCGACCGTGTCGGTGTCGCGCGCGAGCCGGCCGATCCGGGCCCGCACCCGGGTCGCGTCCCGCGGGCCGGCGAGCGCGGCGACGCCGTACCGGATCCCGAGCCGCAGCCCGAGGCTCGCGGCGATCTCGCCGGAGGGCGGGGCCAGTTGGGTCGCGGCGAGCGCGGCCGGATCGCGGCCGACGGCCAGGTTGGTGCCCACCACCGACCCGGCCGACGTCCCGACGACGAGATCGGCGCCGCGCAGGTCGACGCCGTCGGTGAGCAGGCCCGCCAGCAGCCCGTACATCCAGGCGATGCCGGTCAGCCCGCCGCCGCCCAGCACCAGCGCCCGTCGGTCGTCGGCCATCGGTCTCCTCCGTCGTCGTTGCTCGTGATCACCGCGGGTGCGGGATCGCGATCAGCCGCGCAGTGCGCGGTGCGCGATCTGGGCCAGGTGCACCGGCTCCCGCTCGCCTGCCTGACGGACCTGGGTCCGGCAGGAGTACCCGTCGGCGAGCAGGTCCACGGACTCGTCGGCGGCCCGGACCGCGGGCAGCAGGGCGCGCTCCGCACAGGCCATCGACACGTCGTAGTGGCCGTCCTCGAAGCCGAAGTTCCCGGCCAGCCCGCAGCAGCCCGAGTCGAGCACGGTGGCGTCGACGCCGAGCGCGGCCAGCACCGCGCGGTCCGGTTCGCTGCCCAGCTCGGCGTGCTGGTGGCAGTGGATCTGCACCAGCGCCGCCCCGTTCCCGGTGCCGGCCACCGCGGACAGCTCGTCGGCGTGCCGGGCGAGCAGCTCGGCCAGCGTCGACACCTGGTTCTCCAGGACCTTCACCCGGGGCTCGTCGGGCAGCAGCTCGGCGGCGTCGCTGCGCAGCGCGGCGGTGCAGGACGGCTCCAGCCCGACGACCGGGACACCCGCGTCGAGCGCCGGGCCGATCGCCCGCAGGCTGCGCGCCAGCACCCGCCGGGCCGCGGTGATCTGGCCGGTGGAGGTCCAGGTCAGGCCGCAGCAGACGTTGCGCGGGGGCAGCTCCACCCGGTAGCCGAGCGCCGTGAGCACGGCGACCGCGTCGGCCGCGACGTCCGGGTCGAAGTGGTCGGTGAAGGTGTCGGTCCACAGCAGCAGCGGGCCACGCGAGCCCGGCTCGACACCGAGATCGGGCACCGCCGACATCGGCGCGCCGCGGGCGGCCCGGGAGGTGTAGGTCTCGCGGGCGATGGGCGGGATCGCCCGGCGGGCGTCGATACCGCCGGCCCTCTTCGCGATCTTCGCCAGGAACCCCACCCGGGCCAGCCGGTTCAGCCCGTCGACGGCCGCGGCGGGCAGCGTGCCGACCAGCCGCATCCAGCGCGGCAGCGCGCCCATCGAGTAGTGCGAGCGCGGCCGGATCCGGCGGTGGTAGCGGTTCGCCAGGAACTCGGTCTTGTACGAGGCCATGTCGACCCCGACCGGGCAGTCGGACTTGCAGCCCTTGCAGGACAGGCACAGATCGAGGGACTCGGCGACCTCGTCGGAACGCCAGCCGTCGGTGATCACCTCGCCGTTCGCCATCTCGAACAGCAGCCGGGCCCGGCCGCGGGTGGAGTGCTTCTCCTCCTTGGTCACGTTCCAGCTCGGGCACATGACCCCGGAGCCGGTGTCGACGGCGCACTTGCCGACGCCGAGACAGCGCCGGGTGGCCCGGTGGAAGCTGCCGCGGTCGTGGCCGAACGCGAGCTTCGGCTCGTCCGGCATGGTCGGCATGCCGACCCAGGTACGCAGGTTCTCGTCCATCGTCGCCGGCCGGACGACCCGGCCCGGGTTCATCCGGTCGTCCGGGTCCCAGATCTCCTTGAACCGCTCGAACCCGGCGATGATCTGCGGCGGGTACATCCGGGGCAGCAGCTCGGCGCGTGCCTGGCCGTCGCCGTGCTCCCCGGACAGCGAGCCGCCGTGCGCGACGACGACGTCAGCGGCGTCGGTCATGAACTCCCGGAAGTTCGCGATCCCCGGCTTCGTGAGCAGGTCGAAGTCGATCCGGACGTGCAGGCAGCCGTCGCCGAAGTGGCCGTAGTAGATCCCCTTGCGGCCGTGCCGCTCCAGGACCTTGTCGAACTCCCGCAGGTAGGCACCGAACTTCTCGGGCGGGACGGCGGCGTCCTCCCAGCCGGGCCAGGCCTCGCCGCCCTCCGGCGAGCGGGTGACGAGCCCGGCGCCCTCCTCCCGGACCCGCCACAGCGCCGCCATCTGCGCCGGCTCGGAGACGATCACGGCGCCGGTGGTGTAGGGCTTCATCGCGGCCGCCACCGCCTGCGCCGCGGCCTCCGCGGCGGGCCGGTTCTCGCCGCCGGTCTCGACGTAGAGCCAGCCCTTGCCCTCGGGCAGCATCCGGCTGGTCGTCTCGTTCGGCCGCAGCGCGCGCAGCGACGCGATCAGCCCGGCGTCCATCCCCTCGATGGTGAGCGGCTGCTGCTCGCGGACGATCATGACGTTGTCGGCGGCGTGATAGGCGTCCGGGAAGCCGAGCACGGCCAGCGCCCGCGCCGGCGGCGACTCGACGAGATCGACGGTCGCGGCCAGGATCGTCGCGCAGGTGCCCTCGGTGCCGACCAGCGCCTTCGCCAGGTTGACGTTGCCGGGGACCAGCTGGTCGAGGTTGTAGCCGGAGACCCGGCGGGTCAGCTCGGGGACGTGCGCGTCGATCTCCGGGGCGAGCTCGGTGCCCAGCGCCCGCAGCGCGTCCGGGATCGCGCCCCGCTCGGTGCCGGTACCGCCGAGGGTGATCCGCTCGCCGCGGTAGGTGAGGACGTCGAGCGAGTGCACGTTGTCGACGGTCTTGCCCCAGGCCACCGAGTGCGATCCGCAGGCGTTGTTGCCGATCATCCCGCCGATCGAGCAGCGGTTGTGCGTCGACGGGTCCGGGCCGAAGGTCAGCCCGTGCGGCTTCCCGGCGTCCCGCACGGCGTCACAAACCGCCCCCGGCTGCACGGTCGCGGTCCGCGCGTCCGGGTCGACGGACAGGATCGCGTCCATGTGCGTGCGGAAGTCCAGCGCGACCGCGGTGTTCACCGCCTGCCCGGCGATCGAGGTGCGCGACCCGACGGGGAGCACGGGGACGCCGTGCTCCCGGCAGAGGGCCATCGCCGCCTCGACGTCGGCCGCGTCGCGGGGCGAGACCACCCCGATCGGGATGCCGCGGTAGTTCGACGCGTCGGCCGACCACATGGCGCGGCTGGCGGCGTCGAACCGGATCTCGCCGCCGACGGCGGCACGCAGGTCGTTCTCGAGGGTGCGGTACGCGGTGGTGGGGCGCGCAGCGGTGCTCACGGAGCTCCTCCCAGCAGGTCGGGACGCCCGCGACGCTACAGCGCCGATCCCCCCGTCCCCCGGCTCGCCGGTCTCACCAGTTCTCGACCGAGCGGGTGAGGATGGCGGCGATGTCGTCCTCGGTGGGGGTGCGCGGGCAGGTGGCGAGCAGTCGCTGCTGCTTCATCGTGCCGGGCACCAGGTCGGGCACGTCCGCCTCGGTGTAGCCGACGCCGCCGATCCCGTTCGGGATTCCGATGTCGCGCATCAGGTCGATCAGCACCCCGGGCAGCTGCTCGCGCTCGTCGTTGCGCCGCTCGGCCCGCGGGTCCATCAGCTCGGCCGCCTTCAGGTGCCGCTCCGGGGCCGAGGAGAAGGAGAACCGGAAGGCCTCCGGCGCCGTCAGCGAGACCGACATGCCGTGCGGCACCATCGGCTCGTCCTGCGGGAAGCCGGACGGCCGGAAGTCGCGCACCATCCCGGCGATCGGATAGGCGTTCGCGTGCGGGATGTGCACCCCGGAGTTGCCGAAGCCCATCCCGGCGAAGGTCGCGGCCATCATCATGTCCGAGCGCGCCTCGACGTCCTGCGCGCCGTGGTGCACGGCCGTGCGGAACGAGCGCGCCAGCAGCGTCATGGCCTTCTCGCACCACAGGTCCGACACCGGGTTCGAGCCGCAGTAGGTGACCCGCTCCTCCGGCTTCTTGCGGTCGAACGTGCTGTACCAGCGGGCGGTGTAGGACTCCACCGCGTGGCACACGATGTCCATCCCGGACGCCGCGGTCACCTCCGGCGGCAGCGACATCGTGAGCAGCGGGTCGATCACGGCCAGCGTCGGGCGCAGCCGCCAGTGGCTGATCCCGGTCTTCACCTTCATCGACAGGATGTCCAGCACGCACATCGCGGTCGACTCCGAGCCGGTGCCGGCCGTGGTCGGGACGGCGATCAGCGGCTTGAGCGGCCCTTCGGGCACCTTCGCGTTGCCGATCGGCTTGTTGATGTAGTCCATCAGCTCGCCGGGGCCGCTGGTCAGCAGGTTGATCGCCTTCGCGGTGTCGATCGCGGAGCCACCGCCGACCGCGACGAAGCCGTCCCACGGGCCCTGGGCCCGCGCGTACTCGGTGGCCTTGATCATCGAGTCGTCGGTCGGCTCGACGTGCACGCCGTCGAAGATCTCGCTGGAGATCCGGTAGCGCTGCAGCGACTCGGCGATCCGCTCCGGGATCCCCAGCGCGCGCACCCCGGGGTCGGTGACGATCAGGACCCGGCTCGCGTCGTACCCGGTCATCTCGAAGCCGATCTCGTCGATCGCTCCGGCGCCGAACTTCAGGGGCGGCGCGCCCCAGGTGAAGATCGTCTCCTCGGTCAGGTCGACGGACGGGATCGTCATGGACGCCTCCTGGGTCGCACGGCATCGGGCACTGGAGGCCCGAGTCTGCCCCGCCCATCGGGATGTGCGCATCCGGACCGCGCTCAGCGCGCGACGAGCTTCATCAGCGTCTCGACGAGGTCGTCGAGCACCCGCTCCTGCTCCGCGCGCCGCAGCCCGCCCACCCACTCCGGCGCCTGGCTCATCGACGCGTGCAGGCACTGCAGGGTCGCGTCCACCGAGACGACCGAGAACTCCCCGCCTGCGACGCCCTCGTTCAGGACCGCGCGGAAGACCGCGTCGTGTCTGCGGCGCAACTCTTTGATCCGGGTGCGCTGGTCGGCGGGCCAGGTGCTGGGCACCAGGAAGAGCCTCAGGGCGGCCGGGTACTCGCGGACCGCGATCCGCACGTGCTCACCCAGCAGCGCCCGCAGCCGCCGCTCCGCCGTCCCCTCCCGGCCGGCGGGTAGCCCCTCCAGCCGGGCCGTCCAGTCGTCACCGAGGGTCTCGATGGCCGCGGTGACCAGGGCGTCCTTCCCGGAGAAGTAGTGGTAGAGCGAGCCCTTGGTGACGTCGAGCCGCTCGGCGACCTCCTCCAGGCTGACGGCCTCGTACCCGCGTTCCCCGACGAGCTCCGCCGCGGCGGTGAGGATCTGCCGGATCCGCCTGTCCCGCTTGCGTTGCACCCGCCCGACCGGCGCGGCGTCCGCTGCTGCCGGCTCGGCGACCGACGAGGCCCCCGAGCCCGGGGACACCACACCCGGAACGGTCGCGTCCGTCATCCCTGCACCTCCGTCGTCCAGTCTCGCACCGGTCCCGCGCCGCCCGAGCACGGGTCGAACATTGACTCATGATTCAAATTTTGTCACTCTGGTCAGCATTCGACGCCGCAGTCGACAGACCAGGAGGACGACAGCGTGGACCTCGCCCCCACCGACACCCAGCAGGCGTACCGCGAGCGCGCCCGCAGGTTCGCCGAGACGGAGCTGCTGCCCGGCTACGCCGGCCGCGAGCGCGCCGGGCGCATCGGGCCGGAGCTGCGCCGCGAGATGGGCCACCGCGGCCTCATCGGGCCCCAGCTGCCGGAATCCCTCGGTGGCGGTGGTACCGACCGGCTCACCACCGGCCTCGTCCTGGAGGAGATCGGGCGCGGCGACATCAACGTCGGCTATCTGCCGGTCGTCGGGGCGCTGGCGGGACAGATCCTGGCCCGCGCCGGCGACCCCGAGCTGGCCAGGCACTGGGTTCCCCGGATCTGCTCCGGCGAGGACGTCGTCGGGATCGGGCTGACCGAGCCGCACGCCGGGTCCGACGCCGGAGCCCCCCGGCTGACCGCCACCCGCACCGGTTCCGACTGGGTGCTCGACGGGGTCAAGTCCCTCTCCTTCGCCGCCGATGCCGCGGCGGTGGTGGTGTTCGCCCGCACCAGCGCGGACGCCGGGCGCGGGCGTGGGATCAGCGCGTTCCTCGTCCCGCTCGACGCGCCGGGCGTCACGATCGAGACCTATCCCGACTCCGGGACCCGCGCGGTCGGGCGCGGCGCCGCGCATCTCGACGGTGTCCGGGTCCCCGCCGACCACCTCATCGGCCAGGAGGGCGAGGGGTTCGGCCAGGTCATGGCCGGGTTCGACTTCTCCCGCGCGCTGATCGGGCTGCAGTGCGTCGGCTGCGCCCAGCAGACCGTCGACGAGACCTGGGAGTACGTGTCCTCCCGCTCGGCCTTCGACCGCCCGCTCTCGGTCAACCAGGGCGTCGCGTTCCCCCTGGCCGAGGCCGACACGCTGCTCGCCGCTGCCCGCGCGCTGTGCCACCGCACGCTGTGGCTGGCCGACTCCGGCGCACCGCACACCGCCGAGGCCGCGATGTGCAAGTGGTGGGCCCCGAAGACCGCGCACGACGCGGTGACGCAGTGCCTGTTGCTGCACGGCCAGTACGGCTACCGCACCGAACTGCCGATCGAGCAGCGCATGCGCGACGTGCTCGGCCTGCAGATCGGCGACGGCACCGCCCAGATCATGAAGCTCGTCATCGCCCGCCGCCGGCTGGGCCGCGAGCTCGCCCCCTGAGACGACCTGAGGAGAAGAACACCATGGGCAGGATGGACGACAGGACCGTCGTAGTGACCGGCGCCGGCCGCGGAATCGGCCGGGCGATCGCCGAGCGGCTGGCGGACGAGGGTGCGTCGGTCGCCGTGACCGACGTCGACGCGGACACGGCCGCCGGCACCGCAGCGGAGATCGGTGGCACGGCCGTGGGGATCGCCGCGGACGTCACCGACCCGGCATCGGTCCGGGCGATGGTCGAGCAGGTCCGCGCCGTCTACGGCCGCATCGACGTGCTCGTGAACAACGCCGGATGGGACAAGGTCGGCCCGTTCGTCGAGTCCGACCCGGCCGACTGGGACCGGATCGTGCAGATCAACCTCTACGGCGTGCTGCACACCGCGCACGCCGTCGTCCCGACGATGATCGCCCAGGGCAGCGGGACGGTGGTCAATCTCGCCTCGGACGCCGCCCGGGTCGGTTCCACCGGCGAGGCCGTCTACTCCGCGGCCAAGGGCGGGGTCGTCGCCTTCACCAAGACCCTCGCCCGCGAGGTCGCCCGGCACGGCATCAACGCCAACTGCGTCTGTCCCGGCCCGACCGACACCGCGCTGTTCGCCTCGGTCGTCGAGGGCAACGACACGCTGCGCGACGCCCTGGTCAGGGCCATCCCGTTCCGCCGGCTCGCGCAGCCCGAGGACCTCGCCGCGACGGTCGCCTTCTTCGCATCCCCCGACGCCGCCTACCTCACCGGCCAGACCGTCAGCGTCAGCGGCGGCCTGTCGATGGTCTGAGCACCCGGGAGCCACGATGCCCGACCCGCACGACCTGCTCGACCTCGACGGCCTGCTGTCCGGGCCGGAACGCGAATGGCGCGACGAGGTCCGCCGGTTCACCACCGAACGGATCACCCCACACGTCGCGGACTGGTTCGAGCGCGCACACTTCCCCCGGGACCTGCTACCCGAGCTGGGTAGGCGCGGCCTGCTCGGCATGCACCTGCACGGCCCGGGGTGTCCCGGCCGCGGCGCCGTCGAGTACGGGCTGGCCGCGATGGAGCTGGAGGCCGCCGACTCCGGCATCCGCACCGTGGTCAGCGTGCAGGGCTCGCTCGCGATGACCGCGATCGACCGGTTCGGCTCTCCCGAGCAACGGGAACGCTGGCTGCCACCGATGGCCGCCGGAGAACTGATCGGCTGCTTCGGCCTCACCGAACCGGAGGCGGGCAGCGACCCGTCGGGAATGCGGACCCGCGCCGAGCCCGACGGGGACGGCTGGGTACTGCACGGTGCGAAACGCTGGATCGGCCTGGCCACCGTCGCCGACATCGCCATCATCTGGGCCCGCACACCGGACGGGATCCGCGGCTTCGTCGTTCCCACCGCGACGCCCGGGTTCTCCGCCACGCCGATCGAGCCGAAGCTGGGTCTGCGGACCTCGGTGCAGGCCGACGTCGTGCTCGACGGGGTGCGGCTCACCGGGGACGCGCTGCTGCCCGGTGCGCTGGGTCTGCGAGGGCCCTTCACCTGCCTCGACGAAGCCCGCTACGGGATCATGTGGGGCGCGATGGGCGCGGCCCGCGACGCGTGGGAGACCGCGCTCGCCTACACCGGCGCCCGCAGGCAGTTCGGCACGCCGCTCGCGGCGTTCCAGCTCACCCAGCAGAAGCTCGTCGACATGATGCTGGAGATCCAGAAGGGCACCCTGGTCGCGCTGCGCACCGGGCGCCTGAAGGACGCCGGCCGACTGCGGCACGAGCAGATCTCGATCGGCAAGCTCAACAACGTCCGCGAGGCGATCGAGGTCTGCCGCACGGCACGTACGCTGCTCGGGGGCAACGGGATGACCGCGGAGTACCCGCCGCTGCGGCACGCCACGAACCTGGAGGCCGTCCGCACCTACGAGGGCACCGACGAGATCCACACCCTGATCCTCGGCCGGGCATTGACCGGCATCCCCGCGTTCACGGCGGGCTCGTCATGATCGACTACTACCGGGTGGACGCCGACCTGCCGCCGCGCGTGCAGCAGCTGCGGGACCGGGTTCGCGCCGTCGTCGACGCCGAGGTCCTGCCGGTGATCAACGACTACTGGGATCGCGCCGAGTTCCCGTTCGCGCTGGTACCGCGGCTCGCGGAGCTCGGGGTGGCCGGCTACACCGCACGCGGCCCCGGCTGCCCCGAGCTGAGCCCGCTCGAAGCCGGGATCGTGATCCGCGAGCTCGCCCGCGGCGACGGCAGCATCACCACGTTCATGGGGGTGCAGTCCGGCCTGGCGATGGGCACGATCGCGCTGCTCGGCGACGACGAGCAGCGGACCCGCTGGCTCCCCTCGATGGCCGCGCTGGACACGGTCGGCGCGTTCGCCCTCACCGAGCCCGGGCACGGCTCCGACTCCGTCCGGCTGGAGACCACCGCACGACGGGACGGGGAGCACTGGGTCCTCGACGGTGCCAAGCGGTGGATCGGCAACGCCGGCTTCGCCGACGTGGTCGTCGTCTGGGCCCGCGACGCCGACGACGGCCGGGTGGGTGCGTTCGTCGTCGAGTCCGACCCGCAGCACGGGTTCCCGCCCGGTTACTCCACCGAGCTGATCACCGGCAAGATCGGCAAGCGCGCCGTGTGGCAGCCCGACGTCGTGCTCGACGGCGTGCGGGTCCCGGCAGCGAACCGGTTGCCGGGCGCCCGCTCGTTCCACGACGCGTCCCGGGTACTGGCCACCACCCGCGGCGGGGCGGCGTGGGAGTCGCTCGGGCATGCGATGGCCGCGTTCGAGATCGCGCTCGAGTACACCGCCGGGCGCGAACAGTTCGGCCGCCCGATCGCCGGGTTCCAGCTGGTCCAGAGCACGCTGGCCGGGATGCTCGCCGAGGTCGTCACGATGCAGCTGTGGTGCGTGCGGATGGCGGAGCTGCAGGAGCGCGGCGAATGGACCGGACCGATGGCGTCGCTGGCGAAGCTGCACCACGCCCGTCGCGCCCGGCAGGTGTGCCTCGACGCCCGCGACCTGCTCGGCGGCAACGGCCTGCTGATCGAGAACCACGTCGCCCGCCACCTCACCGACATGGAGGTGGTGCACACCTACGAGGGCACCGACCACATCCAGTCCCTGATCGTCGGCCGGGATCTGACCGGCCTGTCCGCATTCAGCTGAGCCGTTGCACGCCCTCGACGAGGAGGAGCCGATGTACACCTACGATCCCCACCCCTTCCGGGAGTGGTTCGAGCGGGACTTCACCTACCTGGCCGGGTTCCGGCGCACCGTGCGCCGGTTCGGCGGTCGCACCGCGATGATCGATCCGGAGACCGGCGAGCAGCACACCTACGCCGAGCTGGCGGCGCAGGTCGATTCGCTGGCCTCCGGGCTGGTGGACGCCGGCGTCGAACCCGGCGACGTCGTCACCTACCAGCTCTTCAACTCACCCGCCTTCGCCCGCCTCTACCTCGCGACCCAGGCCGCGGGTGCGGTCGGCTCACCGATCAACTTCCGGCTCGCCGCCGGCGAGATCGCGCACGTCCTCGACGACAGCGCCCCCCGGGTGTTCGTCTACGACACCGAGCTGACCGGCACCGTGCGCGACGCGCTCGCGCTCGCCGCGCATCGGCCGGCGCTCGTCGTCGCCACCGGTGCCGGGGATCCGCTGCCCGGAGCGGTCCGGATCGGCGAACTCTCCCGCGACGGCGCCCCGCCCGCCCCGGGACGCACCACCTACGACGAGACCACCCGGCTCTACACCTCGGGCACCACCGGCATGCCCAAGGGCGTCCCGCTGAACAGTCTGGTCGAGGTGTTCAGCGCACACGACGTGATCATGCACTTCCCGCTCGGGCCGGAGGACCGGACGTTGAACATGACGCCCTGGTTCCACCGCGGTGGGCTGTACGCCGCCGGACCGAACCCGGCGTTCTACGTCGGTGCGGGCGTCGTCCCGCTGCGCGCATTCGACCCCTACCGCTGCCTCGATCTCGTCGTCGAGCTCGGGCTGACCTACCTGATCGGCGCACCGACGAACCTCGAGATGCTCGCCCGCGCCCAGGCAGACCGGCCGCGTGACCTGTCGACGCTGCGCGGGATCGTCACGATGGGCGCCCCGCTGGAGCGCGGGGCCTGCCTGCGCTACCAGGAGCTCCTCACCCCGCGGATCTTCAACGGTTACGGCACCACCGAGACGTTCTGGAACACCTTCCTGCGTCCCGAGGACCTGCCGGCGCACGCCGGGTCGGCCGGGCGCGCCAGTACCGACGACGACGTGCGCGTCGCCCGGATCGACGACGCCGGGAACACCAGTCCGGAAACCGTGGTCGCCCGCGACTCCGAGGAGATCGGCGAGGTCGTGGTCCGCTCCCCCAAGGGGGGTTACGCCTACACCGGCGGCGCCGAGCCGGAGAAGTTCGTGGACGGCTGGGTGCGGCTCGGTGACCTCGCCACCTGGGACGCCGACGAGTTCGTGACGATCGTCGGCCGCAAGGACGACATGCTCGTCTCCGGCGGCGAGAACGTGCACCCGGTGCAGGTCGAGGAGGCGCTCAACGAGCACCCGGGTGTCGCGGACTCGCTCGTCGTCGGGGTTCCCGACGAGCGGTGGGGGCGCCGAGTCGTCGCCTACGTCGTTCCCGCCGTCGACGGGCTGACCGCGGCGGAGTGCGACGCGCACTGCCGCGCACATCCGATGCTCGCCGACTTCAAGCGGCCGCGGGGCTACCGCTTCGTGGACTCGCTGCCACTGACCGCGACCGGAAAGAAGATCCACTACAAGGCGGCCGCCCAGGCTGCCGCCGACGACGCCGCCGGCCTGTTCGAGATCGCCGGCCCATCGGAAGGAGCCCGTCCGTGACCACTCCCACCACCCTCGACCCCACCGCCTACGAGCAGCTGCTGTTCGAGCGCCGCGACGACGGCGTGCTACTCGTCACGATCAACAACCCGGACCGCTACAACGCCACCGACGAGGTACTGCACGGCGAGCTCGCCCGGGTCTGGCGGGAGATCTCCAAGGACCCGCTCACCCGCGTCGCGGTGATCACCGGAGCCGGGAAGGCGTTCTCCGCCGGCGGTGATCTGGGCATGGTCGAGCGCATGGCAGGCGACCACGACCGGGTCTCGGCCATGCTCACCGAGATGTCCGACCTGGTCTACAACATGATCGACTGCGAGAAGCCGATCGTGTCGGCGATCAACGGGGTCGCCGTCGGGGCCGGGGTGGTCGTCGGCCTGCTCGCCGACATCGCGATCTGCGCCGAGGACGCCACGATCGGCGACGGGCACGTCAAGCTCGGTGTCGCCGCCGGTGACCATGCGGCGATCATCTGGCCGCTGCTCGCCGGGCTCGCGAAGTCGCGCTACTACCTGCTGACCGGGGAGATGCTGACCGGTGCCGAGGCGGAGCGGATCGGGATGGTCGCCAAGGCGCTCCCCCGCGACCAGGTGCTCGACGAGGCGCTGCGCGTCGCACACGCGCTCGGCACCGGGTCCCAGCAGTCGATCCGGCTCACCAAGCGGGCACTCAACTCGTGGCTGCGGGCGGCCGCTCCGACGTTCGACCAGTCGGCGGCCTACGAGATGCTGACCTTCATGGGGCCCGACGTCGTCGAGGGCGCCGCGGCGCTGCGGGAGAAGCGGCCGCCGAGGTTCCCGTCCGCGCGGCCCTGAACCGCGTGGCAGGCTGGCGGCCGTGTCCGGCTCCGGTCCCGTCGATCCCGGCGCCCGGCCGCCCGTCCCGGGTCCGGGCACGCTGTACCGCACCGTCACACGGACCTGGGGCGACGCCGGGCGGGTCTGGCTGAACGGCCTGGACGACCTGATCGCCGGCCTGACCGGCGAGCTCGGCCTGGTGCCGGGGCCGGTGCTGCCGCAGTCGTTCCACGCGGTCCGGGCGGTCACCCTGCCCGACGGCAGCCCGGGCGTGCTCAAGGCCGGTGTGCCGGACGGTCATCTCGACGCCGAGATCGCCGCGCTGCGTGCCTACGACGGCCACGGCGCCGTCCGGCTGCTGTGGTCGGACGCCGCCCGCGGGGCGCTGCTGCTCGAACGCGCCGTGCCCGGCTCCGATCTCAGCGCGTTGCCGGACGCCGAGGCGACCGCGGTGATCGCCGACCGGCTGCGGGAGCTGCACCGGGCACCGATCCCGGACGGGCCGGAGCACATCCGCTCCGAACAGGCCGCATTCACCGAGCACCTGCGCCGCTTCCCCGGCGACGATCCGCTGCCCCGCGAGCTCGTGGAACACGCCGCGGCGCTGTGGCGCGAGCTGTGCGACTCGACGCCCCGCGAGGTGCTGCTGCACGGCGACCTGCACCATGCCAACGTGCTCGCCGCGACCCGCGAACCCTGGCTGGCGATCGACCCGCACGGCCGGACCGGCGATCCGGGCTACGACTGCGGACAGATCCTGTACAACCCGCTCGACGCCGACCCGGCCGAGCTGGCCCGACGGGCACCCGCCCGGGTCGAACAACTCGCCGATGTGCTCGACCTCGACCAGGACCGGACCCTGGCCTGGGGGTTCGCCGTCTGCGTGCTGTCCGAGGTGTGGTGTGCGCAGGACGGGCCGATCGACGGCACCGCGCTCGCCGTGGCCCGGGCACTGGCCTCGCGGGTCCGGGACTGAGCGACACCTAGGCTCGGGCCCATGCCCGTCTCCGAGACCTTCGATCCCGACGCCTGGAAGCCGGTGGAGGGGTTCGCCTTCCGCGACATCACCTACCACCGCGCGGTGTCCACCGGCGCGGTGCGGATCGCGTTCGACCGCCCCGAGGTGCTCAACGCTTTCCGTCCCGGCACCGTCGACGAGCTGTTCACCGCGCTCGAGCACGCCCGCACCAGCGCCGACGTCGGCTGCGTCCTGCTGACCGGCAACGGACCGTCCCCCAAGGACGGCAAGCGGGCCTTCTGCTCCGGCGGCGACCAGCGGATCCGGGGCCGCACGGGTTACCAGTACGCCTCCGGCGACACCGCGGACACCGTCGAGCAGGGCCGCGCCGGGCGCCTGCACATCCTGGAGTGCCAGCGGCTGATCCGGTTCATGCCGAAGGTGGTCATCGCGGTCGTCAACGGGTGGGCCGCCGGCGGCGGGCACTCGCTGCACGCCGTCGCGGACCTGACCCTGGCCAGCGCCGAGCACGCCCGGTTCAAGCAGACAGACGCCGACGTCGGCTCGTTCGACGGCGGATACGGCTCGGCCTACCTGGCCAAACAGGTAGGGCAGAAGTTCGCCCGGGAGATCTTCTTCCTCGGCCGGACCTACTCCGCCGAGCAGATGCACCACATGGGCGCGGTCAACGAGGTCGTGCCGCACGCCGAGCTGGAGAGCACGGCGTTGCAGTGGGCGACCGAGATCAACGGCAAGTCCCCGACCGCGCAGCGGATGCTGAAGTACGCGTTCAACCTGGCCGACGACGGGCTGGTGGGCCAGCAGCTGTTCGCCGGGGAGGCGACCCGGCTGGCCTACATGACCGACGAGGCGGTCGAGGGGCGGGACTCGTTCCTGCAGAAGCGGGAGCCGGACTGGTCGCCGTTCCCCTGGTACTACTAGCGGCTGCCCAATCCTGGCCCACTCACTCCCGGCCGGTCGCTCTGCTGCGACTCACTCCGGGCCCGTCACTCCGCGGCCGCTCGACTCCGGTGCCACTCACTCCGCGGCCGCGCGCGGCCGGGGCAGCGCGACGGGCAGCGGCAGGACGGCGGGCACGGGCTGCGGGGCGGGCGGCTGCACAGCGGTCGACTGTTCGGCGGGCGGCTGCACGGCGGGCGCGGGCTGCTCGGCCCGGACCGGCACCAGGAACGCCAGTGCCGCGAGCTCACCGGCGGCGGCCCGGTGCCCGTACGCGGCCGGGCGCCGGCAGCGCAGCGAGCGCGGGGCGCCGGTCGGGGACGTACCGGCGGTGGGTGCGGGGTGCGGCATGGGGAGCTCCTTCGACTCCGGGGAGCGGGGCCGGGTGCGCCGCCGCTCTCACCCCGCCTGTCGTCTCCCGGGCGGCCGCCGTTGCGGATCCCGTGCCGTGTTCCCCGAATGTGATGACCGCGCTGCGCGGAGGCCACGCCGGGTGACCGTGCCCGCAGGTGGCAGGGTGATCACCCGTGGACGTGCGTGCGATCGGGGTGGACGGTTCCCCGGAGTCGGTGGACCGGCTGGCCGCCGCGCTGCGGGCCGCCCTCGACGGCACCGGCCCCGCGGTGTTCCCGGTCCGGGTCGCACCGGGTGCGGAGCCGGCGCTGCCCGGGCCGGTGGCCCGCGCCGCGGCGGACGGCACGTTGCCGGACGGGCTCGCCGTCGTCGTCGCCACCTCGGGTTCGACCGGGGAGCCCAAGCACGTCGCGCTGACCGCCGCCGCGCTGCGCGCCTCCGCGTCCGCGACCGAGGCCCGGCTCGGCGGAGCAGGTCGCTGGCTGCTCGCGCTGCCCGCCGAGCACGTCGCCGGGGTGCAGGTGGTGCTGCGGGCACTGCTGTCCGGCTCGGAGCCCGTCGTGCAGGACCTCCGGGACGGCTTCCGCCCCGAGGGCCTCGCCCGTGCGACCGCCCGGATCGGGCTCGGTGCGCGCCGCTACACCAGCCTCGTCCCCACCCAGCTCGCCCGGGTGCTCGATCACGGCTCGGCGCCGCTGTTCGCGCTGGCCGGATACGACGCGGTGCTCATCGGCGGTGCGGCGCTCGATCCCGGGCTGCGCGCCAGGGCCACCGACGCCGGGATCCGGGTCGTGACCACCTACGGGATGAGCGAGACCTGCGGCGGCTGCGTCTACGACGGTGTCGCGCTCGACGGGGTCACCGTCACGATCGAGCCCGGCTCCGGACGAGTGGTGCTCGGCGGCCCGGTCGTCGCCGCCGGATATCTCGGGGCGCCGGACGCCACCGCGGAGGCGTTCGGCCCCGCCGGCTTCCGCACCACCGATCTCGGCTCGATCGGCCCGGACGGCGCGCTGGCCGTGCTGGGCCGGGCCGACGACGTCGTGAACACCGGCGGGGAGAAGGTCGCACCGGCCGCCGTCGAGCGGGCCCTGCTCGGTGTGCCCGGGGTCCGCGCGGCCTGCGTGGTCGGTCTCCCGGACGACGAGTGGGGGCAGGTCGTCGGCGCCCTGGTCGTGCTGGAGGGCTTCCCGCACGCCGGCCAGGGCGAGGGGCCCGACGGCGGTCTCGTCGATGGCCCGGACGGCGGTCTCACTGATGGCCCGGATGATGCGGCGCTGCGCGACGCCGTCCGTGCGGCCTGCGGCCGGGCCGCCGTACCACGGGTGCTGCGCCGGGCGGCGGCGCTGCCCGAGCGGGGCATCGGCAAGCCGGACCGGGCCGCGGTCGCCGCGCTCCTGCGCACCCGGTGAACGGACCGGCGACCCCCTCGTCGGTTGCTGAAGGTGAGATCGAACCCCCGAGTCGCCACCCGGAACGGTGATACGGACGTACACACCATGGGGTCGCTTCACACAGCGTGCGTTGCGCCCCGCCCGCACATCGAGTGTGCTGCAGCCACTGGCGACACAGGGTCCTCACACAACACCGGGCCCCCGGCCGTCACCTGAAGCACACGAGTAACACCAGAAACACCGATGCAGCGGGGGTTTGTCCAGATGCGCAGGATCACGCGGACCGGGCTGCGGAGCGTCGGTCTGCTCGTCGCGGCCGGGGCGTTCTGTGCCGTCGCCGTGGTGCCGGCCGCCGCGACCGAGCCGGTCACCAGCTGGCAGCCGGAGCTGAGCGAAGGCACCGGGCCCGGCGTCGTCGTCGACGATGGCGGGGCCCGGTTCGACCCGGCGACCGCCGTCGGCGCCCCCGTCGAGGACGGCGACGCCGAGGCGTCGGCCGATCCGGTGGAGGTCGTTCCGACCGGGCTCCTCACCCTGGAGCCGCACACCCTCGACGCACCGACCCGTGAGGTGCGCTCGGAGCTCGTCTCCGACACCCCGAGCGGGTCGAGCGCGACGATCGACGTCCGCGGCCGCAAGGCGAGCGGCGGCTGGACCGAGTGGATCCCCGCCGAGAACGACCGGACCGAGCTGCCCGAGGCCGCCCGCGAGGTGCAGGGCAGGCTGGTGCTCACCGCCACCGAGGACGCACGGCCGACCGTGCGCGAGGTGACCCTGTCCGCCACCCCGACCACCGAGACCGAGACCGGGCCGCTCACCGAGGCCGCCGCACGCAGCTACTCGGTGTTCGCCACCCGGGAGGGCCTCGTCGGCGGCACCACGGCGAACGGGCACAAGATCGTCCCACGGGACCGGTTCGTCGCGCTGCCGTCCCGGCGCGCGCTCTCCGGCAAGGGCAAGACCGACTACTCGGTGAAGGTCTGCGCGCCGAACGGCCGCTGCGCGATCGCGCCGGTCTGGGACATCGGGCCCTGGAACACCAAGGACGACTACTGGAACCCGTCGTCCCAGCGGGAGATGTGGAAGGACCTGCAGCAGGGCGTCCCGCAGGCCGCGGCCGCGCGCAACGGGCACAACGGCGGCAAGGACCAGTTCGGGCGGCGGGTGGCCAATCCGGCCGGGATCGACCTCGGCGACGGCATCTTCTGGGACGTCCTGGGCCTCAAGGACAACTCGCAGGTGCAGGTCGACTACCTGTGGACCGGCTCGCAGAAGCTGTCGGCCGTCCGGATCGGCGACGAGCCGGACACCGACATCCTCGCCCGGCCCGAGGCCGGCGCGGAGTCGGTCGGGATCGCGGTGAACACCACCGAGGTCCCGGTGCAGTGCACCCACGGCGACGGCGACGGCGGCTTCGTCCGGATCGGCGACGGGCAGTACCTGCCCACCTCGGTGCTCGGCGGGCTGCCCACCGACCTGCCGGGCTGTGACGCCGGCGACGCGCCGGCCGACCCCGCAGGGGATCCCGCCGACCCGGCCGGTGACCCCGCCGATCCGGCCGACGGGCCTGCCGTGCCCGGGGACGCCCCGGCCGGCGAGCCCGGCGAGCCGGCGGCCGGGGACGCCCCGGCCGGTGACAGCACCGGTCCGACGGCAGCGCCGGAGGACGCCACGGTCGCTCCCGCCGGCGGGACTCCGGCGGCAGGGACGGATGATGCTCCGGGGTCCGCCCCGGGCAGTGCTCCCGGGTCCGCCCCGGACGGTGCTCCGGGGTCCGCCCCGGACGGTGCTCCGGGGTCCGCCCCGGACGGTGCTCCGGGGTCCGTTCCGGACGGTGCTCCGGGGTCCGTTCCGGACGGTGCCCCGCAGGCCGGCGCTCCCATCCCCGGCTCGGCCCAGCGCGCCCCCTCCGGCGTCCGCTGACCGCGAACCCGCACGGTGGCCCCGCCCGGACCGACGATCCGGGTGGGGCCGCCGTCGTTCCCGGGCGGCACTCCCGGCACGCCGCCGGCGCCGTCGCGGGATAGGTTCCTCGTCGTGGCCAGCACGGCAGAGTGGATAGAGGGTGCGCGTCCGCGCACCCTGCCCACGGCGATCGCCCCCGTCCTCGTCGGTACCGGCTCGGCGCTCGGGGCCGGTGTCGTCGCCCCCGGTTCCGCCCTGCTCGCGCTCCTGGTCGCGATCGCGCTGGTGATCGGGGTGAACTTCGCCAACGACTACTCCGACGGCATCCGCGGCACCGACGACGAGCGCGTCGGACCGCAGCGGCTGGTCGGTTCCCGGGCCGCCCGGCCCGCGACGGTGAAGGCGGCCGCGTTCAGCTGCTTCGGCGTCGCGGCGCTCGCCGGGATCGCGCTGACCGCGGTGTCCGGGCAGTGGTGGCTGATCGCCGTCGGTGCGCTGTGCATCGTCGGGGCGTGGTTCTACACCGGCGGGAGCCGCCCGTACGGCTACGCGGGCCTCGGCGAGGTCGCGGTGTTCGTGTTCTTCGGCCCGGTCGCTGTACTCGGCACCGCGCTCACCCAGGCCGGGGCGGTGGACTCGGCCACCGTCGGCGCGTCCGTCGGCGCCGGCCTGCTGACCTGTGCCGTGCTGGTGGCCAACAATCTGCGGGACATCCCCGGCGACCGGATCGCGGGGAAGTCGACGCTCGCGGTGCGGCTGGGTGGGCGCTCCACCCGGGCGCTCTACGTGGCGCTCGCCCTGGTGCCGTTCGTGATCGCCGTCGCGGCCGCGTTCGACCGGCCGGGGCTGCTGATCGTGCTGGTGGCCCTGCCCGCCGCTGTGCGCCCGGTACGCGCGGTCCTCGGTGGAGCCGATGGCCCGGACCTGATCCCGGTGCTCCGCGACACCGGCCTGTTGCTGCTCGCCTGGGCACTGGCGGTGGCGGTCGGCCTCGCCGTCGGCTGACGGTTGGCGGTCGGCCTCGCCGGTAGCCGGCGGCCGGACCGTCGCGCCGGGGACGGTCCGGCTGCTCGGCCCCTCCCGGCCGGGTGCCGGGGCCCGGTGCGGATCGGCGGCGGTCCCCTCCGGTGTGCGGCCGGGGAGGGGACGGACGGGACAGTCCCGGGGCGGCTCACGGGTTCGGGTCGCGTTCCGCGGAACGCGAACGCGCGGCCGCCCGGCACCGGGACCACGGCCGCGCTCCGCCGAACGGCCGGCCGACCAGCGCCGGAGACGGAGACGGAGCGCCGCGTTCCGCGGAACGCACAAGCGACCGGTATCGGGACCGCGGCCGCGTTCCGCGGAACGCCCAGCCGCCCCAACCGCGGGGCCGACCAGCGCCAGGACCAGAGCCGGGCCGGGGCCGGAGTCCGCGGAGCACCCAGCCAAACCAGCACCACCGCCGAGCCCGCGTTCCGCGGAACGCGCAACCGACCGGCACCGGGACCGCACTCCGCAGAACGCCCAGCCGCCCAGCCCTGGGACCGCAGCCACGTTCCGCGGAACGCGCAAGCGACCGACACCGGAACCGGGGCCGCGTTCCGCGGAACGCGCGGCCGACCGGTATCGAGACCGCGACCGCACTCCGCCGAGCCCCCGGCCGACCGGTCTCCGGAACCGCAGCCGCGTTCCGCGGAACGCTCAGGCCGGCCGTCCCGGGGTCGTGCTGCACGGGCTCCCGGGTGCCTGCCGACCGCCGATGCCGAATCCGCCGCCACCGGGAAGCCTCGGGTGCGTGCGTTCCGCGGAACGCATCGTGCCGGTGCGTGGCGTCACCACGCCCGACGGACCGGGTCAGTCCCGGTCGTCACCGCGCAGCTGGGCCCGCAGCGACTCCCGCTCCGCCGAACGGCGGGCGTTGGCGACCGCGAGCGCACGATCCAGCCGGGACCGGAGCCCCCGGAACAGCAGCATCGACAGCGGCAGCGCGACGATCAGCGCCACCAGCAGCGCGACGATCAGCGGCACGCCCGCGAGTCCGAGCAGCAGGGCGATGACGGCGAGCAGACCGAGCCGGGCGAGCGTGTAGAGCGCCACCGTGGCGGCCAGGCCGGGCTCGCCGGCGCGAGCCCTCGCCGCGGCCTGCGGCGGGGGTGTCGGGGACGTCATGGCGTCCAGGGTACGGGCCCGCGCCCGGCGCCCGGAGCCGTGCACGTCCGTACCGGAACGACCCGCGATGTCCGCTTCAGGAATTTCATCAGCTTTGCCCTTTAAGAACCCTTTACCTCCGGACAACCGTTCGAGTACCTGGGGTCTGTGGTGTCACGATGGCCCGGAACAACAAGCGGTGACCGCTCCGAGGCGCTTCGGGAGATCCCTCCCGGCACCGCGACTCGGCGCCACGCTGCACTTCCGGGAGGATTTCATGGCAGCTCCGACACAGGCCCCCGAGCGACTGCTGACCCCGGGCGAGGTCGCCACGCTCTTCCGTGTCGACCCCAAGACCGTGACGCGCTGGGCGTCCGCCGGCCGGATCGGCTCGATCCGCACGCCCGGTGGCCACCGCCGATTCCGCGAGTCCGAGGTCCGCGGACTGCTGGCCGACCTCACCAGTGAGGCCAGCCCCGGCCTCCGCTGAACCCGGGACTTCACCCGCACGTCAGGCCACCTTCGCTACGCTGGACAGCGGAGGTGGCCTGATGTTGTTCCTGATCCTTCTGCTCGGCGCGGCCGTCGTCGCGGTGCTGCTCGTCCGGACCCTTCGGTCCGAGCAGGTGGTCACCGACAGGCTCCCGCAGCCCGAGCTCCCCTGGATGACCGGTCAGAAGGCGCAGAAGCCCCGCGCGACCGGTCCCGACGACGACCCGGACTTCCTACGTGAACTCGACGAGAAGGTCCGCAACCAGGAGGACCCACCGGAACGGACCTGACCCGGCCCGAGCGGTGCGCAGCCCCTCCGAACGACCCGACCAGAGTCCCAAGAAGTCTTGACCGAAGGGCGGCCCACCGGCTCCGGTGGCCGCCCTCCGGTGTTTCCGGTCACACCGGGGTGGCCGTCAGACCGGGAAACCGTCCGCCACGGCGGCGGCCAGCTCCAGCAGCGCGGTGCGGGTCGGCTCCTCCAGGCGGTCGAGATCGATCTCGGCGCCCTCCTCCAGGTGCGGATCGAACGGCACCCGGACGACCGCCCGGCAGCGGCCGGCGAAGTGCTCCGCGACCCGGTCCAGGTCGACGCCGCCGCCCGCCCGCCGGTACACCGAGTTGATCACGACGACGGCGTTCCGGACGAGGCTGCCGTAGCCGTGTGCGTCCAGCCAGTCCAGCGTCGCCGAGGCGCTGCGGGCCCCGTCGATCGATCCGGACGACACGATCACGAGCTGATCGGCCATGCCCAGCACCCCGTACATCGCGGAGTGCATCAGGCCGGTACCGCAGTCGGTCAGGACCAGGTTGTAGAAGTGCTCGAGCAGGTCGACCGCGCGCCGGTAGTCGTCCTCGCTGAACGCCTCCGACACGGCAGGGTCCTGCTCGCTGGCCAGCACCTCCAGCCGCGACTGTCCCTGCGAGGTGTACGAGCGGACGTCGGTGTAGCGACGCACCCGGTCGGAGTCGCGGAGCAGGTGCCGGACGGTCGCGGTCGTCTCCAGCGGAATCTTCTGGCTGAGCGTCCCGCGGTCCGGGTTCGCGTCCACCGCGACGACCCGGTCCCCGCGGTGGGACGCGAACGTGGCGCCCAGGGTCGCGGTGACGGTCGTCTTCCCGACACCGCCCTTCAGGCTCAGCATCGCGATCTTGTGCGCGTTGAGCAGCGGCCGGTTCAGTCGGGAGACCAGATCCCGGCGGTGCAGCTCCGCCGGGCTCTCCCCCGGGTTCACCAGTCCCCCGGTGAGCAGGTAGACGAGTTTGCGCCAGCCGCTCTCCGGCGGGCGCCGTGAGCTGCTCGCCCGGTGCGGGGTCAGGTCAAGGCCGCCGTGTGAGCCGTCGCCGCGCCGGTGCTGCCCGGATCGGGCCTCGACCGCCTCGGGCGCGGTCCAGCGTGGCCGGCGGGACGCGGCCTCCGGCGCCGGAGGGGCGCCGTCGGCGCGCGAGCCATCGGGGCGCGAACCGTCGACGCGCGAGCCGTTGTCCCGGCGGGTCCGGTCGGAGGCCTCCCGCTCGGCGGCGTCGCGGTCCCACGAGCTCCGCCACGGCCGGTCCGACACCGGACGACCGGTCGCCTGCCGGCCCGATCCGCGGGCCGCAGGGGCCCCGCGCGACCCCGCCGGACCGTCACTGCCACCAGCACCAGCACCGCCACCAGCACCGGCCGCGGTTGTGCCGGCGGCGCCCGCGGTCATGCCGGCTGCGGCACCGGCGGCAGCGGTTGTGCCGGCGGCGGCACCGGCCGATCCACCGGTTGCCGGGGCGTCGCCACTCGCGTCTCCACCGCCCGCGGCTCCACCCGGGGAGCCGGCACCTGCCGTGTCGCCACCCGCCGCGCCATCATCGGCCGGGCCACCACCCGTCGGGTCACCATCCGTCGGGTCACCACCGGCAGAGCCACCACCCACCGCGTCACCCCCCGGCGAGCCCCAGGCAGAGCCCCACGCCGAGGCGCCCGGGGATCCGCCGGCCGGGTAGCCGTCCGACGCACCGCCACCCGAAGAACCCGGGGGGCTGCCCGGCGCGTGCTGGTCCGGGGCCGGATCGGCCGGGTGCCCCGTCCGGTCTACGGCCCGGTCGTGCGCGACCGCAGTGCCTTGATCGGGGTCGTCCTGGTCCACTCGCCCGGCTGTGGGCTCGGCGTAGGCCGTTCCGGGGACCACCGCGTGCGCGTCGGTGGCCGTCACGTCGGCGTCGTCGTCGTGCGGGTGGACGTCCTCGGCCACCGGGTCCGGACGGCGCCAGATCAGCTCGCCGTCCCGGTCGTCGTCGTGACCGGCCCGGCTCGGCACCGTCCACCACGGCTCCGGATCGGTGGCACCACCGGAGCGGTAGAGACCGGTGTCGTCGGGACCGACGTCGGTACCGGTCGGGTAGACGTCCTCGGGTGCCCGGTGACGGCCGTCGTCCGAGTGCGCCTCCGCGGCGTACCCGGGTTCCGCGGGCCGCTCCGCCGGCTGCCCCGTGCCGGGGTTCGCGTGCAGCGCCGACAGGTCCAGCCCGTGCGGTGGTGTCGAGGGGTCGATCTCGTCGACCAGGTCGTCGTCGATCTCCGGCAGCTCGCTGCCCCACGCCGAACCGGCGGGCGGAGTCTGGGTGCCGACCGCGGCCCGGCCGGGCGCGGGGGCCGACGCCGCCCGCTCGGCCGCCGACGGCGACCGGGGCTGCGACGGGGCCTGCTGCGCACCGCTCGCCGGCTGCGCTGAGTCATCACCGGACGGGCGACGACGCCGTCCGAAGGACCGTCCGGACGTCTCCGCCGCGCCCCAGCGCTCCCGCACGTAGCGACCCACCGACCCGTCGGGCTGCTCGCCGGAACCGTTCTCGCTCACGGGAGCCGACGGTAGCCGTGCTGAACCCGGTGGTCGAGGCGCCTCACACCCCCGCGTACGAGTGCAGCCCGGCAACCACCATGTTGATGAAGAACAGGTTGAACACGATCGTGGCGAAGCCGGCCGAGTTGATCCATGCCGCCCGGGAGGTCCGCCAGCCCGCCGTGGCGCGGGCGTGCAGGTAGGCGGCATAGAGCACCCACGCGACGAACGCGACCGTCTCCTTCGGGTCCCAGCCCCAGAACCGGCCCCAGGCCGCCTCGGCCCAGACCGCTCCGGTGATGATCCCGAACGTGTAGAGCGGGAAGGCCAGAACCGTCACCCGGTAGGCCAACCGGTCGAGTGCCTCGGCGCCCGGGAGCTTCGCGGCGAGCGTGGCCGGGCGCTCGTTGCGCTTCATCAGGAACAGCAGGCTCGCGACGCCCGGGACCAGCAGCATTCCCGAGGCCAGCGTGATGGTCGTGACGTGGATGATGATCCAGTACGACTGCAGGGCCGGGACCACCGGAGCGGCCTCGGCGTACAGCACGGTGCCGGTGATGAACATCAGCAGCAGGGTCGGCGTCAGCACGAACACCCCGGCCGGACGCAGCGGTGGGTGCCTGTGCACCAGCACCAGCCACGCACCGACCGCCATCAGGCACAGCGCCGAGGTGAACTCGTACATGTTGCCCAGCGGCCAGCGGTAGGTCGCCAGCCCACGCAGCACGATCGAGCCGGCGTGCAGCACCACGGCCAGGATCATCAGCGAGATCCCGATCCGGCCGTACCGGTCGGCCCGGGTGCGGCCGGACGCCGGTGCGTCGGCCTCGTCCTGCTCCTCGGGGGTGTCGGAGATCTCAGCGTCCGAGCCGCTGTCACCTGCCCCGACGGCCGCCGGCCTGCGCGGCGCCCGGGCGACCCGGGACGCCGCGTACTCCAGCGACGTGAAGATCATCGCGATCAGGAGCACGACGAGCGTGGCCTGGAACAGCCGGTCGCTCCACATCGAGGTGATCGGATCGACGAGCATCGGTGTCAACCGTCCTTCTTGTCCGTCGGGTCGAGCAGCTCGGAACCGAGCCGATCGAACTCCTCGCCGTAGCCCGCCCGGTCGGTCCGGGCCAGCCCGCCGAGCTGGATGCGGCTGCCGCCGTCGATCGCGTCCACCCGCACCCAGAGGCGGCGCCGCCGGATCCCCAGCGACAGGGCCAGTCCTGCCACCATCACGATCGAGAAGACCAGCACCCAGATCTGCCCCGGGTCGTGGCCCACCTGGAGGTTCACCCAGGGGGTGACGCCGTCGAACCGGACGACCGTGCCGTCGTCGAGCGTGACGCTGTCGCCGATCCCCAGCCGGTCATCGGCCACCGTCACGAGCTCGCCGTCGTCGATCTTCTGCTGGTCCACCGTGAAGATCGACTGGCCGCGGCCGTCGTCGATGCCGAGATCGCCGCGCATGATGGCGACGTCGGCGGTCGGTGCGCGCAGGTCCGGGTGCACCGACGCGAGGTTGCCGTCGGCGTCGACCGCCCCGGTCGGGGCGAACGTGCCGGTCACCGCGAGCTGGGTGGTGCGGCGCTGCTCCGCATCGGTGATGCCCGGCTGCTCGAACTTCGTCGCACCCTCGGAGAGCTGGCTGCCGCTCTGGTCGACCGGCCGCCACTGGATCCCGCCGGTGCGGCTCTGGCCGTCCGGCCAGGTCACGGTGAACTCCGGCGCGTAGCCGTAGCCCGTGAGGTAGGCCCGGTCGCCGTCGGTCCGCAGCGGGTTGTTGACCGTGATCTCGCTCTGCCGCCAGTCGGTGACGCCGTCGGCCAGGTCCTCACCGGTCTGGTAGCCGATCTGCGCACCGAACGTCGCCGGCTGCCCGTTCGGCAGCCAGGTCCCGTCGAACTGTTCGACGCGCACGCAGAACTCGTTGAGGTCGGTGCCGTCCACCCGCAGCCCGGCCCGGAACGTGTCGTAGCCGAGGATCGAGCTGTTGCAGAACTCGGCGCCGTCCGCCCGGACGATCACGTCGCCCTCGTAGCCGTAGAGCTTGCCGCCCGCGAAGCCGAGCAGCAGCCCGATCAGGCTCAGGTGGAAGACCAGGTTGCCGGTCTCGCGCAGGTAGCCGCGCTCGGCGGACACCGTCGTCGCCCCGCCGGGCTCCGAACGCTCCACCCGGCGCCAGCCGCGCAGCAACCGCCGGGTGCGCTCCAGGACGGCGTCCGGCGGCTCCGTCGATTCGCCGTCGACGTGGTGCGGCAGCCGGGCCAGGTTCCGTGGGGTGCCGACCGGGGCCGCCCGCATGCTGTGCCAGTACTCCACCGAGCGCGGCAGCACGCAGCCCACCAGGGAGATCATCAGCAGCAGGTAGATCGCCGCGAACCACGGGCTGGCGAACACCTCGAACCCGCCGAGCGCCTCGATGATCGGGGCGGCGGTCGGGTAGTCGGCGTAGAAGTCGTCGACCAGGAACTCGTTCAGCGAGCGCTGCGGGATCAGCGCGCCCGGCATCGCGGCCACCGCCAGCAGGAACAGCAGCACCAGCGCGGTGCGCATGCTGGTCAGCCCGCGCCAGGTGTTGCGCAGGAACGCCGTCACCGGGCCGAGCCGGCCGGAGCGCGCCGGCGGCTCGCCGTCCGGTGTGGTGACCGGCGGCTGCGGCGGGGCGGTGGGGGGCGAGGTCATGTCAGATGGGCGGGGTGAACCCGGCGATCGACACCTGGAGCTGGATCAGCCAGCGCGCCCACACCCCGGACACCAGGAGCACGCCGACCAGCACGAGCAGCACTCCGCCCGCGACCTGGATCGTGCGGGTGTGCCGGCGCAACCGGCCCAGCATCCCGACCGCGCGGGACGCGCCGAGCGCGATCACCACGAACGGGATCCCCAGGCCGGCGCAGTACGCGAGGATCAGCACGACGCCGCGGAACGAGCCGCCACCGGTGCCCGCGGCGACGGCGACCACACCGGCCAGCGTCGGGCCGATGCAGGGGACCCAGCCCAGCCCGAACACCGCGCCGAGCAGTGGCGCCCCGGCCAGCCCGGCGCGCGGCGTCCAGTGCGAGCGGTACTCGCGCTGCAGGGCCGGGATCAGGCCGGCGAACGCCAGACCCATCACGATCATGACGACGCCGCCGATCCGCTGCAGCACGGCCTCGTTCTCGATCAGCACGTCGGACAGCCACACGGCGCCGACCATGATCGCGCCGAACACGACGGTGAACCCGGCCACGAACAGCAGCGCGGCGCCGGCGACCCGCCAGCGTCCGTCCGGACGGGTCCGCTGCTCGACCGCGGTCCCGCTGCGCCGTGCGCTCTCCCGCTCACGGGCCTCCGCCTCGGTGACCGGCGGCGGCTGCGCACCGACCAAACCGGCCAGGTACGCGAGGTAACCGGGGACCAGCGGGACGACGCACGGCGAGGCGAAGCTGACCAGCCCGGCGAGCACCGAGACCAGGGCCGCCAGCAGCAGCGGCCCCGATATCGCGAGGGCGGTCGTCGGGTCCATCGCACCCCAGGGTAGAAGGGCCGCCGCGCACACCCGCCAGCGGGTTCTACAACGTGTAGTGCAACGGTCCGGTCGCGCTCCGTCAGCCCGCCCCCGGAGCCCCCGGGGCGGGTTCCTCGGCGAGCCGGGAGATCAGCGGCATCAGGTCCGAGCTCCCGACCGGGGTCAGGAACACCGCGGCGACCCGCTGCTCGCGGTCCAGCACGATCGTCGAGGGGACGACGTTGCGCGGGTAGCCGTCGAGCCGGGCCAGGGTCCGCCCGGCCGGGTCGAAGATCGAGTCGTAGCTCAGGCCGCGGTCGGTCTTGAAGTCCAGGGCGGCCTGCCGGTCGTCGCGGACGTCGATGCCGAGCACCACGGCGTCGCCCTCGGCGGCGTCGGCGACGGCCTGCAGCTCCGGCGCCTCGGTCCGGCACGGGCCGCACCAGGAGCCCCAGATGTTGATCACACGGACGGTTCCGGGGAAGTCGCCGATCCCGACCTCGGCGCCCGGGTTCATCAGGCTCTCGCCGCGCAGGTCGGTGATCGGCCCGCGGCTCTCCGGCGGGTCGTAGACGATCCGGGTCTCGCCGCCCGGCGCGACGAACGCGAACTCGCCGGATCCGGCGACGGCGTCCGTCCCGACGCCGCAGCCGGCGAGCAGCGCCAGCGCCGCCAGCAGCGGGACCGCGAGCCGTCTCATGCGCCGATCACCATCGCACCGCTGGATCCGGCGGGCTCGGCGTAGCGCAGGCCGGTCATCCGGGCCCCGGTGAACTCGACACTGGTCAGCGACGCCAGCGCGCACTGGCGGCGGCGCGGGTCGTGCCAGAGCCGCTGCCCGAGCAGGTACCGGCGCAGCGTCCAGACCGGCAGCTGATGGGACACGCAGACGACCTCCCGGCCGGGTGCGAGCAACCGCGCTCCGTGCAGCGCGCCGAGCATCCGGTGCGCGATGTCGAGGTACGGCTCGCCCCAGGACGGCGTGAACGGGTCGCGCAGCAGCCGCCACGCCTGTGGCCGCCGCAGCGCGCCGTCGCCGACGGCGAACCGCTTGCCCTCGAACAGGTTCCCGGCCTCGATCAGGTTCTCGTCGGTGCCGATCGGCAGGTCGTGCGCCTCGGCGATCGGGCCCGCGGTCTGCTGGGCGCGCTGCAGCGGGGAGGCGACGACGGCGGCGATGTCGTTGCCGCCGAGGTACAGCGCGACCGTCTTGGCCTGCGCCTCACCGTGGTCGGAGAGCCGGTAGCCGGGACGGCGGCCGTAGAGCACCCGCTCGGGATTGTGCACCTCGCCGTGCCGGAGCAGGTGCACCACGGTGACCGGGCCGGTCGGCGCGGGTGTGGTCCGGTCGCCCACGGCTCAGGCCCCGTCCGGGCGGGTGGCCGCGGCCGCCGCCTTCGCCCCGGCCGCGAGCCCGACCTCGATCCGGGCGAACGCGTCGTCGTCCAGGGCGGTGCAGACGAACCAGGCCTCGAACGCCGAGGGCGGCGGGTAGATCCCGTGCGCGAGCAGCGCGTGGAAGAACGCCGGGTAGCGCCAGGTCTCGGCCGACTTCGCGTCGGCGTAGCCGGTGACCGGGGCGTCGGTGAAGAACGGCGAGAGCATGGTGCCCGCGTACTGCACGGTGTGCCCGACGCCCTCCCGGTCCAGTGCGGCGGTGATCAGCGAACCGAGCCGGTCGGCGTTGGCCTGCAGGGTCGCGTAGGCGGCCTCGTCGGCGTTGCGCAGCGTGGTGAGACCGGCGGCGACCGCCACCGGGTTCCCGGCGAGGGTGCCCGCCTGGTAGACCGGCCCGGCCGGCGCCAGGAACGACATGTGCTCCACCGAGCCGCCGAACGCGGCCGCCGGAAGCCCACCGGACATCACCTTGCCGAAGGTGTAGAGATCGCCCGCGACGCCGTCGCAGCCGAACCAGCCCTGGCGCGACGCCCGGAACCCGGTCATCACCTCGTCGATCACCAGCAGCGCGCCGTGCGCGTGGCAGAGATCGCGCAGCGCGGCGTTGAAGCCCTCCACCGGCGGGACGACGCCCATGTTCCCGGGCGCCCCCTCGGTGATCACGCAGGCGATGTCGGCGCCGCGCTCGGCGAAGACCGCCCGCACCGCCTCCAGATCGTTGTAGGGCACCACCACGGTGTCCGCGGCCTGTGCACCGGTGACGCCGGGGCTGGTCGGCAGGCCGAGCGTGGCGACGCCGGAGCCCGCCTCGGCGAGCAGTGCGTCGACGTGGCCGTGGTAGCAGCCGGCGAACTTCACGATCACGCTGCGCCCGGTGATGCCGCGGGCCAGCCGGATCGCGCTCATCGTCGCCTCGGTGCCGGAGTTGACCAGCCGGACCTGCTCGACCGGGGTGCGGTCGACGATCTCGGCGGCCAGGTCGATCTCACCGGCGGTCGGGGTGCCGAACGACAGCCCGTTCGACGCCGCCGCCCGCACCGCCTCGACGACGGCCGGGTGCGCGTGCCCGAGGATCATCGGCCCCCAGGACGAGACGAGATCGACGTAGTTCGCGCCGTCGGCGTCGGTCAGCTCGTAGCCCTGTGCCGACACCATGAACCGCGGCGTACCGCCGACCGAGTTGAACGCCCTGACCGGGGAGTTCACCCCGCCCGGGATCAGTTCGGCCGCCCGCTCGAAGAGGCGGGCGGACTCCTTCGGCTCGAGGTTCTGCGCGCTGCTCACCCGGCCAGTCTCCCAGCCGTCACCCGGCGCGCCGTGCGGCCCCGACCTTGCGCGACGCATACCACTCCCGCGCGGCCTGCCCGTAGAGCAGCACCACCCCGGCCGAGGAGATCGCCAGGATCGCGACCGCGAACACCGGGATGGTCGGCGCCATCAGCAGCAGCAGCGGCAGCCCGTAGACCGCGGTGAGCACCGCCAGCGCGAGCCGCGCACCCGGCCGGCCGAGGAACGCGACCACCGCGAGCGCCGCGTAGACCAGCGCCAGGACCAGGAACACCCCGCCCATCACCCGGACCAGCTGGGTCAGCTGCTCCATCGTCACGCCGGCCTGCGCCATCACCGCATCGAGCTCGGCCCGCGGGACGCCCGCCTGGTCCAGGGTCGCCTGATCGACCTGGGCGACCATCGCGGCGGCGCCCATCAGCACGAACGGCAGCGCCGCCGCGATCAGCAGGATCAGCGCGGTGACCACCTGCCGCGGCCGGGCGACCGGTGTCGTCCCGCCCGGAGCGAGGCCCGCCGGCGGCTGACCCCAGCCCTGCGGCGCGCTCCCGGTGTTCCACTGCGGGCCGGGCTGCGCCTGTGCCTGTGGATGTGCCTGCGGATGTGGCTGTGGATGCGGCTGCGGCTGCGGATGCGCCTGTGGGGCGGGCGCGGCGGCCGGGGTCCAGCCGTTCGGGTACGGGTTCTGCGGGTACTGCGGGTAGTGCCCGGTCGACGGGCCGGGCCGGTAGTACTGGGGCGCGCCCTGCTCGCCGGGGTTGTTGCTCACGCCCACCACGGTAGCCGGACGGGTGTCCGGTTTGCCACGTTCGGCGGTACCGCGGGCAGGTGGTGTCGCTCCACTACCGGTCCAGCCAGCCCGCGACCTCGGTAGCCCAGTAGGTGAGGATCACGTCGGCGCCGGCCCGGCGGATCGAGGTGACCGTCTCCAGGATGGTGCGCTCCCGCTCCAGCCAGCCCCGCTCCACCGCGGCCTCGATCATCGCGTACTCACCGGAGATCTGGTACGCCGCGACCGGTACGTCCGCGACGTCGGCCACCCTGGCCAGCACGTCCAGGTAGGCCAGCGCGGGCTTGACCATCACCATGTCGGCGCCCTCGTCGAGGTCCAGCGCCAGCTCGCGCAGCGCCTCGCGGGCGTTGCCGCCGTCCTGCTGGTAGGTCTTGCGGTCACCGCGCAGCTGCGAGTTCACCGCCTCCCGGAACGGCCCGTAGAAGGCCGAGGCGTACTTCGCGGTGTAGGCGAGGATCCCGGTGTCGGCGAACCCGGCCTCGTCCAGCGCCTCCCGGATGACGCCGACCTGGCCGTCCATCATCCCGCTCGGCCCGACCAGGTGCGCCCCGGCGCGGGCCTGCTCGACGCCCATCCGGGCGTACACGTCGAGGGTGGCGTCGTTGTCGACCCGGCCGTCGGCGTCCAGCACACCGCAGTGACCGTGGTCGGTGAACTCGTCCAGGCAGAGATCCGACATCACGACGAGATCGTCGCCGACCTCGTCGCGGACATCGCGCAGCGCGACGTTCAGGATCCCCTCCGGGTCGACGGCGCCGGAGCCGGTCGCGTCGTGCACCTGCGGGACGCCGAACAGCATCACCCCGCCGACGCCGGCCGACGCCGCCTGCGCGACCGCCTTGCGCAGGCTGTCCCGGGTGTGCTGGACGACGCCGGGCATCGACGAGATCGGCACCGGCTCGGTGGCGCCCTCGCGGACGAACATCGGCAGCACCAGCTGCCGGGGTCGCACCTCGGTCTCGGAGACCATCCGCCGCATCGCGGGGGTGGTCCGCAGGCGGCGGGGACGCTGCGCCGGGAAAGCCATTGACCCAGGGTAGAGCGCCCCCGGCCGGGCGCCGTCCCCGGCCGGGTCAGCCCACCGGGGCGGCGTCGGTCCGGATCCGCAGCGCCTCCACCAGGCCCCGGTAGAGATCGCTGGTCCCCAGCAGCTCGGCGTGCGTGCCCCGGGCCACGACCCGGGACGCCTCCATCACGATGATCTCGTCGGCGTCGAGCACCGTGGAAAGCCGGTGCGCCACGGTCACCACCGCACCGCGCTGCGCCTGCGCCCGCACGACGGTCTGGATCGCCACCTCGGTGAGCCCGTCGACCTGGGCGGTCGCCTCGTCGAGCAGCAGTACCCGCGGCTCGGCGAGCAGTGCCCTGGCCAGCGCGATCCGCTGCCGCTGCCCACCGGAGACCGAGGTGTCCGACAGCGGCGTGTCCAGGCCGAGCTCCAGGTCCGCGACCACGGCATCGAGGTGGATGCTGCGCAGCACCTCGGCGATCCGCTCCTCGGAGACGTCCGGGACGGCCAGCGTGAGGTTCTCCCGGATCGTCCCGGGGACCACCGGCGTCTCCTGCTCGACGTAGGCGAAGTGCCTGCGCACCCGGTGCGCGTCCAGCTCGGCGTAGGGCACCCCGCCGAGCAGCAGCTCGCCGCGCTCCGGATCGACGAAGCGCAGCAGCAGCGACAGCAGCGTCGTCTTCCCGGCGCCGGACGGCCCGACCACCGCCACGTGCCCACGGTCCGGCACGACCAGATCCAGCCCGCGCACCGCAGGCTCGGCCGCACCCGGATACCGGGCGTCGACACCCCGCAGCTCGACCCCGCCGGTGGCCGCCGGAGCGGGACCGGATCCGTCGGAGGCCGGCTCCGACTCCAGCGCCCGGACCTCCCGGATCCGGCCGGCCGCCGCGATCCCGGACTGCAGCGTGCTCAGGTTCTGGCTGAGCTCCATGATCGGCCCCATCAGCCCGAACGCGTACAGCAGGAACGCGACCAGCGTCGACACGCTCATCTCGCCGGCCGCGACCCGCCACGCCCCGACCCCGAGGATCAGCACGATCGCGGCCTGCAGGCCGGCCCAGGCGATCGTCCAGACCAGCGCCTCCCGGCGCACCGCCCGCACGCCGAACCGGCGCGCGTCCGCGGCGTGTGCGACCAGCCGGTCCTGCGCCGTGTCCTCGACGCCGGCCGCCTTGACCGTCTTGACCGCGCGCAGCGTCCCGTCCAGCGAACCGCCCAGGTCACCCAGCGCGCCCTGGGCCCGCTCCTGCGCGGTCGCGATCGCGGGCAGCAGCACCGAGAACAGGACGACGACGACCGCGGTCGCCCCGAACGTCACCAGCGCCAGCATCGGGTCGAGGACGGTCATCAGCACCAGCGACCCGACCAGCATCACCGCGCCGTTGAGCAGCCCGACCAGGCTGGACGACGCCGCCTCGCGCAGCAGCACGGTGTCCGAGGTGACCCGGGTGACCAGTTCCCCCGCCGGGCGGGCCAGCAGCGGGAGCACCTTGGCCCGCAGGTAGCGGACGATCATGTTCTCGCGGGCGTCGTAGACGATCCGCTCGGCGAGCGTCCCGAGCACGACCCACTGCCACCAGGTGATGCCGGCGCCGACCACGAGCAGCCCGATCAACAGCAGCACCGGCCCGGACAGGGACCCGCCGTCGGCGACCGTGTCGAGCACCCACTTGGTCACCAGCGGGCTCGCCAGCTCCATCGCCGATCCGGCGAGCGCCAGAACGAGACCGAACACCAGCGTCGGTAGGTGCGGGCGGGCGTGGTCCCACAGGATCCCGATCCGGGAAGGAGGTTCGGTCACGACAGTCATGCCTTCAAGTAAGACACAACTGTCCCAATTTCGCACATGAGTTATTTGTTATGGTCGCTACGTGACGGTCGAGGAGCAGGAGAGCCCCACGAAGGAGCGGACCCGGCGGGCGATCCTCCGCGCCGCCATCGAGGTGCTGTCCGGCAATCCCGGCGCCGCACTCGGCGAGGTCGCCGAGGCCGCCGGCGTCGCGCGGAGCACGCTGCACCGCTACTACCCGGACCGGGCCACCCTCGCCGCCGCGGTCGACTCGTTCGTCGTCGGCGAGTACGCCGACGCGATCCGCCGCTCCCGCCCCGACGACGGCACCGGCCTCGAGGCCTACACCCGGCTCTGCGGCGAGATGATCGACGCGCGCGAGGTCTTCGCCTGGTGGATGCGCGGCGAGATCACCGAGGAGGACGCCGCCGACAACGAGGAGGACAGGCTCGTCGCCGGGATCGTGCACCGCGGCCACGCCGACGGCACCATCGACCGCGAGCTCGACGCCGACTGGCTGGCCGGGCACATCTGGTGCGGCCTGTTCGCCGCCTTCTACCTCCCCGAACCGGCCGGGCGCAGCCCCCGGGAGACCCGCGAGATGTGCCTGCGGACCCTGGTGAAGGCCGCCGCCGCATGAGGCGACGGCCCCGCCCCCCACCGAGGTGGGAGACGGGGCCGTGACATCACACGCGAGCCGCTCAGCGGCTGTATCGACTCGCCGCTCAGCGGCTGTATCGACTCGCCGCTCAGCGGCTGTGCCGATGCGCCGCTCAGCGGCTGTGCCGATGCGCCGCTCAGCGGCGGCGCGCCTTGACCTTCTTCGGCGGCGGCAGGTTGCCCTCGGCGCGCAGCTTGGCCGTGTGGCTCGCCAGCGCGTCGACCAGGCTCGGGACCCGGGCCTCCTCGGGCTGCACGTCGACCCGCAGACCGAACTCGCGGGCCGTCTCGGCGGTGGCCGGGCCGATGCAGGCGACCAGCGTGCGGGCGTGCGGCTTGCCGGCGATGCCGACCAGGTTCCGCACCGTCGACGACGAGGTGAAGCACACCGCGTCGAACCCGCCGGTCTTGATCGCCTCACGGATCGGCGCGGGCGGCGGGGCCGCACGGACGGTCCGGTAGGCCGTCACGTCGTCGACCTCCCAGCCGCGCTCCTGCAGCCCGGCGGACAGCGTCTCGGTGGCGATGTCGGCGCGCGGCAGCAGCACCCGGTCGACCGGGTCCAGCACGTCGTCGTACGGCGGGAAGATCTCCAGCAGCCCCTCGGAGGTGGACGACTGGGCCTCGTCGATGTCCGGGACCAGCTCCGGCTCGATGCCGAACTCGCGGACCTTCTCCGCGGTGGAGCGGCCCACGCAGGCGATCTTCACGCCGGAGAACGCGCGGGCGTCCAGGCCGAACTCGGCGAACTTCTCCCACACGGCCTTCACCGCGTTGGTGGAGGTGAACACGACCCACTGGTAGCGGCCGTCGACCAGGCCCTTCACCGAGCGCTCCATCTGCGCGGGCGACCGGGGCGGCTCGACGGCGATCGTCGGCACCTCCTCCGGGATCGCACCGTGCATGCGCAGCCGCTCGCTCATCACGCCGGCCTGGTCCTTGGTCCGCGGCACCAGCACCCGCCAGCCGTACAGCGCGCGCGACTCCCACCAGGACAGCTCACCGCGGCGACCGGCGGCGTCGCCGACGGTCAGCACCAGCGCGCCCTCCAGGTCGCTGCCGTCGCCGGCCAGCTTGCCGATCGACGACGAGATCGTCCGCTGGGTGGACGTGGTGCCACCGGCGGTGATCGCGACCGCGGTCTCCGCGGGCACGCCCTGGGCGGACAACCCGGACGCGACGTCGGCCAGCAGCGCACTGGTGGCGTGCAGCACGACCGGTCCCGGGCTGGCGGCGAGCGCGGCCCAGTCGACGCCGGCCCGCACGTCGGCCTCGACGTGCGCGGAGCCCAGCGCGACACCGGCGTAGGCCGGCACCGCGGTGGAGGCGGGCACGCCCGGCACCACGTCGAACGCCGTCCCGGAGGCCGAGACGGCGAGCGCCTCGGCCACCACCGCGTCGTTGGTGAGCGGATCACCGGAGACCAGCCGGGCCACCGAACGGCCCTGGCCGGCCTCCGCCAGCAGGTCACTCGCGATGTCGGCGGGCTGGCCGACCGCCGGGCGCACCTCGGCGCCGTCGGCGGCGAGCGCGAGGATGCCCTCCGGTACGTCCGGGTCCGTGATCACCAGCGGCGAGCCGGCGAGAACATCCCTGGCGCGCACGGTGAGCAGCGCCGGGTCCCCCGGTCCGCTGCCCACGAAGGCGATCCGCCCCGAGGTGTTGGCAGGTCCTGTCATTTCAAGAAACTCCCGAATCAGCGGTTTGCGGGACCACCGGCACCTGCGGGGGGCAGGTCCTCGGCTCCCAGGTCGAGAAGCTCGTGCGCGACCGCGGCCCCGAGCTTCTCTGCGTCGTCCATGTCTCCGGTGGCCGACGCGCGTACCACGTCGCCCACCCCGATGTCCCCGATCCCCAGCGCTCCGCGCAGGGACAGCCGGTCCACCGCCCGGCCGTCGTCGTCGAGATCGGAGACGACCTCGGCCAGCGCCCCGACCGGGGTGTCGCAGCGCGCGTCCAGCCCGGCCAGCACCGCCCGCTCGGCAGTGACGGCGACCCGGACGGCCGCGTCGTCGAGCACCCCGGCCAGCACCGCGATCAGATCGGTGTCGCCGGAACGGCACTCGACGGAGAGCGCCCCCTGAGCGGGTGCCGGCAGAATCTGCAGCGGATCGATCAGCTCGTCCGCCTCGTCGATGCGGCCCAGCCTGCGCAGCCCGGCCGCGGCGATGACCACCGCGTCCAGCTCACCGGACCGGACCTTCCCGATCCGGGTGTCCACGTTCCCCCGGATCGGCACCACCTCGAGCCCCTGGCCGAGCGCGTTCAGCTGCGCGGTACGGCGCGGCGACCCGGTCCCGACCCTGGCCCCACGGCCCAGCTCCCCCAGCACCCGGCCGTTGCCGACCAGCGCATCCCGGACGTCCTCACGCACCGGGACGGCCGCGACCGTCAACCCGTCGGGCTGCGCGCTCGGCAGGTCCTTGTACGAGTGCACGGCCACGTCGATCTCGCCGGCGTACAGCGCGTCGCGCAGCTGGGACACGAACACCCCGACCCCGAGCTGCGGGATCGGCGCCGACGAGCGGTCACCACTGGTGGAGATCGTGACCAGCTCGCACGGGTGCCCGGCGGCGATCAGCCGGTCGGCGATCGTGGTGGACTGCGCGACCGCCAGCTTCGACGGGCGCGTCCCGATCTTCAGAACGCTCACGAGATCTGCTCCGGGGGACGGGACCCGATCGACGGCGTGCGGTCGAGCGGGGCGTTCAGCGCGGCCGTGACGTCGGTGCCGTCCACGGTCGCGTCGGTGCCGCGGACCGGGGCGGCGACCGCGGCGGCCGCCTGCGGGTCGAGTTCGAACAGGGTGCGCAGCGCGGCGGCGTAGCTGTCCCCGTCCGGCCCCTCGGCCAGGCGCTTGACCTGCACCGTCGGGGTGTGCAACAGCTTGTCGACGACCCGGCGGACGGTCCGCGAGAGCTCCTCACGGACCCGCCCGTCCAGGTCGGGCAGGCGCGAGTCCAGGCGCAGGAGCTCGGCGTCGACGACCTCGGAGGCGCGCCGGCGCAGCGCCGTCACGGTCGGGGTGACCTCGGCCGAGCGCTGCCCGGCCAGGTACTGCTGGGCCTCCGCCTCGACCATCCGGTGGGCCAGCGCGATCGAGCCACCGGCGGCGTCGTCGGAGACGTCGAGCAGCCTGCGCTGCAGGGTCACCAGGTCGACCATCCGGACGCCGGGCAGCTCACCCACCGCCGGATCGACGTCGCGCGGGAGCCCCAGGTCACAGACGACCAGCGGCCGCGACCGCCCGCCGGACAGCGCCTCGGCGACCGGGTCGGCGTGCACCACGTGCCCGATCGCCCCGGTGCAGGCCAGCAGCAGGTCCGCCGAGCGCAGCTCGTCGGTCAACGAGTCCAGCGGCGCCGTACGCGCCGCGGTGCCCTGCTCGCGCACCTTCTCCGCGAGCCGCTCGGCGCCCTCGGCCGACCGGTTCAGCACGACGATCTCGGACGCCCCGGCACGGCGCAGGTGCGCCGCCGCGAGCGCGCCCATCGCGCCGGCCCCGACGACGACGGCACGCGCCCCGTCCAGACCGGTGCCGCCGAGCTCGCGATCGGCGTCACGCAGCGCCTCGGAGACGATCGAGGCGCCCGCCTCGTCGATCCCGGTTCCGGCGTGCACCCGCTTCCCGACCCGCAGCGCCTGCTGCACCAGCTCGTGCAGCACCTTGCCGACCGAGCCGGACTCGTCCGCGGTGGCGTAGGCCCCGCGGAGCTGGCCGAGGATCTGCGACTCCCCCACGACCATCGAGTCCAGGCCCGCCGCCAGCTGGAACATGTGCTGGACTGCCGAGCCGGCGTAGTGCACGAAGAGATGGTCCGACAGCTCACCGATCGGGAACCCGGCATAGCTGCCGAGCACGTCGGTGACGTCGCCGAGGCCGCCGTGGAACGCGTCCACGACCGCACAGACCTCGATCCGGTTGCAGGTCGAGAGCAGTACCGCCTCTTCGACGTGCGCTCGATCGAGCATCTCCTCGAGTAGTTTGGGCACGTCGCCCGGCGCCACCGCGAGGCGCTCCAGCACCTCGACCGGCGCGCTGCGGTGCGACAGGCCGACCACGAGGACGCTCATCGCGGGGACACCACCGATCCGTTCGTCTCGCCCGTTGCGCCGGCGGCCCCGTCGGGGGTGTCCGCCGGGATCGCCACGTCGCCGGCGATGTGCCGCCGGGCCACGTGGAACGCGAGGACCTGGAGCTCGACCGACAGGTCGACCTTGCGGACCTCGACGTCGTCCGGCACCTGAAGCAGTACCGGAGCGAAGTTGAGAATGGACTGCACGCCGCCCTCGACGAGCAGGTCGCAGACGTTCTGCGCGGCCGGTCCGGGGGTCGCGATCATCCCGATCGTGACGCCGTGGGCGGCACACACCTCGGGGATCTCGCGGACGTGCCGGACCCGGATGCCGTTGATCTCGATGCCGACCAGATCGGGCTCGACGTCGAACAGGGCGCTGACCGGGAACCCGCGGCCGGCGAACCCGGCGTACCCGGCGAGCGCCTGGCCGAGGTTGCCCACCCCGACCAGGCCGACCGACTGCCGGTGGTCCATACCGAGCTCGCCCTGCAACCTGCCCTGCAGCGAGGTGACGTCGTAGCCGACCCCGCGGACGCCGTAGGAGCCCAGGTAGGAGAGGTCCTTGCGGAGCTTCGCCGAGTTGACCCCGGACGCACCCGCGAGCTCCTCGGAGGAGACCGTCTCGACGCCCTGCTCACGCAGCTCGCCGAGCACCCGCAGGTAGACGGCGAGCCGGGAGACGGTGGCCTCGGGAACCGGGCGCACCGGGCGTTCACCGTCGGCCTCGGCGCCGGACGGAGCACCGGTGTCGGGCCGCAGACTCACGGGCCTTCCTCCTCCGGCGTCGGTCTCGGGCGGGCGGGGCGCGGTGCCGTTCCGGCGCTCGTCCGGTACACGGGGGGTTGTCCGCGGACGGTCGGTCATCGAAACTGATCGTGCTCCGGTCGAGAATGTGCTGGCCGCACCCCTGCAACGCAGGAGCACGGTCGCCGAGCCCGGACCACGGCCCGGCCGGTACGACGACCGGACGGTGCGCGCTCGGGCAGGCCCGATGGCGCGAGGTCACCGGGCCGGGCGACGAAAATCCACGGTAGCCGCTTGTGAAGGCCCGCACAAAGTTGCGATCTTGGTCCGGATCGTGCTCGATGCGGCCGCTCACCTGGAGCTACCGGTGATCGACCGGCACGAACCGCTCACCGTGCGAGGTCGGAGACGTCGGCGCCCGTGACACCCCGGGCCCGGGTGGTCCGCTCGGGGGTGACACAGCTCTCGGCACAGGTCAGGTCACGGTGATCGGCCGCGCGGGCAGGCCGGTCGCCGCCCCCGGGAGCGGCGAGCGCTGCTGCGCGGTCTGCACGATCCCCTCGCCATCGGTCGCCCGGCAGACGATCGTGTGCCCGCCCGCGGGCAGGTCCAGCTCGGCCCGCCACATCCGCCAGGTCGCCCCGCCCGCCGGGACCGGGCCGAGCTCGGCCTCCACCCATCCGGCGCCCTCGGGGGCCCCGACGCCGACCTCCACCCGGGAGATCCCGCGCGGCACCGCCCAGGCCGCCCCGGTGACCACGACCCGGCCGGCCGGGAGGCTCGCGAAGGCCCCCGGCGAGTCGATCCGGGACGCCGTCTCGGTGGGCCCGGGCGGCGCCCAGCCGCGCACCCGCCAGTAGTCGGCGCGCGCGGCGAACGTCGTGAACTCGATGTCGGTGACCCACTTGGTCGCCGAGACGTAGCCGTAGAGGCCGGGCACCACGATCCGCACCGGGAAGCCGTGCTCGACCGGCAGCGCCTCGCCGTCCATCGCCACCGCGAGCAGCGCACCGGCCGCCGGGTCCAGCACCAGCGACGCGGGGCTGCCCGCCGTCCAGCCGTCGACCGACGTCGACAGCAGCTGATCGGCGGCCGGATCCGGGGACGCCGCGGCGAGCAGCGGCGCCAGCTCGACGCCGGTGAAGCGGGTGGTCGACACCAGGTCACCGCCGACCTCGTTGGAGACGCAGGACAGCGTCACCCAGCGTTCGACGAGCTGTCGTTCCAGCAGGTCGTCGAGGGTCAGCCGCAGCTCGCGGCCGACCATCCCGTGCACCCGCAGCGCCCACGTCGCCGGATCCACCGCGGGCACCCGCAGGGCGGTGTCGATCCGGTAGAAGTCCGCGGCCGGCGTCGCGAACGCGGTCCCGCCGGGGAACTGCGCCCCGGCCGGCACCGCCGGGGCAGGCGGGATCCGGCCCGCCGCGGCGAGTGCCCGCAGCCGCGCGGTGAGCGCGTCCCGGGCCGGCCCGATCCGGCCGGACGGCAGCCGCGGGGCGAGCAGCCCGGCGCCCGCCACCGCGGCGGCCCCACCCGCACCGGCCAGGCCGGCCGCCCGCAGGAACCGGCGACGGGTCAGCGACTCGCGCAGCGGCCGCCCGTCGGGCAGCACCGGGCCGGCCGGGATCCGGGCGGCGAGGCGGTGCAGCCTGCGGAACACGCTCACCCCGGCGACCAGCGCGACGATCCCCGGCAGCACGTCCAGCGGTCCGGCACCGGCACCCGTCCCGGCCGCGAGCACCGCCAGCAGGCCGAGCACCACCAGCCCGCCGGTCCCCGGCCGGTCCGAGCGCCCGGACAGCGCCCCGGCCCCGGCGACCGCGACCAGCAGCACGATCAGCACCCCGGCGACGACGGTCGCCCGGCTGCCCAGGCCCATCCCGACCGTCGCGAACCCGGCGATCGCGGGTGGGGTCAGCGCGACCACCCGCCCGGCGACCGCGTCCACCGGCCCGGTACCCGGCCCGGTCAGCAACGCGACGAGCTGCCCGGCACCGACGCCGAGCGCGGCCGCGGCGACGGCGGCCGACGTCGCGCGCAGCCGGCCGGGACGCGCCGCCGGGGCCGCCGCCGTCATCCCCGGCTCATCCGGCGGCCAGGTCGGCCCGCAGTCTCGCCTCGTCGACCCGGAAGGAGTCGTGCTCCCGCCCGTCGAGCAGCACCACCGGGACCTGGTCGCCGTACTCGGCGCGCAGGTCGGGATCGGAGTCGACGTCCAGCACGTCCCATCCGGTGCCGGTCTCGGCGCACACCCGGCGCAGCACCTCGGCGGCCTCCTCGCAGAGGTGGCAGCCGGCCCGGGTCAGCAGCCGCACGCGGGCGCTCACATCCGCGCCAGTGTCCGGCGGGCGATCTTGCCGGTCGGTGTCCGCGGCAGCTCGTCGGCGAAGGCCACGACCGTGGGCCGCTTGAACCGGGCCAGCCGGGCGGCGCAGTGCTCGTCGACCTGCTCGACGGTCAGCCCGGCCCCCGGGACCGCCACCACGACGGCCTTCACCGCCTCGCCGGTGCGGTCGTCGGGCACCCCGACGACCGCGACCTCGGCGACCGCGTCCAGCTCGGCGACGACCTGCTCGATCTCGCGCGGATAGACGTTGAACCCGTTCACGATGACCAGGTCCGACGAACGGTCCACCAGGAACAGGTCGCCGTCGGCGTCGAGGTAGCCGACGTCGGCGGTGGTGAACCAGCCGTCGGCGTCCGGCCCGCCGGAGCCGTCCGGCCAGTAGCCGGAGAAGAGGTTGGGGCCGCGCAGCGCGATCAGCCCGGTGTCGTCGTCGGGCTCGGAGCCGACCTCGAGTTCGAGCTCGTCGGGCTCGGGCTCCGGCTCGGGTTCGCTGAGCGGACGGCCGGCGGCGTCGACCAGCCGCAGCTCGATCCCGGGCAGCGGCCGCCCGACCGATCCGGGCTTCGCCGGCCGGCCGAGGTCGTTGGTCGTGATCACCGGGCCACCCTCGGACAGGCCGTAGCCCTCGTGCAGCTCCAGACCGGTCGCGCCCCGGAAGTCCGCCAGCCAGGACGACGGCAGCGGCGCCCCGCCGGAGGTGCACAACCGCACCCCGCCCATCGCCGAGCGGAGCCGATCGGGGCCCTCGGCCGGGGCGTCACGCAGGTCCAGCAACGAACGGAACAGCGACGGCACCGCGGCGATCACGCTCACCCGTTCCTCGACCACCGTCGCCAGCAGCCGTTCCGGGTCGAACGGGCCGGGCAGGACGACCGTCGCGCCCATCCAGCAGACCTGCAGCAATCCCGCCGCGAACCCGTAGACGTGGTAGAGCGGCAGCGCCAGCAGCACCCGGTCGACCCCGTTCACCGGGGCCGGCCGCAGCTCGGCCGCCTGCGCCCGGTTCGCCAGCAGCGCGCGGTGCGTCAGCTGTACCCCGCGGGGCCGCCCGGTGGTCCCGGAGGTGAAGACGATCAGCGCGACCCGCTCCGGATCGGCCGGCCCGCCCGTGGCCGGGGCGTCCGGCGCGGGTGCCGCCGGGTCCGGCGGCGGCAGCAGCCGGGCACCGCAGCCCTGCGCGCAGCCCGCGGCGACCCGGTCACCGGCCGCCGCGACGACGACCACCGGTGCGGCCTGCTCGAACACGATCTCCAGCTCGCGGGTCACCGATCCGGTGCCGAACGGCACCGCGATCGCATCCGCACGCAACGCGCCGAACACCGCGACGCAGTAGGCCGCGCCGTCCGGCAGGCCGATCGCGACCCGGTCACCGGGGCGCACCCCGGCCGCCCGCAGCCGGGCGGCCTCCGCGCTGACCGCTGCGTCCAGGGCCGCCCAGCTCAGGGTCAGCGGGGCGGCACCGGAGAGATCACGGACGGCGTCGTGTCCGGGGCGCTCGGTTGCGTTGCGGGAGACCAGGTCCGCGAGATGGGCTGGTGCGGGACGGGAACTCGACACGGGACGTCTTCCTCCTCGGTGCGCGACGTCACCCAGTCTGGCAAACCCCGGGACCGGACACCGCCCGGCGGCGGCACCGCTCGTCGCGCATACGGACCGTGTCGATTCGGACACGCTGAGCTAACAGTTCACTGACCGCGCCCAACAGGCCGCTCGACGGAACGGGGCGCGGTGAAAGGCGGCGAGTGCATTGCGCCACCGCCTCAACGTTTATGCTCCGCCGCTACACGAGGTTCAACGCGTGAACCGCCGGTTCGTCGCGCGACTCACCCGAGGGAGTGGCATGCAGCTCGTCGCCAGCGCCCCGCTGCGCCTGCCGCGCCGCACGGCGCGGGGTACCCCGTGCCGCGCCGCCCGTCGGGCGGTCCCGCGACCGGATCACCGGGATCCATGACCCGGCCGATGCGACCGCAGCGGCTGTTCCGCCCCCGAGAACGCCCCGAGAACGTCCCCCCACGTTCCGCAGAGCACGTCCATTCGCCCGACCCAGCCGTCCGTCCCGACCGGGCCCCCGATCCCGCTCGAGACCGACCCGACGCCGTCCGCCCCCAGCCGGACGGGGAGGTGTCCGTGACTTCAGCGACCTCTGCACCGTCCGCGCCGACGGGGCCGATCGCGTCCGCTCCCCTCGACGCTCCCCCGCACGACTCCCGGTCCGCCGACTACCCGGCCGGACCGGCCGCCAATCACACGAGCGGCACCGCCACCCGTCCGGGCCACCCGGGCCGGACCGAGCAGGAGATGCCGTCACCGCGGCGGGCACCGCAGATCTCGCAGGGGCTGCCGCGGCCGGAGCAGGACCCGGCCGACGAGGCCGCCCGCGCCGTGGAGGACGCCAACAGCTCCTGGGCGCTGGTCGAGGCCTGCCAGGCGGGCGACGCGGCCGCGTTCGGCGAGCTGTACGAGCGCTACCACGACGTCGTCTTCCGGTACGTGCTGTTCCGGATGGGCGACCGCTCCTTCGCCGAGGACGTCACCCAGGAGACCTTCGTCCGTGCGCTCCGCCGGATCTCCTCGGTCAGCTACCAGGGCCGTGACATCGGCGCCTGGTTCGTCACCATCGCCCGGAACCTGATCTTCGACTACGTGAAGTCCAGCCGGTACCGGCTGGAGCAGACCACCTCGGAGATCGCCGACCACTCGCCGGCGACCAGCGGCCCCGAGCAGCAGGTCCTCGACATGGCGACCAACGACGAGCTGCTGGCCTCGATCGCCAAGCTGAACCCCGATCAGCGCGAGTGCATCCAGTACCGCTTCCTGCGCGGGCTCTCGGTCGCCGAGACCGCCGAGCTCATGGACCGCAACGAGGGTGCGGTGAAGGCCCTGCAGCACCGGGCGGTGCGCCGCCTGGCCCAGCTGCTCCCGGACGGACTGCGATGAGCGCCTATGCGGCCCGAACAGCCGCAACGGGAGAGCAGACGCAGATCACTGCGGTGAACGCACTACTCGATGCGGTGAACGGTCTGGACCCCGTAACCTCCGCGCCGGTCGGTCGTTGTGCAGACCAGCGCGCTGTGAACGCGCCGACGAGCAGCGCGAGACTGCAGTGAGGACGGGCGGCATGCCGAGGGCATGGGACGACAGGCACCGGGGCGGGGACGACGTCGACCGGGCCCCGGCGGGCGCGCCCGCGTCGGAGGAGCTGGCGCACGAGATCGCGCTCTCCGCCGCGCTGGACCGCTCGCGTCGTGACCTCTCACCGGACCCGCACGCCTCGGCCCGGATGCGGCAGCGGCTGTTCGAGGTGCTGGCGCAGGAGGGTGTCGGCCAGCAGCCCGGCCCCGCGTCCCCGTTCGGCGGGCGCCCCGGGGACCGGGTGGACCACCTGGACCGGTCCGACCTGACCGCGCCGATCGGCCCGCCGATCGCCGACGACCTGGACCACGAGGCCGTCTCGACCCGCCGCTCGGCGGGTGAGCACCAGCCGGAGTCCGACGACCCCGGCACCCGCCAGACGCGGCCGCGCCGCGGGCGGCACGTCCTTCCGACCCACCATCCCGATCACCCCGAGCAGGTCGCGGGCGCCGCGCCCGGCCCCGCCCGGGACACCGACGCGGGACCCGGCCGGGACGAGACCAGCCGGCCGCCGCGGATGCTGGACCGGCGCAGGCCGAGCGTGCGCAAGCGCTTCGGCGTGATCGTCGGCGGTTTCGCCGCGCTCGCGGTGATCGCCGGGGTCACCTCGACGGTCAGCCGGGACGCGCTGCCCGGTGACGCCATGTACGGCGTGAAGCGGGCCAGCGAAAGCGTCGGCGGGGTCTTCACCGTCGGCGAGCAGGCCGAGGCCGACCGGCAGCTCGATCTCGCCCGCTCCCGGGTGGACGAGCTGGAGAACCTGATCGCCCGGGCGACGCCGCCGTCGCCGAACGCGGTCGCCGCCGCCATGAAGGACTTCGACCGGGCCACCAGCACCGGCAGCAGGCTGATGCTGACCGGTGCCGGCGCCGAGGGGTCCGACGCGGCCCGGCTCGCGGAGCTGCGCACCTGGGCCGCGGCCCAGTCCGGCCGGATCACCGGCCTGCAGGAGCAGCTGCCCGCCGAGAGCCGTCCCGAGACGGCCGAGGCGATCCAGCTGCTCGACCGGGTACTCGCCAGGGCCGAGGCACTGCGCGCGAACACCGGCTGCATCGCCGACAGCGGCGGCACGGTCGACGACCTGGGCCCGGTTCCCGGCGAGTGCCGCACCGGCAGCGGTACCGCTCCGGGCGCATCCCGCCAGTCGGCGACCGCCACCCCGGACGGCGCCGGCGCATCCTCCGGCAGCGGCGCACCCAGCTCGGAGACGACCGAGCCGGAGACGTCGAGCCCCGGGAGCGGAACCTCCGAGGCGCCGACCAGCACCGGCAGCGGTAGCAGTGAGCCGAACAGCGGCCTGCCGCTGCTCGGTGGTTCCGGCCCGTCGACGAGCAGCTCGCCGAGCAGCTCGTCGCCGTCGGAGAGCTCGTCGTCGACCCCGTCGGACGACCGGCTGCTGCCGCCGATCACGATCCCGCCGTTGCTGCCCGGCCTCGGCCCGGTGACGATCGGCTGAGATCCGAGGCACCCCCGTGCGGGTCCGGTCCCGGCGTCTCACCGCCGGGCCGGGCCCGCTCCGCTGTTCCACCAGTAGGCTGGGACCGCGCCCGGGTACCGCGGGGCGCGTGATGCCGTCGTATCAGGAAGGCCGCCGTGGTGAGTGATCCCGGGTCCGTTCCCGACGAGGTTCGGGTCGACGCCACCGGCACCGGTGGCGAGACCGGGCTGGCCGAGGAGCCCGGCGTACTCGAACGCGCGACCGCCCTCGATCCGGCCCAGCGTGCCGGCCAGGCCTCGGCCGCCGCGGCGATCGCGGCGGAGAGCGCGGATCAGCAACCGCCGGATGCCGATGCCCCGCCGCCGGACCTGACCGCGGCCGCGTTCTTCGACGTCGACAACACGATGATGGTCGGCGCGTCGATCTTCCACTTCGCCCGTGGACTCGCGGCCCGCAAGTTCTTCACCACCTCCGACCTGGCCGGGTTCGCCTGGCAGCAGCTCAAGTTCCGGATCGGGGGCCGCGAGGACAAGGGCGGTATCGCCGGGCACCGGGACACCGCGCTGTCGTTCGTCGCGGGGCGCCCGGTCGCCGAGGTGGTCGCGCTCGGCGAGGAGATCTACGACGAGCTGATGGCCGACCGGATCTGGGCCGGCACCCGGGCGCTGGCCCAGATGCACCTCGACGCAGGCCAGCGGGTCTGGCTGGTCACCGCGACCCCGGTCGAGCTCGCCCGGATCATCGCCCGCAGGCTCGGCCTGACCGGTGCACTGGGGACCGTCGCCGAGTCCGAGGACGGGCTCTACACCGGTCGCCTGGTCGGCGAGATCCTGCACGGCCCGGCGAAGGCCCACGCGGTCCGCGCGCTGGCCGCCTCCGAGGGCCTGGATCTGCGCCGCTGCACCGCGTACTCGGACTCGGTGAACGACGTCCCGATGCTCTCGGCGGTCGGCACCGCGGTCGCGGTGAACCCGGACTCGGAGCTCCGGGACGTCGCGAAGGCCCGGAGCTGGCAGATCCGCGACTTCCGTACCGGGCGCAAGGCGGCCCGGATCGGCGTGCCGTCGGTACTGGGTGCCGGTGCGCTGGCCGGAGCGGTCGCCGCCGGGATGGCCTACCGCAAGCGCTGACACCGCGCGGCCCACGAGACGCGCGTACCGGCCCGCCGGGTCAGCTGTCGCCGCGGTAGCGCTGCGCGTAGCGGCGGGCCGCCTCCGCGCGTTCCCCGGCCGTCGCCTCGGCGCGGGTGGCCCGGGCGGTCCCGGCCGGGTAGCCCGCCTTCACCACCCGGTTCTCCACCGACTCCTCCATCACGAACAGCGCGTACTGCAGCGACACCAGCCAGCCGAGCAGGACCGCGGTCAGCCGCAGCCACAGCGGCCCGGGGACCAGCAGCATCAGCGGCACCGAGAGCACGCTCAGCATCACCACGGTCCGGCCGAAGTGGCGCAGGTGCCAGGTCCGGCAGGTGGTGTCGTGCAGCACCCAGGTCCGGTACCGGGCCGGGAGCGACCCGCCCACCGCGTAGAACAGCCAGCGCAGCGGGCCGGGCCGATGCCGATCGGTCACCCGGTCAGCCCAGGAACACGTTCCGGCGCTGGGACAGCAGCCGGTACAGGGTGTGCTGGATGGTCTCCCGCACCTGGTCGGTCAGGTTGAAGACCAGCATCGGGTCGTCGGCGTCGGCCGGCGAGTGCCGATCGGTCGGGATCGGCTCGCCGAACTCGATGTACCACTTCGACGGCAGCGGGATCAGCCCCGCCGGGCCGAGCAGCGGGAAGGTCGGGGTGATCGGGAAGTAGGGGGCGCCGAACAGCCGGGCCAGCGGGGCCAGATCACCGATCTTCGGGTAGATCTCCTCGGCGCCGACGATCGAGCACGGGATGATCGGGACGCCGGTCCGCAGCGCGGCCGACACGAACCCGCCGCGCCCGAAGCGCTGCAGCTTGTAGCGGTCGCGGAACGGCTTGCCGATGCCCTTGAAGCCCTCCGGGAACACCGCGACCACCTCGCCGGAGCTCATCAGGCGCTCGGCGTCCGGGTTGCAGGCCAGGGTCGCCCCGGACTTGCGGGCCAGCGAGCCGGAGACCGGCAGCCGGAACATCAGGTCGGCGCCGAGCAGGCGCAGGTGGCGGTGTGCGGGGTGGTCGTCGTGTACGGCGACGGTCGTCATCACCGCGTCCAGCGGCAGCGTCCCGGAGTGGTTGGCGACCAGCAGCGCCCCGCCGGTCTCCGGGATGTGGTGGGTGCCGATCGTCTCCACCCGGAACCAGCGCTTGTAGAGCGGGCGCAGCGCGGGCAGCACCATCGCGTCGGTCAGCTCGGCGTCGAAGCCGAAGTCGTCGACCTGGTAGTCCCCGGCGAGCCGGCGACGCAGGAAGTCCAGCGCCTGCTCGAGCGCGGCCTCCCAGGCGGGCTGGTCCTCGGCGTCGTCGGTCTCCGGTACCGGCGGGACGGCGGCCGGTCGCACCTGCTCCTCGCCGCGCGCCGCCCGGGCCGGGCCGCGCTCGCCCCTGATCGGGATCACCCGTGCCTCGGTCATGCCGTTGCTCCCTGTCCTGTCACGCCGCCCGCGCACGTCGTCCGCTCCGCCCACACGATCAGCGCAACGCTCTGGCCAGGCCGAGCAGCCCGCGCTCGACGGTGGCGATCCGTTCCTGCCCGAGCACCGGCCGCAGGGCCTTGCCGCGCACGAAGTCGTCGAACGCCTGGGTCGTGGTCCAGCGCGGTTCGAAACCGAAGTCGTCGATCAGCCGGCGCAGCTCCACCACCCGGCCGAAGTTCAGGAACCGCATCTGCTCCGGTGAGAAGTCCACCACCCGGGCGCCGCGCAGCACCCGGCTGACCGGGCTGACCGCGGTGCTGGGCACCGGGACGGCGATCTTCCCGGCCCGCCGGATCGCCTGCGACAGCATCAGCACCCCGTGTGCGGCGACGTTGTAGACGCCGGGGAGCTCGTGGGTCGCCGCGCGCTCCAGCACGGCCAGCCCGTCCTCCTCGTGCAGCAGCTGCATCCGGGCGTCGTAGCCGAGCACGGTCGGCACCACGGGGAGCGCGAAGTAGCGGCTCAGGACGGTGTCGATCCGGGGCCCGATGAAGTTGGCGAACCGCAGCACGGTGGTCGTGACATCGGGCCGGCGCCGGCTGAAACCGCGCAGGTACCCCTCGATCTCGGCGGCGTCCTTCGCATAGCCGCCGGACGGCAGGTCCTTCGGCCCGGTCGCCTCGTCGAAGACGGCGGGATCGCGCGGGCTGGAGCCGTACACCGCGGTCGTCGACTTCAGCACGACCCGCCGCACCGTCGACGCCTTCTGGCACGCGGCGAGCAGCTGCATCGTGCCGATGACGTTCATCTCCTTCATCGTCGCCCGTCCGCCCGACGACGCCGGGCTGGCGGAGAGCGACGCGTGCACGACGGTGTCGACGCCTGCGGTGGAGATGACCTTCGAGATCAACGGGTTGCGGATGTCCGCGCGGACGAACTCGGCCCGGCCCATCCGCCGCAGCAGGTCGCGTGGCGGCGGGACGGTGTCGACGCCGAGCACCCGGTCGATGTCCGGGTTCGCCGCCAGCCGGGCGGCGAGATGTCCGCCGAGGAACCCGCTCACACCGGTGACCAGCACGACGTTCGGAGTCGGCTGGGACATGGAGCGACCTCCCTGGACCTCACCGGGCGGTGCCGGCTGGGGCGTGCCGGCTCGGGCGGAGCCTGCTGCACACGACGACGACGGCGGCGGCGGACGGTGCAGGCAGGCGGGCGGACCCGGATCCCCGGGCCGGGCGAGCATCGTCGCTGCTCCGACCGATCTCCCGGGCCGGGGGCCGATGGTAGTCCGACTCGCCGTCCGGGGCACTCGCCGGCGCATGCGAAACGTGTGACGTGTGGGTGAATCAGACCGCACAACGACACCGGCCGCGTACCCGCCGTAGCGGGCACGCGGCCGGTGCGCGAGTCACTTGCCGAGCTTGCGGCGCTGCACCCGGGTCTTGCGCAGCAGCTTGCGGTGCTTCTTCTTCGACATCCGCTTGCGGCGCTTCTTGATGACCGAGCCCATAGGTGCTCCTCCTGTATCGACGCAGATCGCCCGCGACCGCACCACCGGGTGGCCTCGAAGCGGGCCGCCCACGCATACGCACGCAGGACGGGCGACCGGTGGGAGTCGGCAGCCGGTTCGTCAGTCTACCGGGGCCGGTACCGCCCTCCGGACGGGGGACTACTCAGCCCGCGTCGAAGTACGCGTTGCGGAGGTAGTCCTCCACGGCTCGCTGCGGCACCCGGAACGACCGGCCGACCCGGGCAGCGGGCAGCTCGCCCGAGTGCACGAGCCGGTACACGGTCATCTTGGACACCCGCATCATCGAGGCGACCTCGGCCACGGTCAGGAACTGGACCTGGGCCGGACGCAGAGGCTCGGATCGTTCCGCCACCATCGAGCACCGCCTTCCTCCCCCGACAAGGGCCCCCGGACGCCCGGTGGTGGGGGATGCGCATGCAGTCTACCGGGACGGCTGTGACGATCGGTCCGCCAGAGGGTGGCCCAATCGTGGCACATCTCGGCGCGCCAGGGTGTCATTGCGTCATCCGATGCGCTGATCGGGCGAATACGGAGGGCAATCGGCTTCCTCGGCCCGGACGGCCAGCCGGCCCTGCAGGTCGGCAGGTCGGCCCGGTCGGGGAGGGTCAGCTGCGGCCGAGCTCTACGGAACGGTCGTGCGCGGCGGTGACCGCGTCGGCGAAGGCGGACCGGATCCCGTGCCGCTCCAGCTCGCGCAGCGCGGCCGCGGTCGTCCCGGCCGGGGAGGTGACGTTCTCCCGGAGCACCGCGGGGTGCTCGCCGGTCTCGCGCAGCATCCGGGCCGCACCGAGCGCGGTCTGCACCGTCAGCTCGGTGGCCGCCGGCCGGGTCAGGCCGAGCGCGACCCCGGCCTCGATCATCGCCTCGGCGACCAGGAAGAAGTAGGCCGGACCGGAACCGGAGACCGCGGTGGCGATGTCCTGCTTCGACTCGTCGATCCGCAGCACCGCGCCGACCGTCCCGAGCAGGGCCTCGGTCTCGGCGAGATGCTCGTCGCCGGCGTGGGCGCCCGCGGAGATCGCGCACATCGCCGCACCGAGCAGCATCGGGGTGTTCGGCATGACCCGCACGACCGGGGTCCCGCCCGGCAGCGCCCCCTCGAACAGCGAGGTCGGCAGCCCGGCGCACAGCGACACCACCAGCGCGCCCGGTTCGAGCACCGGGGCGACCTCGCCGAGCAGCCCGACGACGTCCTGCGGCTTGACGGCGACGACCACCGTCGCGGCCCCGCGGACCGCGTCCGCCACCGGAGCGGCCGTGATCCCGAGCGCCCCGGACAGCTCCTCGGCGCGGGCCGGGAACTTCTCCGCGACGACCAGGTCGCCCGGTTCCCGCCCGGCCGCCAGCAACCCGCCGAGCAGCGCCTCGCCGATCCGCCCGCCACCCAGTACCGCGATCCTCGAACTCATGGGCAGCACCCTAGGCGCCGCCGTCAGCGCCCCAGCGGCGCCAGTGCGAGCTGACGGGCCTGGCAGACGGTCCGTCCACGCGCGTCGACGACCGTGACGTCCTCGTCGAACTGGCTGCCCGCGACCGTCCGGGACCGGGAGACCACCCGCAGCCAGCCCGGCGCCGGGCGGCCCCGCAGCAGCGCGGTGAGCTGCACCGTCGGCGCCCAGCCGGGCCCCCCGCCGAGGTTGAACACGGTCGGCGGCAGGATGTCACCGGCGAGCAGCGCGAACAGTACGTCCGGCTCCTCGCCGCGCGGCCGCACCCAGCCCGCCATCTCCGGCGGTCCGGTCTCGCCCCGCAGGAACGGCAGCGCCGTCGCCGGGTACCGCAGGTCGCAGGCAGCGGCGAGCCCGCGGGCCTCGCCCTGTGCCTGTGCCGGGTCCAGCGCATCGGCGTCCGGCTCGGGGCCGAGCTCGGCGGCGGTCTCCCAGCTCGGCTCGCCGTCGGGCAGCACGCCCGCGGTGACGGTGGCGTGCAGCATCAGCCTGTCGTTCTGCTCCAGCCGCACCGCGACCGACGAGATCGTGCGCCCGATCTTGAGCGGGGTCGCCGTCAGCTCGACCGGCCCCAGGTCGGGAGCCCGCAGGAAGTCCACCGACACGGCGAGCGGATCGGGATCGGGGGCACCGGCCGGGAGATCGGCCCGGAGCCGGGCCAGTGCGGCCTGCGCCATCAGCACCATCAGCAGCCCGCCGAAGGCCTTGGTGCCGACCGCCCAGACCTCGTCGAGGCGTGCGCGGAACCGGCCGTCACCGAGATCGTCCAGCACCCGGGCCTCGGCGAAGGGGCGTCCGGTGCGGAGCGTGGAGCTGCTCATGGCGACCAGGCTAACCCGCCGGTTACCGACGAGTAAGGAGATCTCAGCGACTACCGGCCGCGACCGGCGCCGGACGGCCGGTCTGCGCCAGGTGCAGGCGGGCGAACAGCAGCGACTCGGCGAGCAGCCCGACCCGATCCTGCCGGGTCCGGCAGCGCCGGGTCGACACCTCGAGCGCGACCGTGCCGCCGCGATCGGCGAATCCGTTGTCGGCGAGCCGCTGGCAGACCTCGGCGCACGGCTGCGCGCCCCGCCCGGGGACCAGGTGCTCGTCCTTCGGGGCGCCCGAGCCGTCGGTCAGGTGCAGGTGGGTGAGGTCGTCGCCCATCCGGTCGAGCAGGGCGAGCGCGTCCACGCCTGCGGCGGCGGTGTGCGAGAGATCGAGGGTGTAGGCGCCGAACCCGATATCGGTCGGGTCGTGGCCGAGCGCGTAGGGGACCGTGCTGATCCCGCCGCGGGTCACCGGGAACATGTTCTCCACCGGCAGCGTGACCCCGCGGAACTCCTTCGCCCGGGCGACTTCGTCGGCGAACACCCCCGCGTAACGGCGCTGCCAGCGGAACGGCGGGTGCACCACGACGGTCCGGGCGCCGAGCCGCGCCGCGACCTCGACGGTGCGGCGGAGCCGGTGCACCGGATCGGCCCCCCACACCCGCTGGGTGACGGCCAGGCACGGCGCGTGCACCGCCGTGACCGGGACTCCGTGCCGCTGGACGAGGCGCTCGACGGCGCGCGGGTCCTGACTGACCGGGTCGGTCCAGATCATCAGCTCGACGCCGTCGTAGTGCAGATCGGCGGCGATCTCGAAGGCCGCTGCGACACCCTCCGGATAGACCGACGCGGTGGACAGCAGGACCGGAGGGATGGAGGAGTCGGCGGGTGCGGGCAGACGGAAAGACGGTGCCACAATCCGTGGAGTCGCCTCTCCGTCGCTCATCGTTACCTGTCCAACAGCACCAGGAGCGCCGGGGACACCGTCAGCAGCAGGCCGACGAGGACCGCGAACAGGGTGGTCTTGAGGTCGTCGTTGCGCAGCAGGGCCCGCACGCCGAGCACCAGCCCGACGGTGAGCACCACGGCGGAGGCCAGCGCGACGATCGGGAACGAGAACCAGAGGAACCGGAACAGCACCCAGATCGCGGCGCCGGCGACCGCACCGCCGATCCACTGCGCGATGACGACCGCCCAGGCCTGGCCGGTGCCCGCCGCTCCCGCGGCGGCCGCGTCGTCCAGACCGGCCGGCGGCTGGGCGCCGTCGAGGTCGTCGTGCTCCTCGGGATCGCGGCGCCTGCCGCGGCGGCCGCGCGGGGCGCCGTCGTCCGGCTCGTCGCCCGGGTCGTCGTGCTCGGACGACTGCGGGTCGTGCTCCTCGGGGGCGTCGTCCCACAGGTCCCGGCGTTCCGGGGCGAGCACGCCGGTGCGGCCACCGTCGAAGGCGTCGTCCCGGTCGTCGACGAACGGGTCGTAGGCGCCGGTCGGCGGGCCGTCGTCGAGCGGGGGCGCGCCGAACTGGGTGGGCGGGCCGCCGTCGTCGTCGGTGTCGGTGGCCGGGCGGCGGGCACCCAGCCTGCTGGTCGGGATCTCGTCCGGGTAGCCGCCGTAGGAGTCAGCGTAGGAGTCGGGGTAGGAATCCGAGCCATCGCCGGGACGGGCGGCGTAGGCCTGCGGGGCACCGTCGGCCGGCCGGCCGGGGCGGCCGGGCTGCTGGGGCGGGCCGTCGTCCGGGCGGCCGGGGCGGCCGTACGCCTCGTCGGGGCGGCCGGCGCCGTTCGGACCGCCGTATCCGGGCGGCGGACCGCCACGGTGCACCTCGGGCGGGTGGCCGTTCGGCCGGTTCCCCGGGGCGAAGGCCTGCGGCGGATGCCCGTCCGGGCCGGCGCCGTTGGCCGGGCCGCGGTGGCTCCCGTTGGGTGCGTTCCCGTTGGGCACGAACGGCTCGCCGCGCCGGCCGCCGGGGGCGCCCGGCCGGCCGTGACCCTCCGCCTGATCGGGCCGGCGGGCGGACGGGAACGACGGGTGCTCGGCGAGCGGCGCGGGCGGACGCATCCGGTCCCCGCCCGCGGGGCCACGTGGCGGCCCCTGCTCGGGGGGTGCCGCGGGCGCGCCGCCTCCCGGCCCCGGTGCCGGGGCGCCGCCCGGCTCGTCGTCCTCCGAGGCACGGCGACGGCGGCGGCGCCCACTCTGGGAGCCGCCGTTCGCCGCCAGCAGCTCGGCAACCGTCCGCTGGCGCGGCTCTCCGAATCCCGCGCTGTCCACACTCATCACGACCACCGTGCCCTGTGTGTTGTCAAGGGTCCAAGTCCGCCCCCGGAAGTCTGCGCCGAGCGGTCGTCCCCGTTCGTTCCGTCGAGCATGTCGAAGCGACGCAGGATTACACCCTCGCGCAACGCCCACGGGCAGATGTCGAGCTCGGTGACACCGAGCGCGTCCATCGCGGCCTGGGCGACGACCGCCCCGGCCACCAGCTGGTGCGCCCGGCTGGCGCTCACCCCGTCCAGCTCGGCGAGATCCGGCCCGGACATCCGGGTCACGAACGCGGACAGCTGACGCAGCCCGAGCGAGGTGAGGGTGCGGTGCGCGCGGGGCCCGGCGCTGGACGGCGCCGCCCCGGCGAGCCGGGCGAGTGTCCGGAAGGTCTTCGACGTCCCGACGGCCCGGTCCGGCCGGCCCGCCTCACGCAGCCGCGCGGCGACCGGGGCGATCTCGTCGCGGACCCGCTCGGTCAGCGCCGCCACCTCGGCCCGCGGCGGCGGATCGGCGGTGAACGCGTCGCGGGTCAGCCTGCCGGCGCCCAGCGGCAGCGACGCGGCGACGTCCGGGGTCTCGTCGCGGCCGACGGCCATCTCCAGCGACCCGCCGCCGATGTCGAGCACCAGCAGCCGCCCGGCGGACCAGCCGCACCAGCGGCGGACGGCGAAGAAGGTCCAGCGGGCCTCGTCCTCACCGGGCAGGACCTCCAGCGCGACGCCGGTCTCCCGCTGCACCTTCGCCAGCACCTCGGCCGAGTTGGTGGCGTCGCGCAGCGCGGAGGTGGCGAACGCCATCAGGTCGTCGCAGCCCGCCTCACGCGCGGTGTCCCGGGCCCGGTGCACGCTCTCCAGCAGCGCCTTGACCCCCTCCTTGCTCAGCGCACCCCCGCGATCGAGGTGCTCGGCCAGCCGGAGCTGGTCCTTGTCGGAGGACATCGGCTTGGGGTGGGCACCACGATGGGCGTCCACCACCAGGAGATGCACGGTGTTGGATCCCACGTCGAGGACGGCCAGTCGCACGCGCACAGGTTACCGAGCCGTTATCGACCCCCGGGCAACCCCATGACCCGGTGCCGTTACACGTCGAACTTGTACCCGAGGCCGCGCACCGTCACCAGGTGCTTCGGGGCCGAGGGATCGTCCTCGACCTTGGAGCGCAGCCGCTTCACGTGGACGTCGAGGGTCTTGGTGTCGCCGACGTAGTCGGCGCCCCACACCCGGTCGATCAGCTGGGCCCTGGTGAGCACCCGGCCGACGTTGCGGAGCAGGTACTCGAGCAGGTCGAACTCCTTGAGCGGGAGCGCGACGTCGTCGCCGTTCACCGACACGACGTGCCGCTCGACGTCCATCCGGACCGGACCGGACTCCAGCACCCCGCTGCCGCCCTCGGTCTCCCCGGCACCCTCGCCGCCACGCCGGAGCACGGCGCGCACCCGGGCGATCAGCTCGCGCGCCGAGTACGGCTTGGTGACGTAGTCGTCGGCGCCCAGCTCCAGCCCGACCACCTTGTCGATCTCGCTGTCCCGGGCGGTCACCATGATCACCGGGACGGCGGAGCGGGAGCGCAGCGCCTTGCAGACGTCGGTGCCGCTCATCCCGGGGAGCATCAGGTCCAGCAGCACGATGTCGGCGCCGTTGCGGTCGAACTCGGACAGCGCGTCGTTGCCGTTCACCGCGACGGCCGTGGTGAAGCCCTCCTTGCGCAGCATGAACGCGAGCGGGTCGGCGAAGGACTCCTCGTCCTCCACGATCAGCACCCTGGTCATCTCATCCTCCGGTTGTCGCGGTCTGGGGGGCGGGTTCCGCACCGGCGAACCCGAGCCGGGCGGGCAGCCGCACGGTGAAGGTCGATCCGGTGCCGGGGCGGCTCCACAGCCGCACCTCGCCGCCGTGGTTGGCGCAGACGTGCTTGACGATCGCCAGGCCGAGCCCGGTCCCACCGGTGGCCCGGGACCGGGCCGGGTCGACCCGGAAGAAGCGTTCGAATACCCGCTGCTGGTGCTCGGGGGCGATACCGATCCCGCGGTCGGTGACGGCGATCTCGACCGAGCCGTCGACCGCGCGCCTGCTCACCGACACCGAGGAGTCGGCCGGTGAGTAGGCGATCGCGTTCTCGACGAGATTGGTCAGTGCGGTGACCAGCAACGTCCGGTCCCCGTCGACGACCAGTCCGGACCGCGGGTCGGCGATGATCTCGACCCCGTGCGACTCGGCCGAGTTGCGGCTGCGGGCGAGTGCCTCGCCGACGACGTCGTCGACGTCGACCTCGGCGAGCTCGGGCAGCCGCTCGGCCCCGGTGAGCCGGGAGAGCGCGATCAGCTCGGACACCAGGTTGCCCATCCGGGTCGCCTCGCGGAGCAGCTTCTCCCCGAACCGGCGGACCTCGGCGGCGTCCTCGCCGTAACCCGCGGCCGGCTCCAGCCCGTCCAGCGAGTCGAGCAGCGCCTCGGCCAGCAGCGCGACCGCACCGACCGGGGTCTTCAGCTCGTGGCTGACGTTCGCGACGAAGTCCCGGCGGGTGGCCTCCAGCCGCGCTATCTCGGACGTGTCGACCGCCTCGACCAGCACGAAGCCGTCGCCCAGCTGCCGGATCCTGGCCTGTACCTCGACCGGCCCGCGCGGCGTGCGGTCCAGCGGCGAGAGATCGACCTCGACCAGCCGGTCACCGGCCAGCACCCGCTGGCTGGCCGCCCATGCCCGTGGGTCGAGCCGATCGTCGGCGACGGCGCCGAGTGCCTCGGCGCGCGGGTTGTGCAACAGCACCTCGCCACCGGCGCCGACCACAGCGAGCCCCGACGACGACGCCCGGAAGGTGCGGTGCAACAGCTCACCGAGCGTCGGGCCACCCGGCTCCGCATCCCGTGTGCGGAGAACCGGGTCGGTGTCGTGGTCGGGGCGGCCGGACGACGACCGTCGCGCGAGCGCGGCCCCGGCCAGCAGGCCCAGGCCGAGCGCGGCGGCCGCGATCAGCCACGCGAGCGTGGTCACGGCTGCATGGTAGGCAAGCGGGGGTGCCCACTGGCCAGCGCGGACCCGCGAAGGTGACGCCCGCGACCCACCCGGGCGACAGTGTTCGGCCCGCGTTCACCGCCGGTTCACGGCCGGGGCCTCACCGGCCCTGGTTCGCGACCCCCGCGATCGCCGCCCGGGCCGCCTCCGGATCGAGGTAGCGCCCACCGGGCGTGGTCGGCGCCAGTGCCTCGTCGAGGTCGTAGACCAGCGGGATGCCGGTGGGGATGTTGAGACCGGCGATGTCGGCGTCGGAGATCCCGTCGAGGTACTTCACCAGCGCGCGCAGCGAGTTGCCGTGCGCGGCGAGCAGCACGACCTTGCCGTCGCGCAGGTCGGGCGCGACGGCCTCGGTCCAGTACGGCAGGAACCGGTCGACGACGTCGGCGAGGCACTCGGTCAGCGGCGCGTCGACGCCGGCGTAGCGCGGGTCGGCGTCCTGGGAGAACTCGGAGCCCTTCTCGATGGGCGGCGGCGGGGTGTCGTAGGAGCGGCGCCAGAGCATGAACTGCTCCTCGCCGTACTCGTCCAGCGTCTGGCGCTTGTCCTTGCCCTGCAGGGCTCCGTAGTGGCGCTCGTTGAGCCGCCAGTCGCGGTGCACCGGGATCCAGTGCCGGTCGGCGGCGTCCAGCGCCAGGTTCGCGGTGGAGATCGCGCGGCGCAGCAGCGAGGTGTGCACGACGTCCGGGGCGACGCCTGCCTCCTTCAGCAGCTCACCGCCGCGGCGGGCCTCCGCCTCACCCTGCGGGGACAGCGGCACGTCCACCCAGCCGGTGAACAGGTTCTTCGCGTTCCAGTCGCTCTGGCCGTGGCGCAACAGTACGAGGGTCGGCATGGGTCCAGCCTGCCACCCGCGCGCGGTGAGGTCCGCACGCCGCACACCGAACGTGTCCACCCGCACGTTCCGTCGGTAGCGTTCGGCCGACCCGCGCTGCTCTCCGAACCGTGCTGCCGTCCGAACAGCTCTGCTGACCGGACCGCGCTGTCGTGACTGTCGCGTTCCCCGACCGGCAGGAGTGCCCGTGCGCCGATGGACCAGCGGAGCGCTCACCGGCGCGCTGCTCGTCACCGTCCTGCTCGCCGTGCCGGTCGTCGGTGCCGCGCTCCCGGCTCTCGCCGCGACCGGGGCGGCCGGGGCGACCGGCAGGCCGACCGCTGCCGTGGACGCCGGCGATCTGGCGGGGCGCATCGAGCGGCTCGCCGCTGCCCACGTCGGGCGCAGCACACCGGGCGCGGTGGTGGCCGTCGTGGACGCCGACGGTCCGTTGCTCGTCCGGGCGTGGGGGGACACCGGCAGCCCTGCTCCGGCGACCCCTGACCCGTCGGCCCCTGTTCCGTCGGCCCCTGCTCCGTTGACCACCGAGTCGCCGCTGCCGGTCGCGTCGGTGTCGAAGGTGGTGACCGCGCTGACGGCGTTGCGGCTGCACCACGACGGCGTCCTCGATCTCGACGCCGGGATACCGACGTCCACCGGTGTCGCGCCGGTCGACCGGCGCGATCCGGGGGCGCGCACCCCGGTCACCGGCAGACACCTGCTGACCCACCACTCCGGGTTGACCGAGCCGCTCCTGATGCACCCCGATCCACCGGCCGGGCCCGGCGACGTCGCCCCGCTGCTCGGGCCGTGGCTCCAGCAGCAGCCACCCGTGCTCGACCGCCCGGCCGGTACCGGCCTGCACTACTCGTCGCTCGCGGGCCACGCGTTGCTCGGTGCGGCGATCGAGCGGGCGACCGGGCTGCCGTTCGCCGAGGCGGCCCGCGCCCTGGTGCTGCGTCCGGCCGGCGCGACGACCGCGGACTTCCCGGCCGATCCCGCATCGGAGGCCGTCGTCCCGGTGATCGCGGACGGCGACGGCTGGGCCCCCGCGCCGTGGCCCGCCGTGCACGAACGCCCGGCGGCCGGGCTGACCTGGTCCGCCGACGACGCCGCGGCGCTGCTGCACGCCCTGGTCGCCGACGACGGCCGGATCCCGGCTCCGGTCGTGTCCGAGGCGCTGGCCACCGCGGTCCGCCCACCGCACGGCGGCCCCGGCCACACCCAGGCGTTCTTCGAGGCGCACCGTGCGGGTGTGCGCGTCGTCGAGCACGCCGGCGCGAACGGGGTCGCCTGGGCAGCGGTGCTCCCCGAGTCCGGGATCGGGGTGTTCGCCGCCGTCCCGACCGACGGTGCCGACGCCATGCCGTTCGCGCCGGGGGTGGTGGACGAGGTCGCCGGCTGGGCGGTGGCGTCCGGACGGGCCGAGGCCCGGGAACGCCCGCCGCACGGGTACGAGCCGCTGCCGGGCCCCTGGCCGGAGCAGACGCAGGCCGCGGAGCCGGTGGGGGTCTTCCAGGAGCGGCTGTTCGCCGACCGGGGACCGGAACGGGCACTGCGGACGCTGTCGTCGCGGGTCGTCGTCGGTCGCGACGGTGACGATCTGGTCGTCGGGGACCGGCGCTACGCCCCGGCCCGGGGCGACCGGTGGTGCGATCCGGCCGGCTGCATCGCCGGGGTCCGCGCCGGCGGCGGCGAGGTGCACCTGCTGCGCGGTGACCGCGCGATGCTGGAGCAGACGCTGGTGCCGGCCCCCTGGTGGTCCGACCGGATCGTCGTCGGCCCCGTGCTCGTGACCGGGGTGCTGGTGGCGCTCGCGGTTCTCGGGAGCGCGGTCCGGGCCGGGTGGCGGCGGCGACGCGGGGATTCCACCCGGGGTGGAGCGCTGCGGACCCTCGGCACGGTGTGGGCCGCGATCACCCTGGTGCTCGTCGTCGCCGGACCGCTCCTGCCGGTGTGGCCGCTGCTGACCGGTACGGCCGAGTGGGTGCCGTCCGCGGGTCCCCTCGTCCGGACCTGGCAGGTCGCGACGGCGGCCGGCACCGTGGCCGGTCTCGCGTCCGCGGCGCTGCTGGCTGCCCGGTGGAACCTGCTCGGCGGACGACGCCGGTGGCCCGCCCTGGTCGCACTCCTGGTGGGCACCGCGATCCAGGCGGTGCTGGTGAGCTGGGCCTGGCCGGGCTGGCCGGGCTGACGGGACGTCAGCCGGACAGGTCCCGGAGCACCGCCCTCAGGGTGTCGGCCAGCAGATCGATCTCGTCGTGGGTGATCACCAGCGGCGGCGCGAGCCGGACGGTGGCACCGTGTGTCTCCTTCGCCAGCACCCCGCGCCGGGCCAGCTCCACGCACACCTCCCGACCGGTACCGACCGCCGGATCGACATCACAGCCGAACCAGAGCCCGATCCCGCGCACCGCGGTGAGCCCGGGCAGTGCGCGCAACCGCTCCCCCAGGTGCGCACCGTGGGCACGGGCGAGCTCCTGGAACGAGCCGTCGGCCAGCAGCCCGCACACCGCGGAACCGACCGCACAGGCGAGCGGGTTCCCGCCGAAGGTGGAGCCGTGCTCCCCTGGACGCAGCACGCCGAGCACGTCACGGCGCCCGACGACGGCGCTGACCGGCACGATCCCCCCGCCGAGCGCCTTACCGAGGGTGTAGAGATCGGCCCGGACTCCGGACAGCTCGGTGCACAGGGTGGCACCGGCGCGGCCGAGCCCGCACTGGATCTCGTCGCAGATCAGCAGCACGTCGCGCTGCGCGGTCAGCCTGCGCACCTGCGCGAGATAACCGCCAGGCGGCACGATCACCCCGGCCTCGCCCTGTACCGGCTCGATCAGCACGGCGACCGTGTCGTCGGTGAGCGCCGCGGCCAGCGCGCCGGCGTCGCCGAACGGGACGCGATCGAAACCGGGCGCGAACGGGCCGAAGCCCTCGCGGGCGGAGCGGTCGTCGGAGAAGCCGACGACGGTCGTCGTCCGGCCGTGGAAGTTGCCCCCGGCCACCACGATCCGGGCCCGACCGTCGGGGACCCCGCGGACCCGGTACCCCCACGCCCTGGCGACCTTGATCGCGGACTCGACCGCCTCGGCGCCGGTGTTCATCGGGAGCACCGCGTCGGTGCCGGTGAGCTCGGCGAGATCGCGCTGGAACCCCGGCAACCGGTCGTTGTGGAATGCCCGCGCGGTCAGCGTGAGGGTGTCGAGCTGGCGGTGCGCGGCGGCGACCAGCGCCGGGTGCCGGTGTCCGAAGTTCAGCGCCGAGTAACCGGCGAGCGCGTCGAGGTAGCGGTTGCCGTCGACGTCGGTGACCCAGGCGCCGCGCCCCTCGGACAGCACCACGGGCAGCGGCTCGTAGGTGGCGACGCCGTACCGGTCGGACAGGGCGATCTGCGCGTCCGTCAGGCCCTCGACGGCGGTCATCGCCGGAGCTCCAGGGTGGCGCACTTGATCCCGCCGCCGCCGCGGCGCAGCTCGGAGGTGTCGATCCCGACCGTGCCGAAGCCGCGCTCGGCCAGCTCGGCGGCGAACTTCTCGGCCTGCGGGGCGTGCACGACGGTGCGACCGTCGGAGAAGCAGTTGAGCCCGAGCACCGCGGCGTCCGGCTCGGTGACGATCACCGCGTCCGGGAAGCGGAACCGCAGCACCTCCTGGGACGCGTCGTCGAACGCGGAGGGCAGGTAGGCCACCGAGCCGGGGCCACCGGCCGGGTCGAGCACGGCGAACGCGGTGTCCAGGTGATAGAAGCGCGGGTCGATCAGCCGCAGCCCGACGACCTCCCGGCCGAACACCCGGGCGGCCTCGTCGTGCGCGCGCGGGTCGGTGCGGAAGCCGCTGCCCGCGTAGATCGTGGCGCCGACCGGCAGCAGATCGCCCTCGCCCTCGTTGACGTGGTGCGCATCGTGCACATCGAGGCCCGCCGACCGGAACCAGGCGGCGTAGGCCGGGCCCTCGGCGGCCCGCTCGGCGTGCCGGAACCGCGCGGTGAGCGCGATCCCGTCGATCACCGTGCCCCCGTTGGCGGCGTAGACCATGTCCAGCAGGCCGGGCGACGGATCGACCAGACGCACGTCGAACCCGAGATCGCGGTAGGCCGCGCGCAGGTTGCGCCACTGCGCCAGCGCCAGCACGGCGTCGGTCGGCTGCTCCGGGCGCATCCACGGGTTGATCCGATAGCTGACGGCGAAGTGGGTGGGCGGGCACATCAGCACCGAGACGGTCATGGGCACATCGTGACGCGCACGTGCCCGGCGTATCCCGCCTAAGTGCGCACGATCGGCGCGTGATGTACCGATCTCGCGCACGAAGCTAGCGTGCGACGCATGGACGAGACCGACCGGCGACTGCTGGACCTGTTGCGCGTGAACGGCCGGATCGGCTGGGCCGAGCTCGGCGAGCGGATCGGGCTCTCGGCGTCCGCGGTGCGCCGCCGGGTGGACCGACTGACCGAGCGCGGGATCATCCGCGGCTTCACCGTCGATGTCGACCCGGACGCCGAGCAGGGCCCCGGTGTCGCCGCCTACGTGGAGCTGTTCTGCCGCGGCACGGTCGCACCCGGTGAGCTGCAGCGGATGCTCTCCGCGGTGCCCGAGGTCGTCACCGCCGGGACGATCACCGGCGAGGCGGACGCCCTGGTGCTGCTCCGCTCCCGCGACGTCCGCTCGCTGGAGGACGCCCTGGAGCGGCTGCGGATGGCGCCGAACGTCGACCACACCCGGTCCGCCGTCGTACTCACCTGGCTGGTCTCCCGCTGAGCCCGGCCCCGCGCCGGCATTGAACTTCCGGACCGCCGGACGTACGATTCGATTGAGAGTTCAACATTCTGGGAGTGATCATGCCCGTCCAGCGCCTCAACCACGCCGTGCTCTACGTCCGCGATGCCGCTCGCAGCGTCGCCTTCTACGCCGATGTGCTCGGCTTCCGCACGGTGACCGAGCTCCCCGGTGGCCGCGGCGCGTTCCTGCAGGCCGCCGGTTCGTCCAACGACCACGATCTGGCCGTGTTCTCGATCGGCGAGCAGGCCGGGGCGTCCCAGGCCGGGCGCTCGACGGTCGGGCTCTACCACCTCGCGTGGGAGGTCGACACCCTCGGCGAGCTGGCCGCGATCGAGCAGCGGCTGCGCGCCGCCGGCGCACTGGTCGGTGCCTCCGATCACGGCTCCACCAAGGCGCTCTACGCCCACGACCCGGACGGGCTGGAGTTCGAGGTCTGCTGGCTGGTGCCCGCGGCCCTGCTCGGCGAGGACACCGGCATGCGCACCGAGCGGCTCGACCTGGCCGCCGAGATCGCCCGCTACGGCGCCGACACCACGGGCGGGCTCGGGGTGTCCGTCCCGGCGTAACGCGCAGCCCGCCGCGGGCCCTGTCGGGATCACCGCCGGTCGGGATCACCGCCGGTCGGAGTCACTGCCGGTCGGGGTCACTGCCGGTCGGGGTCACTGCCGGTCGGGGTCACTGCCGCGTCGGCCCGGACGTCCCCGCGCCGTCGGAGCCGGGCGGTTCACCGGCCGGCCGGCCGGTCCGCCGTCTCCGACAGGTCCACCCGGTACCCGGCGCGGGCGGAGAACTGCGCGGTGACCGAGAACCGGTCACCGCGCACGAGGGTGTGCCGCCACTCGACGGGCCGTCCACCGGCCAGCCCGAGCCGCTCGATGGCCAGCGCGGCGACACCGTCGCCGATCCCGAGCAGCTCCTGCTCGCCGCGGCCGGGAATGACCGCCCGGATGTTCTCGCTGCCGCCGTCCACCCTGATCCCGCAGCGCCGCCGGTACTCCGGATACAGACCGGTGTGCGAGAAGTCGACGTCCAGCAGCGGCGCGGCGAGCTCCTCCGGCAGCCACACCCGGTCGACGGCGAGCGGCTCGGAGTCGGCCAGGCGCAACCGTTCCAGGTGCACCAGCGGGGTGGACTCCTCCAGCCCCATCCGGGCGGCGACGACGCCGTCGGCCCGCACCTCGAAGGTCCGGACCACGCTGCGCTGGGTCCGGCCGGCCGCCTCGACCGCGACGTAGAGCGAGTAGGGCTCGTCGAGCGGCTGCTCGATCGCGGCCGGACCGGCCGGGCGGGCGACCCGGCCGCGGCTAGCGACGACGGCGCCGTCCTCCCGCATCCGGCGCAGCGCCTCCCGGACGGTGTAGCGGCTCACCGAGTACTCGGCGGCGAGCGCGAACTCACCGGGCAGGGCGGCCTCGAACTCGCCGTCCTCCAGCCGGCGGCGCAGGTCGGCCAGCAGCTGCTGCCACAGCGGCGTCCCGTCGCCGCGGACCAGCGCGCGCCCACCCATCTCGGCACTCCCCGTTCGGGTCGATGATCCGTTCACCGTAGGCGACGGGGCCGGGGTGACGGCCTCCCGCCCGCCGGGGCCCCCTAACGTGGGCGCCATGTCGTTCAGCGGGCAGCTGCGGGAGTCGAGCACGACGGTGTGGGACGCGGCGGTCGGGCACCGCTTCGTCGACGAGCTGTGGGCCGGAACGGTGGACCGCGCCGTCCTGCGGCGCTACCTGGAGCAGGACTTCCAGTTCGTCGACTCGTTCGTCGCGCTGCTGGGCGCCGCGGTCGCGAACGCCGACCGGCCGTCGCCCCGGGTCCGGCTGGCCCGCCAGCTCGGGCTGGTCGCCGGGCCGGAGAACGACTACTTCGAGCGTTCACTGGGCGAGCTCGACGGGACCGCCACACCGGTCCGGGCCGCCCCCACCGTCGGGTTCCTGGAGCTGATGGACTCGGCGCGCGAGGACGGATACCCCGAAGCCCTCGCGGTGCTGGTGGTCGCCGAGTGGCTGTACCTGGACTGGGCGTCCCGGCCGGACACCCCGACCCCGGACGACGTGATCTGCCGGGAGTGGATCGAACTGCACCGCGGCGTCGAGTTCGAGGAGTGGGTGGTGTTCCTGCGCGCCGAGCTGGATCGGGTCGCCGCCGATCTCGACCCGCAGCGGCGGGAACGGGTGGCGGCGCTGTTCGTCCGCGCCGTCGACCTGGAACTGGCGTTCTTCGACGCCGCCTACGAAGGCTGATCCGGGATGGCCGGCCGGGCGGTCGTCGTCGGTGCCGGGATCACCGGGCTGAGCTGCGCGGTCCGGCTGAGCGAGCAGGGCTGGTCGGTCCGGGTGCTGTCCGATCTCGCGGTGCACGAGTCGACCTCGCACCTGGCGGCCGCGGTGTGGTTCCCGACCCGCTCCGGGCCGCGGGACAAGGTCCTCGACTGGGGCCGCCGCACCTTCGACACCCTCGCCGCGCAGGCCCGCGACGGCGTCCCCGGCGTGCTGATGCGCGAGTCGCTGACTCTGTACCGGCACGAGCCGGAGCCGCAGTGGTGGGCTGCTGCGGTCGGCCCCCTGCGCCCCGCACGGCGCGACGAGCTGCCGCCCGGCTACCCGCACGGACTGCGGTTCGCGGTGCCGCTGGTCGAGATGCCGGTGTACCTGCCGTGGCTGGCCGGGCTGGCCAGGGACCGCGGCATCACGCTGGAACGGCGGCGGGTGGCGTCGCTGACCGAGGCCGGTGCGGACGCCGATCTGGTCGTGCACTGCTCCGGGCTCGGTGCGCGCACGCTGGTCGGCGACGCCTCGGTGACACCGGTGCGCGGGCAGATCGTCCGCGTCCGGAACCCCGGGCTGGTCCTGTCGGTACGCGACGAGGCGCATCCGGCGGGCCGCGCGTACGTGCACCCGCGCGAGCACGACTGCATTCTCGGCGGCACCCTCGACGACGGGGCCTGGGACGCCACCCCGGATCCGGCGGTCGGCGCGGCGATCATCGAGCGCTGCCTGGACATCGCACCGGCGCTGCGCGGGGCGCCGGTGCTCGAGCACGTGGCCGGACTGCGCCCGGCCCGCCCGGAGGTCCGGCTGGAGGCCGAACCCGCCACCACCGACCGTCCGCGGGTCATCCACGACTACGGCCACGGCGGCTCCGGGATCACGCTCTCCTGGGGCTGCGCGGACGACGTCGCGGCGCTGGCCGGACCGGCTGTCCACAGCTGATCCACATGTGTAGAACCGGCGCACTACGGTGCCCGGCATGAGCGAGCACAGTGCCGTCCCCGGTGCCGTCCCCGGTCCCGTCTGCACCGTCGTGACCACCACCGACAGCGAGCCGGCCGCGCGCGATCTGGCGGCCGGCGCGGTGGCGGCCCGGCTCGGCGCCTGCGCGCAGGTCGTCGGCCCGGTCACCAGTGTCTTCCGCTGGGACGGCGCGGTGCAGACCGAGCAGGAGTGGCGGGTGGAGATCAAGACCGCCGCCGACCGGGTCGACGCCCTCACCGGCCATTTGCGGGAACGGCACACCTACGACGTCCCCGAGATCATCGCGGCAGCGGTCACCGGAGGAAGTGCCGACTACCTGTCCTGGGTGGTCGCCGAGACCCGCTGATCCGCTGGTCAGGTCGGGTCGCGCGGCCGTCCGGGCGGGGGTACGTTCCGGAAACGGCCCACCCGGGCGACCCGCACGGAGGACGACATGGCCGATGGCGTTCCCGGAACCGGAGTCGTCCGGATCAGCTTCCGCTCGAGCGAGCCGGCCGCCGTCGAGCAGTTCGCCGCCGAGCACTACGCGGCCACCTCGGTGCGGCCCGGGGAGAGCGGGCGCGCGTTCGAGCTGGGGCACGACACGCTCGTCGTTCCCGGCCTCGAACTGAGCCAGCTCTGGGTCACCCTCGGGATCGACGCCCTGATGGACCCGGTTCAGGAGCGGTACGTCGTGGACACCGTCTGCGACGGCCGGATGCAGTGGGACACCGAGGCGTACGGCTCGATCCGGCTCGGCGCGGGTGACGTCGCGCTGTTGCCGGTGCGGGGCCGGTTCCGCGACGTCGTCGAGGACATCGATCTGGACGTCGCCGCGCTGGACGCCCGCCGGGTCGCCGCGTTCGCCGAGCAGATGCACGGGATCCCGGCCGAGCGGTTCGCCGTCACCGGGCTGCTGCCCGTCTCCGGGGCCGCGGCCCGGTGGTGGGACGCCGTGCTCGTGCACGTCCGGGACCGGGTGCTGGGCAACCCGCTGCTGCTCGACAACCCGATGGTCCTCGACGCCGCGTTCCACCGGCTCGCGGTGACGTTCCTGGCGACGTTCCCGAACACCGCGCTCGACGGCGAGCCCGAGCGGAGCCGGCGGCCGGTTCCGCACCTGGGCCGGGGCGTCGTCGCCCGGGTGGTCGACTACCTGCACTCCCACGCCGATCTCCCGATCGGTCCCGCCGATCTGGTCCGGCTGACCGATATGCCCGCCCGGACCGCGCTGGCGAGCCTGCGCCGGGCCGGGGTCGATCCGGCGCTCGTGCTCTGGCACAGCCGGCTGTACGGCGCCCGCCGGGACCTGCTCGACGACGATCGCCCCGATCCCGCCCGGACGGCCGCCCGCTGGGGCTTCACCCACCTCGGACGTTTCCGGGTCGCCTACGCCCAGGAGTTCGGCGAGACGCCGGAGGAGACCGCGCGGTCGTGATCACCATTTGATGGATTAAGATTTCCATCAAACGAGGAGGTCGACGGCGAATGCCCGCACGCCTGCGTAGCACCGAACCGCTGTACCGGATCAAGGCCGACCTGTTCAAGTGCCTTGCGCACCCGGCCCGGATCCAGGTACTCGAGGAGCTCGCCGCGGCGGGTGAGGACGGCGCCGGGGTCACCCGGCTGCTGGAGACCACCGGCTGCGAGGCGTCCCAGCTCTCCCAGCATCTCGCCGTGCTGCGCCGGGCCGGAGTGGTCACCTCCACCCGCACCGGCAACGCGGTCGACTACCGGCTCGCCGAGCCGCTCGTCGCCGAGCTGCTGGTCGTCGCCAGGGCGTTCCTGCTGTCGAGCCTGACCCGCGACGAGGCCCGGCTGGAGGCGGCCAGGGCGCTGCCCCCGCTACCGGGTGCGACCCCGGCGACGCTGCTCGACGCGACCACCGAGCCCAGCCGGTGAGAAGCCTGCGCGGGCTGCTCCCCACCACCGGCGACTACGACCTGCGGCCGCGCACGCTGCGCGCCGACCTGGCCGCCGGGCTGACCGTCGGCGTCGTCGCGCTCCCGCTCGCACTGGCGTTCGGCGCCAGTGCCGGGGTCGGCCCGGCGGCCGGATTGGTCACCGCGGTCGTCGCCGGGATCGTGGCGGCGGTGTTCGGCGGCTCGAACGTGCAGGTCTCCGGGCCGACCGGGGCGATGGCCGTGGTGCTCGCCCCGATCGTGGCCGTGCACGGCGCCGGGGCGGTGGCGCTGGTCGCTGTGCTCGCCGGGGTGCTCGTGCTGGTCGCCGGGCTGGCCCGGCTCGGCCGGGTGGTGACGGTCCTGCCGTGGCCGGTCGTCGAGGGCTTCACCCTCGGCATCGCCTGCATCATCGCGTTGCAGCAGGTACCCGCGGTGCTCGCGGTGCGGATCGAGCCCGGTGGCAACACGCTGGTCACCGCCCTCGACGCGGTCGGACGTGCGGTGGCCGCCACCGACCTCACCCCGACCCTGTGGGCGCTCGGCACGGTCGCGCTGGTCGCCGCCGGGACACTGCTGCTGCCGCGGCTGCACGCGGCGATCCCGGCGTCCCTGGTCGCCGTCGCCGTCGCCACCCTGGTCGCCGAGCTCACCGACGCGCCGGTCGCCCGGATCGGCGCCCTGCCCGACGCGCTGCCACTGCCGTCGATCCCGGCGATCGATCCCGGCCTGCTGCGCGAGCTGGCCGGAGCCGCGCTCGCGGTGGCCGCGCTCGCCGCGATCGAATCGCTGCTCTCGGCGCGGGTCGCCACCTCGATGAACCGCACCGCCCACCATCCCGATCGCGAGCTGGTGGGTCAGGGGCTCGCCTCGGTCGCGAGCGGGCTGTTCGGCGGGATGCCGGCCACCGGGGCGATCGCCCGCACCGCCGTGAACGTGCGATCCGGCGCGCGGACCAGGCTGGCCGCCGTCGTGCACGCACTGGTGATCCTCGCGGTGCTCTACCTCGCGACCGGCCCGGCGTCGGCGATCCCGCTGGCCGCGCTGGCCGGGGTGCTGCTGGTGACGAGCGTCCGGATGATCCCGGCGGCGACGATCCGGGCGGTGCTCGGTGCCGGGCGCGGCGCGGCACTGACGTTCACGGTGACGGCGGTGGTCACGGTCGCGCTCGACCTGGTGCAGGCGATCCAGGTCGGCATCGGGGTCGCCGCGTTCCTGGCACTGCGGCACGTCGCGCGGTCCACCGACGTGCACCGCGAGCCGCTGCCCGGGCCGGCCGAGCAGGGCGACGAGCACATCGCGCTGTTCCGGCTGGAGGGTGCGTTGTTCTTCGGCGCCGCCGAGCGGGTCTTCGGGACGATCACCGAGCGCTCGGTCGACGACGGCGTGCTCGTGGTGATCCTGCGACTGTCCCGGATCGGGATGCTGGACGCCACCGGCGCCCGCGCGCTCGGCGAGTTGATCGGCGATCTGGAGGCGTCCGGGCTCACCGTGCTGGTCAAGGGCGTGCAGGGGGAACATCGGACGATGCTGCGGCGGGTCGGTGCGATCGACGCGCTGCGCCACCCGTCGCACCTCATCGACGATCTCGGTGACGCCGTCGTGCACGCCCGTTCGCACGTGCGGCGTTCGGCCGTCGCGGAGGTGACCGAGCCGGGCGGCACCGGCCGGGCCCACGGCTGAGCCGCCAATCTACTTGCCTTGCGGGAAAGTTGTCTGGTACCACTGTCCTACCGAGCAAGGAGGACACCCATTTCCACCCGACCCACACCCGAGGACGCCGCCGCGGCGGTCGCCGAGGTCGACGCCGCCCGCCGGGCCGTCGACACCGCGGACCGGAAGAACGTGCCGATCATGCTGGCCGCCACGTCCGTACTGACCTTCCTCGACTTCGCCGCCAAGGACGAGATCGCCGACCCGCGCCGGCGGATGGCCGCCTCGGCCGTGATCCAGGCGGCACTGCTGGCGATCCCCCTGCTGGAGGTGCAGGGGAGTCAGATCAACCCGTACCCGCCGGGCGACGACCCGCAGCCGGCGCTCGCGGCGAAGATCGGCGCCGTCGCACTGGGCTGGTACGCGGCCGAACGACTGGCCGTGCACCTGATCCGGCGCAGCCGCCTGAAGCGGCCCAACACGATCGCCGGACTGGTACTCGCCGTCTCCCGGCCTGCCGGATACGTGGCCGTCACCCGGATGCTGCCGCGGGCGCAGGACAGTGCCTGAGCCCGCGGCGGACGCCCGGCTCGTCCCGCTGCTCCTCGATCCGACCCGGCTGCGGATCGCGGCCACCCTGGTCGCGGCGGGCGATGTCGAGTTCAGGTTCATCCGGGACCGGATCGGACTGTCGGACTCCGCACTGTCCAAACAGCTCAAGTCGCTCGCCACGGCCGGACTGGTCGAGTCGTGGCGGGAACCGACCGGGCCGGCGCGCAAGTCATGGGTCCGATTGACCAATGAGGGCCGGGCGCAGGTGAGCGCGCACATCCTGGCGCTGCGGGAGATCGCCTCCGGCGGTGATCAGCGGTGACCGGCACCGTGATCCGGCGAGCGGTCGAGGCCGACGTCGGCGCCGTCGCGGCGCTGCTCGCCGACGACGGCATCGGCGCGAGCCGCGAGTCCGCGGACGATCTCGATCCGTACCTGGCCGCGTTCGCGAGGGTCGACGCCGACCCGTCGGAACTCCTGGTCGTCGCCGAGCGGGACGGCGTGATCGTCGGGACGCTGCAACTGTCACTACTGCCCGGACTGTCCCGCCGAGGGGCGTTGCGGGCGCAGATCGAGGGGGTCCGGATCGCCGGAGCCGCCCGCGGCGCCGGACTCGGCGAGACGCTGCTGCGATGGGCCGTGGACGAGGCCCGGCGGCGCGGGTGCGTGCTCGTGCAGCTGACCTCGGACACCCGCCGGACCGAGGCACACCGGCTCTACGAGCGACTGGGCTTCGAGGCGAGTCACCTGGGGTACAAGCTGCCGCTCTGAGCAACGGCAGCATCACAACGACCTTGCCGAAACAGCTCCGACCTGCGAATATCACTGGCTATCGAACAAATGTTCGAGTACAGTGGATGCATGCCCACCGGCCGGCTCGGCACCGCGCACCGCCTCCTCACCGAGGCGATGACCGCGCTGGAGGCCGCCGCCGGTCCGGCCGCCGATGCCGACGAACTGCTGTCGGTACTGGCGCTGTGCGAGGAGACGACCCGCCGCCTCGACCGGACCGCCGTCGCCACGATCGCGACCCTGGACCGGCAGGGCACCTTCGCCGAGCGCGGCTACCGATCCCCCGAGCTCGCCCTGGCCGACCTGCTGAACTGGGAGCGCGCCGAGGCGCGCCGCCGCACGGTCGCCGCCGGGCACGTCCGTCCCCGCACCGCGCTGGACGGCACGATCCTGCCGGCCGCGCTCCCGGCCACCGCCGAGCGCTTCGCCGACGGCCGGATCGGGCTCGGGCACGTGCACGTCATCGCCGCCGTGCTGGGCAGCCACGCCGCCCGGCGGATCGATCCCGAGCGGCTGACCCAGGCCGAGGCCCGGATAGCCGAGCACGCCACCGTCTACAACCCGGCGGAGCTGCGCACCTGGGCCACCCGGCTGATCGAGGCACTCGACGACGACGACCCCGAGCCCGACGACGCACCGCCACCACAGCTCAACACCCTCACGGTCGTCGGGCACCGGAGCGGCGCCGGCGGCCGGATCACCGGCCGGTACGACGACGCCGCCCTGTTCGACGCGATCGCCACCGCCGCCGACGCCCTGTCCGCCCCGCGCGACGGCCTCGACGAGCGCCGGCCCGAGGAGCGCCGGGCCGAGGCACTGGCCGAGATCTGCGCGCACGCGCTCGATCGCGGCACCGTCCCCGACACCGGTGGCCGCCGCCCGGTCATCAGCGTGCTGATCGGGCTCGACGACCTGCAGCGCCGCGCCCGCGCCGCCGTGCTCGACTTCGGCGGCACGACGACCCCGGAGAGCCTGCGGATGCTGGCCTGCGACGCAGGCATCGTCCCGATCGTCATGAACGGCGCGGGGCAGCCGCTCGACGTGGGCCGCACCCGGCGCACCGTCCCCGACGGGCTGCGCCGCGCCGTCACCGCCCGCGACCACGGCTGCGCGCACCCAGGCTGCGACCGGCCGCCGTCCTGGTGCGAGGTCCACCACATCGTTCCGTGGGAGACCGGCGGCGCCACCGCACTGGACAACAGCGTGATGCTCTGCAGGGTCCACCACCGCCTGATGCACCACTCGGAGTGGATCATCCGGATCCGGCACGGGCTGCCGGAGTTCGTCCCACCCCGGTGGATCGACCCGATGCAGCGACCCCGTAGCCGGCCCCGTCCGGCCGGCGCCGCATGAGCCACGCCGGCGATCATGCCCCCGACACCCGGTCGCGGCCCCGCCGTGCGGTATCGAAAGGGGCACGCACCGCGCGAACCGGCCCGGGATACCCGGCCGGAGCGCGGCGCGTCGATAACGTCCGCGTCCACAGACGACGGACGGGCGGGGCATGGGCGGCACACACGGCCGACGGGGACACATCGCGACCGCCACCGGGAGCGGGTGAGCGGCATGTGGATCTTCTACATCTTCGCGGCCTGTTTCGCCGTCGCGTTCGTGGTCGGGGTGGTCCGCGACCGGCGCAGGTTCCGCAACGCCGTGCTGCTCGGCTTCACCGCGGTCTGCCTGGGCCTCGGGCTGATCGGGGAGGCCTACCGGCTCGGCCCGGTCGCGTTCGACCTCTTCCAGGTGATCCTGCTCGGCACCCCGGCGCTGGTCGTCCTGATCCTCGCGATCTTCCTGATCCTCAACGGCGTCGTGATGGTCCGGCGGGAGGGGCGCAGGCCGGGGAACCTGCTCTCGCTGCTCGCCGGCCTGGCCTGTCTCCCCGTCCCGGTCCTGCCGCTGCTCGGGGGGTATCTCGGGGACAACGATCCGGCTGTGGCGGCGACCCTCATCGCCCTGCTCGTCGTCACCTATCTCGGGTTCCTGTTCTGCTGCTACCTCGCCTACAGCTGGTTCTACGGCCGGCTGCGGCCCCGGCCCGGCTTCGACTTCGTCGTGGTGCTCGGATCGCGGCTGATCGGCGGCCGGGTACCGCCGCTGCTCGCGAGCCGGCTGGACCGGGCCACCTCGCTGTGGCAGACCGAGATCGCCAGGGGTGGCGCCCCGCTGCTCGTCACCTCCGGCGGGCAGGGCTCGGACGAGCCGGTGCCCGAGGCCCACGCGATGGCCGACTACCTGGTGTCGAACGGGGTGCCGGAGGAGTCGGTCGTGCGCGAGGACCGCTCGATGACGACATTCGAGAACCTCGGCAACAGCCACGCGCTCATGACGGAGCGGCACCCCGGGTACCGGTGCGTCGTGGTCACCAACAACTTCCACGCCTTCCGCGCGGCGCTGATGACCCGCAAGGCGGGCGTCGACGGCCAGGTGGTCGGGTCGCAGACGGCCGGCTACTACTGGCCCAGCGCCACCATCCGCGAGTTCGTCGCCATCCTGGTCGAGCACTGGATCATCAACGCCGCCGTCCTGGTGGCGCTCGTCGTGCTCGGCGCCGGAGTCGCGTACCGCTGATCCGGTGCGCCGCCGGCACGCCACCGGCTCACCGGCGCAGCGTCACCACCGCGATCATCACCACGCACAGGACGAGCATGTAGGCGGCGAAGGCCCAGGCCGACGGCTCCCAGCTGGTCACGGTGAACAGGGTGAGGGTCGCGCCGAGACCGACCAGGACGTAGAAGAGCAGGTTCTCCGAGCCGGGATCGCGCCACCCCTTGCGGATGGTGGGCAACGCGGCCGCCGCGTCGGCGGCCACCGCGAGGAGCACCGCGAGCGGCGCCTCGTCGAACCCCAGCCAGACCACCAGCGCGACGACCGCGACGGTCCCGCAGACGACGTCGAACACCCCGATCCGGGCCAGCCCGTGGCGGGTGCTCAGCGCTGCGACGACGACCAGCAACGGCCCGACACCGGCCCCCAGGGTGAGCACCGCCGGCAGACCGACACCCGCGCTGATCTGTGCGAAGAAAGCGATCAGCGGGACGCCCGCCCAGAGCGTCCACGTGACGAGGTTCGGCCGGGCGGTCCCGGTCAGCGTGGCGATCGCGTACCGCACGCTGCCGGCCAGGCCGAGGGCCGCACCGAGGAAGACCCAGCTCGGATCGAGCACACGTGTCCCTCCGCCGGGCGGACCCCGCGGACGGCACCAACCGCGACCAGCGACGTTACGCCGTGGCACAGCGCGGCTCGGGCCTGGAATCCCCGGCGACGCCGGGAGTCCGGAGGCGTACCGTCCCCGCCGTGCCCAGTACCGCGGCGATCGTCGCGTTTCTGCTCGGAACCCTCGTCTTCGTCGTCGTGCCGGGTCCGAGTGTCCTGTTCATCATCGGCCGGGCCGTCGCGCTCGGCCGCCGCGCCGCGCTCGCGACGGTGGCTGGGAACCTCTCCGGCGTGCTGGTGATCGTCGCCGCGGTCTCGCTGGGGATCGGTGCGGTCATCGAGCGCTTCGCCGTCGCGCTGACCGTGCTGAAGTTCGCCGGGGCCGCGTACCTCATCGTGCTGGGTGTGCAGGCGTGGCGGCACCGCGGCGACGCGCCCGATCCGTCGGATGCGGCCACCGGGCGCGCCGGGCGGCGGGCGTTCCGGCAGGGGCTGGTCGTGGGGCTCACGAACCCCAAGGCGATCGTCTTCTTCGCGGCGGTGCTGCCGCAGTTCGTCGATCCCTCCCGGGGCACGGCAGCCGGTCAGATGCTCGTTCTCGGTCTGCTGTTCTGCGCACTGGCCTCCATGGTGGACCTGGGGTGGGCGCTCGGCGCGGGCAGCGCCCGCGACTGGTTCGCGCGCTCCCCGGGGCGGCTCCGGGCGACCGGCGGGGCGGGTGGCCTCGCGCTCGTCGGGATGGGGATCGGGGTCGCGGCGACCGGCCGGCCGGACTGACCGGCTCGCCGACCGGCGGGCGAGCCGGCCGGGCGACCGGCGTCGCCGTGCGACCGAAATCGGGTGAACAGCAGACACGACGCCGGTAGCGTCCGGGCCGATGCCGAAGACCGTGACCCTGATCCGCTCCGCCACCCTGTCCGACGTCGCCGAATACGCCTACGCCGCGACCGCCCCGGCCGACGCACGGCTGATCTTCCTGGCCGGGGCCTGCCCGCTGAACCCGGACGGCAGCACCGCCGCGGTCGGTGACTACGCCGGCCAGGCCCGGGCCGCCTTCGACACCATGCGCACCGCGCTCGCCGACGCCGGCGCCGCCGTCGACGACGTCATCAGCACCCGGGTGCTGGTCGCCTCGACGCGCCAGTCGGACCTCGTGGCGGCCTGGGAGGCCGTCCGGGACCGGTTCGGCGACCACGACCCGCCGAGCACGCTGTTCGGCGTCACCGTGCTCGGCTACGACGACCAGCTGGTCGAGATCGAGGCGGTCGCCGCGGTGCGCGACCCGTCCTGACCGTTCAGTCCCGGCCCAGCTCGGTACAGACGCACACCCGGTTTCCGTCCGGGTCGGCGAGCACCACGAAGGCCGGGGCCCGGCTGTCGTCGACGACCCGTCCGCCCGCGGCGACCGCGGCGGCGATCCGCCGGTCGGCCACCTCCGGCGGGACCGTGACGTCGAGATGGAACCACTGCCGGCCGGGCTCCGACGACCCGGTCTCCTGGAACCACAGCGGCGGGAGCGCGCCCGCCGGATCGACCACGGCGCCGTCGGCCTCGCGGCCGTCGAGGACCGCCGTCCAGAACGGCAGCACCGCGTCCCGTGACGGGGTGTCCAGGGCGAGCTCCAGCACCTGCGCCGGGACGGCGGCGAGCTGGTGTGCGCGGGCGAGCGCGCTGATCCCGTCCGCCAGCCGTACCTCTCGCGCGGTCACCCCACCGGCCTCGTCGTCGCGCAGCATCAGGCCGACCCGCCGCGCGTCCAGCTCGACCCGCGCCGGGGCGTCGCCCGGATCGCAGAGCTCCGCAACCTCTGCGACGAACGCGGCACGGGCCGCGAACGAGCCCACCTCGTAACGGGCGTGCAGCGCACCCAGCAGCCGGCGCCAGTCCGGCAGGTCGACGTCGTGGACTCCGAGCAGGCCGGGGCGTCGTGTCACGCCCCGACGGTAGCCCGGCTCACACACGATCAGCGTCCGTCACCGACGGTGTCGTAGCCCGGGGCCGGTGCGCACTCGTCGACGGACGCCTGGTGATCACAGCTGATTTCTACATACTGTAGAAGACATGCGGGTTCTGGTCCTTGCACCCGGGTCGACCGGCGACGTCGCCCCGTACACCGGACTGGGCCGGCGACTGACCGCCGACGGCCACCACGTCGCGGTCGCCGCCAACGAACGGTTCCGCGCCATGGTCACGGACGCCGGCCTGGAGTTCCGGCTCCTGCGCGGCGACCCCGAGGCCGGGAACACCACCGCCGACGGCCGGCGCCGGCACGTCCCGCCTGGTCTCGATCGGTGCCTCCCCCGGCGCGGTCCCGCTCCGCCGCCTCACCGCCGACCGGCTCACCGATGCGCTCGTCGCCGCGACCCGCGAGGAGCGCTACCGGCGTCGCGCCGGGGAGCTGCAGCGCATCGTGGAGGCGGAGGACGGCGCCGGGCGCGTGTCGGCGGTGCTGCCGTCACTCGTCGACCGGACGCGGAGCTGACGCAACCCGGCCGGGCCGAACCCGGCCCGGCCTGTGCCGGGCAGCGATGAGTCTGCGCGGGCCGCCGAGTCCACCCCGTGTGGCCCAACTTCTCAGAGTCCAGAACTTCACCGTCTCGGCGGACGGCTTCGGCGCCGGCAGCGATCAGAGTCTCGATCGGCCGTTCGGCCACGCCGACCCGGGCGAGATGTTCGCGTGGGCCGGCGCCACCGCGAGCTGGCCCGGCCGGACCGACTCGGGTGGGAGCCGCGGCCTCGACGACTACCTCACCCGCGACTTCACCCACCACATCGGAGCCGAGATCATGGGGCGCAACAAGTTCAGCCCCCAGCGTGGGCCCTGGCCCGATCTCGAATGGCGCGGCTGGTGGGGCGACGAACCGCCGTTCCACACCCCGGTGTTCGTACTGACCCACCATGATCGTCCGTCGTTCACGCTGAGCGACACGACCTTCCACTTCGTGAACGGCGAACCGGCCGCGGTGCTGGAGAAGGCACGACAGGCCGCGAACGGCAAGGACGTCCGTCTCGGTGGTGGGGCGTCCGTCGTCCGCCAGTTCCTCGACGCGGACCTCGTCGACACCCTGCACGTGGCGGTCCTGCCGTGGACGCTCGGATCCGGGACGCGGCTCTGGGAGTCCCCCGACGAACTGCGTGAGCGCTTCCACCTCGACGTCGTGCCCAGTTCGAGCGGGGTGACCCACCACCTGTTCTGGCGGCGGTGACCGGGCCGAAGCCGCGGAGCGCAGAGCCGAGACCTCCCGAGGACGAACCGGTGCCCCCGCCAGGGGCCGGCACTCCTACTGTTCGGGCCGGGCCACGAGCGACTCCTCATGGCGGGCCAGGATCGCATCGACGGTCTCGTCGACGCCGAGGTCGGAACTGTCGAGCCAGAGTCCGATGCGCGGAGTCTCGTGGCGCAGGCCGTGGTCGAGCTGCTCGATGGTCCACCGGTCGTAGCTGTCCTTCGCCCGCCCCGCCTCGCGGCCGGCGATCGCATCGGGGCTCGGCGCCAGGACGACGACATGCAGCGGCCGCGAGCTGATGAGATCGACGGTGAACCGAAGGTGCGGTCCGAGGAGCACGTCCTGGGCGACGACGTGGAACCCCGCGCCGGCGTACTGGTCGCAGGTGGCTGCGGTGATCCGGTGACGGAGGCGGAGCTGATCGATCGCGTCGGTCGTCGGGTCGGGGCTCATGTCGGCCCGCCCGGTGACGATCCAGCGCCGGAACTGGTCGCCGTGGACGTGGACCGCAGGTGCGGGCAGCCGGGTCGCGAGCGCCTGGGCGACGGAGGACTTCCCGGCGGCCTGAATGCCGGTGATGAGGTAGGTCGCCGGCGCGGGCCGAGGAGCAGGGCGAGCGGTCACGGTCCCGGACCGTAGCTCGATGCCGCCGGTTCTGCCGGGAGATATGCGATCAGTCGGTCGTGGCCCGTGGTCGCCGCCCGGTTCAGTCCCTCCCGGGCCCGCAGGTCCGTGCACAGGAACCGTGAGGCCCCGCACCGAGCAGCAGGGACGGGACGCCTCAGCCGCCGGGCAACCGCACCCGTTCCGCAGCAGGCACGGAGTCAGGTCACGGCGCGCTCGACCAGGTCGGCTCGACCCCCGCGGCCCGCAGCTCGGCGATGATCTCGTCCCGCTCCTCCCGGGTCTGCCGCCGATCAGCCACGGTGAGCCGGAACCAGACGAGTTCGGTGATCGCGCGCGCAGCCATGTCCTCGCGGACGCCGAGAAGCCGGCTGATCGCCGCCCGCGCGGCGTACCTGTCCGCCGAGGCAGCGATCGCGTCCGACACCTCGGCGTACCGGTCCTGAGCCATCACGACGGCGTCGAGGACCGCCAGACGCTGCGTCGCCATGTCGACCTGATGCGCCTGATGCGCCTGATGCGCCTGATCAGCCGGGTCCATGCGGCCAGCATGGCACTCCCGCCACCGGGTCGGTGCCGTTCGCACCAGGAGGGAACGGTCCATCGCAAGATGTGCCGGGTCCGGTGGGATCGGTGCCGGGCCAGAGGTGGACACCCCACACGTCGCTGGGTGTCGTGGAACCGGGCCAGGCCCTGTTGACGAGCCCTCGCCCGGCGATCCGGTACCGGTCTGCCGGGACGCCGAGTGGCACACAGCGGCCGTCATCGGGCGAGGTGCGTTCCAGGCCCTCCGGTCGATCCGAACTCCCGAGCGGTGTCGGGTTCAGGCCGAGCCCGAGGAGTCACCTGTCCCATCGCGACCGGGGCATCGCAGCGTCGTTCCGGCTGATGCAGGTCGGCGAGGAATCAGCCGCGTCTCGGGGCCTCGCCCGTCCGGTCGTCGCGCTGCGACCGCTGCCGTTCGATCGCCGCGACCGCAGCAGCGAGGAATCGGGTGACTGCATCGAGGTCGGCGGGCTCGAAGGAGCGCAGCGTGCCGACCAGGTCCTTGATCAGCGGTCCGAAGAAGGACCAGCCCAAGGCGACGGCCTGCTCGTCGACCTCCAGCAGCACACGCCGCCCGTCCGACGGGTCGCGGTACCGGCGGACGTGCCCCGCTTTCACCAGGCGCCCGATCAGCGCGGTCACCGACGACGCGTCGAGCGCCATCTGCTCGGTGAGCCAGGTGGGCGTGGCCGAGATGCCGGCTCGCTCGGCATCGAGCAGATGAATCAACGCTCGTAGATCGGTGGGATGCAGACGGTGCTTCCGCGCGAACTCCGCACCGAGTAGATCCAGTTCCACGGTGACCGCCCGGAGCTGGTGGACCAGCGTCATGGCGGACTGCTCGTCGCTCGTCGGCATGCGTTTGCGATCCCATCTGATACTTTGACCGTCCAAGTATATCGGGGTGGTGACCGAACATGCCCGAGCAAGGCTCGCCGGGACAGGTTCGTCCGGCATTCACGAGCGCGACCGCGCGAGACGAGTTCTTCGCCGCCTACGCGGCGGTGCTCGCCCAGTGGCCCGTCGCGGCCGGCTGCCGCGACGTCCCATCGGACTTCGGCCTCACGCACGTGCATGTCGCAGGTCCGGCCGACGCACCGCCGCTGCTGCTCCTGCACGGCGGCGGCGCGACGAGCACCGTGTGGTTCAACAACATCGCCGCGCTGGCCGAGAATCATCGCGTGTACGCCGTCGATCAGATCGGCGACGCCGGCAGGAGCGTGCACGAGGGCCGGCCGCTGCACGACTCGGCCGACCTGATGGCGTGGCTGGACTCCCTCCTCGACGGGCTCGACCTCCCCGTCACAGCACTGGCCGGGCACTCGTACGGAGCGTGGCTCGCCTTGAGCTACACGCTGCACGCGCCCCGGCGGATCCGCAGGCTCGTCCTGCTCGACCCGACCGATTGCCTGGTCGGCATGCCGCTGGCGTACCTGATCCGCGCCGTCCCCCAGTTCGTGCGCCCCGGCGCACAGGCGATCCGGAGCTTCTTCCGCTGGGAGACCGACGGTGCACCGCTCGACCCTGCATGGCTGCACCTGGCGGCGCTCGGCGGGGAGGTCCGCACCACGAAGGTGGTCCTGCCTCGGCGTCCTTCCGAAGACCGGCTGCGCACCCTCACGAATCCAACCCTGGTGCTGCTGGGCGAGCGCTCGCGCGCACTCGATGCGAGAAAGGCCGCCCTGGCCGCCGAGCGGCTCCTACCGGACGCCTCGGTATCCATCGTGCCCGGGCAGAGCCACCACACCATGCCGACCCACGACGCGGATGCGATCAACAGTGCGATCGTGACGCACCTGCGCTGAGGGACCCGTCCCCACGGTCTGCACGAGGAGATCGCGGACTCCGAACTGCTGCTCGACCTCGGCACAGCCGTCCCGGGTATCAGCGTCACGACATCGGCGCAGAACGTGCGCCGCAACCTCCTGCGCCGAGCCGTCGAGGTCGCCCGCGCTTCGGACTGCCGGACTCCTGACCCGCCGGACCGTGCGGAGTGGAGAGATCGCCCCGCGACACCCGATCACCCCCACCGACGACGAGACAGCGCAGTCCCTGCGTTTTCACAGGTCACGACGTCGCCTCGGCCGGTCAGGGAAGCCACTCCCGCTCGCTCTCCCGGGCCCGCAGGTCCTTGCCCAGGAACTGCACGCCGAACATGCCTCGATCGAGCCAGAGCGAGTCACCCGCGGCGTGTCGACTCGACCACCGGTCTCCCCGGCGCCCCCCGACGGAACAACAGCCGCCCACCGCTGGAGCGGCCCGGTTGCGCGGGACGCTGCACTCAAGCCGCCTTGGCGCATTGTCCGTGACACACAGACACATGTCTCTTAGTATGAGACATAGCGCCAAGCGACTCCGGAGCCCGCCATGCTGTTTCAACCGCCCACACTCGACGACCTGGACATGCAGGTCATCGAGCAGATCGACACGTTCCGCAAGGACATGAGGTACGCCCTACGTGAGCCGCGGCGCTGGACCGGTCAGCTCCGAAGGAACCTGCTCGCGAAGGCAATCCAGGGCAGCAACAGCATCGAAGGGTACGACGTCAGCGACGAGGACGCGGTCGCAGCGGTGGAGGAAGAGGAGCCACTGTCAGCAGACGAGGCGACCTGGGCCGAGATTCGCGGCTACCGCACCGCCATGAGCTACGTGCTCCAGCTGGCAGACGATCCTCATTTCGAGCTGGACCAGAGTCTGATTCGAAGCCTTCACTACATGATGCTCGCACATGACGTACTGAAGAGTCCGGGCCGGTACCGACTCAATTCAGTTTTCGTTGTAGACGAATCAAGAGATGAGATCGTGTACGAAGGGCCCGACTTTCAACGAGTTCCCGAGCTGTGCCAGGAGCTGGTCGAGACCATTCCACAAGAGCAGGGGGCACCCAACTACGTCCGCGCCGCAATGGCACACCTGAACCTGGTGATGATCCATCCATTTCGCGAAGTAAATGGGAGAATGGCACGCTGCCTGCAGACTCTGATCCTTGCTCGCGACAGCATCGTCGCCCCCGAGTTCAGCAGCATTGAAGAATTCCTCGGAAAGAACACGCCAGACTACTATTCGGTACTCGGAAAAGTCGGGCAGGGTGCCTGGAATCCAGGAAACTCGACCAGACCCTGGGTGAAGTTCATCTTGCGAGCTCACCACATGCAAGCACAGACAGTGGTCGGACGGCTCGCCGAGGCGTCGTACATGTGGGCACAGCTCGAAGAAATTGCCCGGCGCAAGCGGCTACCGGAAAGATCCGTTCCCGCCCTGTACGACTGCTCACTCGGCTTACGAATGCGGCGGTCCAGCTACCTGAAGCTGGCCGACGTCGAGGAACGGACAGCGACCCGCGATCTACAACAAATAGTCGATGCCGGATTGTTCTTCACCCAAGGGGAACGTCGCGGGCGTACTTACGGAGCGACCGATGAGCTGAGACTTGTCCGGATCGAGGCGAGGACCAACAAGCCCAGGAATCGGGATCCGTACGAGGAGATGGGTGGCATTCGTGGAATCTTAGATGATCGCGGATACCAGACCGGCCTCCCACTCTGACCACAACTACAGAGACCAGAGACCCGGGCCCACACTCGCCTTGGCCTTCATGATCGTTCCGTGCCTGTTCCGTGGACACCCCCGGATCGCCCGGTACGCCCCCACACCCCACAGACGACGAGACGGCGCCGCCCCCGCGTTTCCGCGGTTCGCGACGCCGTCCCGGTCGGTCAGGAGAGTCAGGCCTGCTCGGTCTCCCGGGCACGCAGATCCTTGCGCAGGATCTTGCCCGACGCCGACTTCGGGATCTGCTCGATGAACTCGACGACCCGCACCTTCTTGTGCGGGGCGACCTTCTCCGCGACGAAGGCCATCACGTCGTCCTCGGTCAGATCCGCACCGGAGGCCTGCTTCACCACGAACGCCTTGGGCACCTCTTCGCCCTCGGCGTCCTTGACCCCGATCACCGCGGTGTCGGCGATCTTGTCGTGGGTGAGCAGCAGCGCCTCCAGCTCGGCGGGCGGCACCTGGTAGCCCTTGTACTTGATCAGTTCCTTGACCCGGTCGACGATCGAGTAGACGCCCTCGTCGTCGACGACGGCGATGTCACCGGTGTGCAGGTAGCCGTCGGCGTCCTTGGTGGCGTCGGTGGCGTCGCTGTTGTTCAGGTACCCGACCATCACGTTCGGGCCCTTCACCCACAGCTCGCCGCGCTCGCCGACGCCGACCTCCTTGCCGGACTCCGGATCGACCAGCTTGCACTCGATGTTCGGCAGCGCGAAGCCGGACGAGTTCAGGTCGAGGTCGCCGCGGTCGTCGGGCATGCAGTGGCTGACCGGGGACAGCTCGGTCATGCCGTAACCCTGCAGGACCGTGCAGTTCAGCCGCTTCGCGACGGCGCGGCCGAGCTCGCCGTCCAGCGGGGCCGCCCCGGAGAAGATCGTCTTCACGCAGCTCAGGTCGTACGAGTCGACGATCGGGTGCTTGGCCAGCGCGACGGCGACCGGCGGGGCGATGTAGAGACGGTCGACCGCGTACTTCTGGGTGATCGACAGGAACTGCTCGAGATCGAACTTCGGCATCGTGACGACCGTGGCGCGGGTGTGCAGGCCCTGGTTCATCATCACGGTCATGCCGTAGATGTGGAAGAACGGCAGGAACGCCATGATCTTCGTCTGGTCGGTCACGCTGCCCATGACGTGCACCTGGAGCAGGTTCGCCACCAGGTTGCGGTGGGTCAGGATCACGCCCTTGGCGAGCCCGGTCGTGCCGGAGGAGTACGGCAGCACCGCGGTGTCGTCCGCGGTCGTGGTGAGCTCGGGGGCAGGCGCCCCGGACGAGACGAGATCGGCCAGCGAGTCGTGGCCCTCGGCCTTGTCGATGGTCAGGACGGCGTCTGCGGACAGGCCCGCCTCGGTGGCACCGGCCAGCGCCCGGTCCAGGAACGGCGACACGGTGATCAGCGTCGTCGCGCCGGAGTCGGTGAGCTGGTGTGCCAGCTCGCCGCCGGTGTACATCGAGTTCGCACTGGTCACGGTGGCGTTCGCACGCAGGATGCCGTGGAACAGGGCCGCCCACTGGGGCAGGTTCGGCGCGAACAGGGCGACCACGTCGCCCTTGCCGATGCCGCGGGCGGCCAGCCCGCCGGCGATCTTCTCGACCAGGCCGTGGAACTCGGTGAAGGTCAGCTGGTCGCCGGTCGTGCCGTCGAGGAACGCGGGCGCGTCGGCCCGGTCTCCGAAGCCGTCGGCGAACAGGAACTCGGTCAGCGAAACTTCCGGGATCTCGACGTCCGGGTACGGGCTGCGCATCGACAAGGCGTCGCTCCTTCGCGAGGTCCTTCGGGGGGAGCCGGGTGGCGGGAGGCACACCCGGAGCTTCGCAACATGCTAAGCACTACCCGGGTTCCCCGCCGCCGCGCGGTCGGCAAAAGTTACCCGCGGGTCACCGCTCGACGCGCAGCGCCCCACGCCCGACGACCGGACATCGGCCACCATTCCGGGGCACAACGACCGCCGATCGCGGGGCGCCGCGCCGGACGACGCCGCGCGGCCCGCCGGCGCTCCGGGCGGAACTGCTGCGCCGCAAACCGATCCACTCGACCACGATCCGCGCGCCGCGGTCTCCCGCCGCTATTGGTCGATCAGATGCTCGAACGCCGCCAGGTTCGCGGTCGACTCGCCGTGCTCGCTGCGCCACGCGTACTCGCGCCGGATCGAGGAGGCGAACCCGAGCTCCAGGAACGTGTTGAAGTCGCCGTCGGCGGCCTGCAGCACCTGGCCGAGCACCCGGTCGATCTCCTCGGCGGTGACCGCGTGCAGCGGCAGCCTGCCGACCAGGTGGATGTCGCCGGCCCGATCCAGGCAGTAGTGCACGCCGTAGAGCCGGGCGTTGCGCAGCAGCATGAACCGGTAGACGCCCTCGGCGTTCTCGTCAGGACGACGACAGACGAACGCCTGCACGCCGAGCGTCTGCTCACGCGCCAGCAGCCAGGTCTGGGTCTGCAGCCGGGCCTCCCCGGGCAGCGTCACCAGCCACTGTCCCTGCCCGCGGTGCACGTGCTCGACGTCCATGTCGGCCAGTGCCCCGGAGATCACCGGATCGAGGTCGGTCATCGCCTGCCCCCCTCCCGCGCGCGGAACTCGGCGCGGGCCTCGTCGTAGGCGCCCAGCAGGGCGTCGGTCGTACGGTCCCAGGAGAACCGCCGCGCGTGCCCGGCCGCGACGCCCGCCATCCGCTCGCAGCGGGCCGGGTCGAGGGCCAGCTCGCCGAGCGCGTCCGCCCAGTCGGAGATGTCGTGCCCGCTCACCAGCAGCCCGGACCGGCCGTCGGCGACCGCCACCGGCAGCCCGCCCACCCGGGTCGCGACCACCGGCGTCCCGCAGGCCTGCGCCTCCAGCGCGACCAGCCCGAACGACTCGTTGTGGCTGGGCACCGCCACCACATCGGCCGCCCGGTAGACGGTGACCAGCTCGTCGCCGCCGCGCGGCGGCAGGAACCGGACGACGTCGGTCACGCCCAGCTCGGCCGCCAGCTCCTGCAACGACGTCGGCTCGGCCAGTCCCGACCCGGACGGCCCGCCCGCGACCAGCACCACCAGCCGGTCCCGCAGCGACGGCGTCCGGGCGAGCAGCTCGGCGGCGGCCCGCAGCAGCACGTCCGGCGCCTTGAGCCGCTGGATCCGCCCGACGAACGCGAGCACCACGGCATCGTGCGGCAGGTCCAGCGCGGCCCGTGCGGCCGCCCGGTCACCGGGCCGGAACCGGTCGGTGTCCACCCCGGGCGGGATCGTGACGGTGCGCCGCGGGTCGGCGTCGTAGAGCTCGATCAGCTGCTTGGCCTCGATCTCGGTGTTCGCGACGAGCCGGTCGGCCTCGGCGACGACCTGGTCCTCGCCGATCAGCCGGACCCGCGGCTCGGGGGTGTCCCCGGCGGCCAGCGCGGCGTTCTTCACCTTCGCCAGGGTGTGCGCGGTGTGCACCAGCGGCACCCCCCAGCGGTCCCGGGCCAGCCAGCCGACCTGGCCGGAGAGCCAGTAGTGCGAGTGCACGACGTCGTACCAGCCCGGGTCGTGCCGGGCCTCGGCCCGCAGTACCCCCGCGGTGAAAGCGCACAGCTGGGCGGGCAGGTCGTCCTTGCCGAGCCCCTCGAACGGACCGGCGGCGACGAACCGGACGGTCACGCCCGGCGCGAGCTCGACCGTCGGCGGCTGCTCCGACGACGTCGCCCGGGTGAAGATCTCGACCTCGACCCCGCGGCGCGCCATCCGGATCGCGGTCTGTGCGACGTAGACGTTCATGCCGCCCGCGTCGCCGGTGCCGGGCTGCTCGGTCGGTGAGGTGTGTACCGAGAGCACCGCGACCCGGCGCGGAAGCTCTGTCGTCACGACATCATCCTGACACGCCGTTGCGCGGCCAGCTCGGCCACCAGCGCCCGGAGCGGGTCCGACGCGTGCCACCCGCCGTCCGCCCCCGGCCACGCCGGGACGGTGACCGTGCCGCCGTCGTCGAGCTCGACGGCCAGCCGTTCGTGCCGCCGCAGCTCGCCCTCCGGCGGGTCGACGCCGATCGCTCGGCAGGCCAGCACGACCTCGGCGACCGCGGTCCAGGCGACCGGCTCGCCCGCACCACGGACGATGCCGGTGACCCGGGCGGACGCCACCGGCAGGTCGAGCAGCTCGGCGAGTGCGTCCGGGTCGTCGCCGCCGGGGACCGCCGGCACGTCGTCGAGCGCGGGCAGCACCCACGGCATGTCGACGACGACGGCGCGATCGGCCGGGGCGACCTCACCGGTGAGCGTCCGGACGTGATCGGGCGGGTCGAGATCGTCGAGATCGAACACGCCGGCCCGCAGGGCGGCGGCCAGCGCCGTGTGCGCGACCCCGGCGACGTCGCCGGTGACCGGGCGGGCCGGATCGGCGAGCCGGTCCAGCAGCTCGACGGCCTCGTCGGCGCCGTCGATCGTGATCCCGCTGCGCACCCCGATCGCGACGAGGATCGCGTCGTCGCCGAGACCGTCGAGCGGCGGGACGGGATCGTAGAGCCCGGCCAGGGTGCTCGCCGACGGCAGCCGCCAGGTCGAGGGCAGCCGGCCGCCGATCCGTACGTTGCGGGACAGCCACCAGGCGGTGTACCCGGTGAGCATCGCAGCCCGGGTGTCCCGGTCGGCGGCGAGCAGGGCCAGCGCGGCGGGCCAGGCGTCGTCGTCGACGAGATCGAGATCCCGGACCGCGGAGGCCTCGGCACCGTCGGCGTCACAGCGCTCTGCGTCGGCACGGTGGGCGTCGTAGCGGTCGGCGTCGTGCAGTACCTCGGGATCGAAGTCGACCACCACGAACCGGTCCAGCACTCCGGCCGCGACCAGCGCGTCCTTCCCCGCGTCCAGCCAGCGGGCGTCCAGGATCCCGACCGGTGCGTCCGGATCGAGCAGGTCGCGGACGGGGGATCCGGGCAGCACCAGCTCGTCGGCACGGGCCGGGACACCGTCGTCGTCGGTGAGGGCGAGCGCGCCGAACCGCGGGTCCCGGGCCGCGGACGGGGTGTCGAGCAGCGCCAGCACGGCGCGGGCGAGCGGTTCGGTGTCGAGACCGGCCTCGGCGTCGTCGACCGAGCGCTCGACGGCGTCGAGCAGGGCCGGGGAGGCGAGCAGCGTCTCCCGGTCGGCGTCGGCGGCACCGAGCCTGCGCAGCAGCGGATGCGCCGCGTCGGGATGCGCGGTCCGCAACTCCGGCAGGTCCGGGGTGGCACCGTCGGCCAGCAATACCGTCGCCGGGCCGGGCACCAGCCGGCCGTCGGTCAGCGGCACCGGCAGCGCACCGAGCTCCGCGGCGAGACCGGGGATCGCGTCGACCGCCGGGGCGAGCGTCGCATACAGCTCCCGCCACCACGACGGCCCGGCGTCGACTCCGGTCAATCGCTCGGTCAGCGCCGCCGGACCCAGCCGGTCGACGTGCAGGCCCGGCGGCGGGACGACGCCGGACGCGACCAGCCGGTCGAACGCCGGATCGGCGGCGGCGAGCAGCTCGGGCAGGCCGGTGGGGGTGTCGCCGCCGAGATCGAGGTACTCCGCCCGGTCCGGTGCGAGCACCCCGCCGCCGGCGGCGGGCAGCCACGGCGAGGAGCCGAGGGCGGCGGCGATCGCGGTCCGCAGCAGGCCGTCCAGCGGGGAGCGCGGGAAGCCCGGCTCGGGCACCAGCATCGTCCGATAGTGCGGCTCGACCACCCCGATCAGCTCGGTGAACGCGTGGGCCGCCCGCTCCACCAGCGCACCGGTGCCCGGGTCGTCGGCCCGGATCCGGCGACGGTCCGGGTCCAGCGGGAACGGCGCGAGCAGCCGCGCCGGCAGCGACAGCTGCTCCGCGCTGGGGGTGGGGGCGTGCAACACCTCCCCCGCGTCGGGCGGGTACGGGACGGGGCGGCCGTCGACGTACGGGAGGGCCCAGCGGGCCGGGCCACCGGCCAGCAGCAGCTCACGGTCACCGATCCGGATCCTGCCCCCGCCCAGGTCGCTGCGGGTCAGCACGGTGTCCCCGGCGGCGACCTCGCCCAGCGCGGGCAGCGCGAGCAGCAGATCCGCCGCGGCAACGGCGAGCTCGGCGAGCAGCGTCGCCGGATCGGCCGAGTCCGGCCGGAGCCGGATCTCGGTGGCGTACCCGTCCGGCGGGGGCTCCTCGGACGTCGGCCAGCACAGTCGCAGCACCGGGACCCGCGGGTCGCGGGCCAGCTCATCGGCCGCCGCACCGCCCAGCGCGGTCACCTCGGCCGCCGTGCGCTCGGCGGAGAACGCGATCGCGCCCTGCGCGGTCACCAGCCGGGGCTGCGAGCAGACCGCGAGCACCGCCGCGAAGCCGACGCCGAACCGGCCGGTCGCCCCGGTGGCGTCCCGCTTCGCCGACGCGCGCAGCGCGGCCAGCGCGGCGACCCCGGCGGCGTCCAGCGGGGCGCCGGTGTTCGCGATCCGCAGCTCGCCGTCGTGCACCCGCGCGAGCACCCGGCCCGGCGCCGCACCCGCCGCGGCGGCGTCGGCGGCGTTCTGCAGAAGCTCGGCGACCCAGGTCTCGGCGTACCCGCCGCGCCGCAGGTCGTCCTCGGCGTTGACGTCCTCCCGGAACCGGGTCGGCGACGACGACCACGCCGCCAGCACCCCCGCCCGCAACGCCGCGGTGTCGAACGGATCGGCGGATCCGCCCGCGGGAGGTCGGCTCAGTGCGAACCGACCGGTTCGAGGTCCACACCGTCGTCGTAGACCAGCGCCGACACGTACACCGGCGAACCACCGGTCTCGGTCACCGACGAGTGCGCGCCGCAGCCGAAGCCGACCGCGACGACCTGCCCGTCCGCCGGGGCGGAACCGTTGGCGCACACCCCGAACACCCCGCGCAGCGAGCCGGCGATCGGCAGCATGAACCCACAGGTCCCGCAGGACGCGGGCGCGGCCCGGGCGAGCTCGGCCGCCGGGCCGCGGTCACCCTGCTGCCAGCGGTCGGCGGCCGCGGCACGGCCGTCCGCGGAGAGCACCTGCTCCCGGCCGAGGCCGACCTCGCCGGCCAGCTCCTCGACCGCCGGGTCGCCGCTGTCGACGTAGCCGGGCACCAGTCGCGGATCGTCGGCCGGGGGCGGCAGCAGATCGCCCGGCTTGAGGTCACCGGGCCGGACCCGCTGGTCCCACGGCACCCAGGTCGGCGCGACGATGGCGGTGTCACCGGGCAGCAGCACCGACTCCGAGACCGTCGCCGGCTCGCTCGGCCCGGCGCTGGCGACCGTGACGGCCCAGCGCCAGCCGCGGTACCCGGGCAGCTCGGCGACGAACGAGTGCGTCACCGAGCCGTCGTCCTCGGCGCCGGCGCCCAGATGCAGGCCCACCGCGGCGACGGCGGCGGCGCGACCCAGCTCGTCGGCGGCCTCCTCGACGGCGGCGGCCCGGGCGATGTCGACGGCGTCGAACAGCTCGGGCGGCGCGACCCGCGGTTCCGTCGCTGCAGGCGGTGCGGGCGCCTGGGGCACGGTGGCTCCCTCGGGGGAGGCGGTGTCGTCACCAGCAGTCACCTCACCAGTGTGCCACCCGGCTCCCGGCATCCTGGGCCGGTGCCCGTTGCGCTGCTGCTCCCCCTCCTCCTCGTGCTCTCGGCGTGCGGCGCCGCCGCCCCGGCGCCCGGAGCCGCACCGGTGATCCGCCCGGAGGTACTGGCCGAGATCCCGCACGACCCGGCCGCGTTCACCCAGGGCTTCGAGCTGCACGACGGCGTGCTCTACGAGGGCACCGGCCGGGTCGGCGAGTCCGAGATCCGGGCCCTCGACCCGGACACCGGGGCGCTGCGCGCGGCCACGCCGCTGCCACCCGCCTACTTCGGCGAGGGGATCACCGTGTCCGGTGACGCGATCTGGCAGCTCACCTGGCGCGACGGCGTCGCACTGGAATGGGACCGGGAGACGCTGGCGCTGCGCCGCGAGGTCCCGGTGGACGGCGAGGGCTGGGGCCTGTGCCTCGCCGACGACGGCCGGATCGTCCGCTCCGACGGCACCGACCGGCTGCGCTTCCACGATCCCGCCGATCTCGCCGAGACCGGCTCGGTCGCGGTCACCCGGGACGGCTCCCCGCAGCCGGAGCTCAACGAGCTGGAGTGCGTCGGCGACCGGGTGTGGGCGAACGTGTGGCAGAGCGACGAGATCGTCCGGATCGATCCGGCGACCGGCACCGTGGATCTCGTGGTGGACGCCTCCGGGCTGCTCGATCCGGCCGGCAGACGGGGCGCCGACGTGCTGAACGGCATCGCACACGTGGCCGGGGACGAGTACCTGCTGACCGGGAAGCTGTGGCCCACGACGTTCCGGGTGCGGCTCACGGCACCGCCGGAGCCGGGCGCGGTACGTCCGGCCGGGTGATGACGCGCCGGGACGACCCCGTGGGTGCGAAAACCGTCGGTCCCCCGGCGCACAATGGGGGCATGGCCCCGAACCCGTTCCGGCGCCGCCGCGCCCGCGCAGCGGGTTCCCCCTCCGCCGAGCAACGCACCGAGCGGGTCCCGCGGCCCGATCCGAGCACCACACCGATCGCGTCGGATCCGACGCTGCGCGAACCGGCGCCCGACCCCTCGTCCGGCCCGCGGAAGCTGACCGTCACCCGGGTCGCGGTGCACCGCACCCGGGAGCTGACCGGGCGGGCCGTCGGGCTGTTCCGGCGGGCCGCGACCGCCGACGGGGCGGACGGCTCCGGATTGACCGCGCTGACCTACGCCACGATGTTCACCTACGCGCTCGACGCGGCGGTGGCCGTGGCGCTGGCGAACACCCTGTTCTTCGCGGCCGCGACCGCCGAGTCGACCGCCAACGTCGCGCTCTACCTGGCGATCACCGTCGCACCGTTCGCGCTGGTCGCGCCGGTGATCGGCCCGATGCTGGACCGGCTGCAGCGGGGCAGGCGGATCGCGATGGCGGTGTCGTGTGCCGGGCGGGCGGTGCTCGCCGTGGTGCTGGTGTTCCACCTCGACACCTGGGTGCTGTACCCGGCGGCGCTCGGGATCCTGGTGCTGAGCAAGTCGTTCCTGGTGCTCAAGGCCGCGGTGACGCCGCGGGTGCTGCCCTCGTCGATCACCCTGGCCACCACGAACTCCCGGCTGACCACCTTCGGGATGGCCGCCGGTGGTGTCGCCGGTGCGGTGGCCGCCGGTGCCGCCTGGGCGTTCGGCTCGCCGGGCGCGCTGTGGTGGACGGCGGCGCTCGGCGTCGCCGGAGCGGTGCTGTGCCTGCGCATCCCGCGGTGGGTGGAGTCGACCGCGGGCGAGGTCCCGGCGGCGGTCCCGGCCGCCCGGCCCGGGGCCCGGCGCGGCAAGGTCCCCGCGACCCGGTCGGTGCTGGTGGCGCTGTGGGGCACCGGCGCGGTCCGGGTGCTGACCGGCTTCCTGACCCTGTTCGTCGCGTTCGTCGTCAAGGCGGGCACCGAGCAGGCCGGCGGTGACCCCACCCGCCAGGTACTGGTGATCGGCGTGGTCGGCGCGGCCGCGGGCGCCGGGCTGTTCCTCGGCAACGCGATCGGCGCGCGCAGCCGGTTCGACCGGGTCGAGCCGGTGGTGCTGACCGCCGCCGGTGCGGCCGTGCTGGCCGCGGCCGGCGCCGCGCTGCTGCCCGGGGTCCCGGCGGCGGTCGTGGTGGCCCTGATCGCGTCGACGGCGAGCGCGCTGGCCAAGGTCTGTCTGGACGCGGTGATCCAGCGCGATCTCCCCGAGCACGCCAGGGCCTCGGCGTTCGGGCGTTCCGAGACGGTCCTGCAGCTGGCCTGGGTGCTGGGTGGCGCGATCGGCGTGCTCGCCCCGCACGACACGTTCCGGACCGGTTTCCTGATCGCCGCCGGGGTGATCGCGGTGTTCGCGCTGCAGTCGGTGATGGTGCGCCGCGGCGGGACACTGGTGCCCGGCCTCGGGGCCCGCACGGCACCGCAGCCGACCGCCGCGATGCACTGACGCCGGCCGCCGGGAGCGGTCCGTAGGCTGGCCGCCGTGATCACCCGATCCCGCCGGACCGGCCGCGCGCTCGCCGGGATGCTCGCCGTCGCCGCCGTCCTGCTCGCCGGCTGCGGGACGTCCCGCCCCACCGTCACGTTCGACGTGGACGGCGCCTCCCTCACGGCGGCACCGACCCAGTTCTGCGACAACCGGATGGAGAACTGCTCGGACGAGCCGAACTCCCGGGTCACCGCGGACGTGCCGGCCGGCACCCCGATCCGGATCACCGTGCCGGAGGACGTGTCGGCCGGGCCATGGCAGGTCGCCTACGCCTTCACCCGCGGCGACGACCCGACACCGATCGAGCAACGCAGCGACATCGCCACCCCGGGCAGCCGCGGCGAGTACACGCTGATCCTGCCCTCCGAGACCGATCGGCTGGTCACCGCGCAGGTGCAGCTGTTCGGCGCGGCCCCGGCGATCGACCCGGAGACCGAGGCGCTGGAGTTCCCGGTCCGGGCGACCTGGGTGCTGGTCGGGGAGCAGCCGGCGAGCTGAGGCCGGGGGTGCGGGGCACCGAGTTGTACGGTTCGATTCCGTCCCGCTCAGCCGTACACTTCGACATCGTCGCTCGATCCGCCCCGCACAGCGAATGTGTACGGTTCAATTCGGTCGCCCGAGAGCGTACGAACGATGGAGCGCCATGAGCCCGCGCGGTCGACCTTCCCGGCAGGCGGTCTATGCCCGTCTGCGTGTCCAGATCGACGAGCTCTGGCAGCGGATGGGTGGACTCCCCAGCCCGCTCGAGGCCGCGGACATCTGGCGTGGAATCTGGTTCGAGGAGGCGCACCACTCGACCGCGCTCGAGGGCAATACGCTCGTCCTCAAACAGGTCGAGAAGCTCCTCGCCGAAGGCCGTGCGGTCGGCGACAAGGAGCTCCGTGAGTACATGGAGGTCCGCGGCTACGCGGACGCGTCGGACTGGGTGTACGGGCAGGCCATCGAGCCCGACCGAGCCTCACCCGAACCGCTGACGCTCCAGGAGATCCGCCACATCCACCGGATGGCGATGCACGCGGTCTGGGACGTCGCCCCGCATCCCGACGCCGGTCCCGACGAGACCCCGGGGAACTTCCGCCGGCACGACATCCACCCCTTCCCCGGAGGCATGCTCCCGCCGTCCCACGTCCTGGTGGACAGCGAGATGCACGCATGGATCGGCGAGGTCGGCGAACTCGACGCCACGTCCGAGGAGTTCGCCGAGAGCGTCGCCCGGCTGCACTGCCGGTTCGAGCAGATCCACCCGTTCCTGGACGGCAACGGGCGGACCGGGCGCCTGGTCCTGAACCTTCTACTCGTGCGCTCGGGGTTTCCACCGGCGATCATCTACAAGAAGCAGCGCAGCGCTTACCTGTCCGCGCTCCGGCGTGCGGACAAGGGCGACCCCGGGAGCCTGGGTGAGCTCATCGCCCGGGCCATCCTCGACAACCTCTACAAGTTCGTCGTGCCGGCGGTCGCGGGCCCGGCCCGCCTCGTCCCGCTCGCCGCGCTTGCCTCCGACGAGGCCAATTCGACTGCGCTGCGGACCGCAGCGGTTCGGGGAGCCCTGCAGGCGACGAAAGGCCCGGACGGCCAGTGGCGCAGCTCGAGGAACTGGGTCGACGAGTACCTGCGGACCCGGTACCGGAGACGTCGGCAGTGAGTTCCCTCAGGCCCCGGTACGCGCCCGGCCGCCCACCAGCAACCGGGCCAGCGCCGCGTCGGACTCGGCCAGAGCCTCGGAGTCCCAGGTCGACGAGCTGACCATCAGCTCGTCCGCCCCGGTCCGGTCGACCAGGTCATCGAGCAGTTCGGCGACGGTGTCGGAGTCGCCGGCCAGGGTGCGGGCCAGCGCCCGGGCCACGACCTCGCGCTGCCGCGCGGTCGTCCGGCGGTCCGGGTCCGGCGGTTCCAGCGGCGGGAACTCGCCGGTGCTCCGGGCGGCGGCGAGCGCCCACGCCTCGGACAGCGCCAGATCCGGGTGCCCGACCAGGACGTCGGCCGAGACCACGAGATGTGCGGCGTCCCCGGCCCGCTCGCGGTAGTCGGCCAGTGCGGCCCGGTCGTCGAGCACCGGACCGCCGACGACGGCCGGGAGCCCCAGGTCACCGGCGAGCCGCAATCCGGCGCCGGTCGCCAGCAGGAACAGCGGGACCGACCGTTCCGGACGGGGCCGGACGGTGACCGGGCCGGTGCCGTCCAGGAACGACCGCAGCTCGGCCAGGTCGGCGCGGAACGCGTCGTCGTCGGCGGCCGCCGCGCGCAGGGCCCGGCGGACCGGTGCGGTGAAGCCGGGTGAGCGCCCGATGCCGAGATCGATCCGGCCGGGATACAGCGCGGCGAGCATCGCGACCTGCTCGGCGACCACCAACGGCTGGTGGTTGGGCAGCATGATCCCGCCGGAGCCGATCCGGATCCGCGCGGTCGCCGCGGCCACCGCCGCCATCAGCACCGGCGGGCTGCCGGACGCGATCCCGGGCACGGCGTGATGCTCGGCCACCCAGAACCGGTGGTAACCGAGCTGCTCGGCGCGGCGGGCACGCGCCACGGTGTGCCGCAGCGCGGCCGAGTCGGGTTCCCCGGCCCGGGTCCGCGAACGGTCCAGCAACGACAGGCGCACGCCTGCCCGAACGCCGCGCAGGCGCCCGGCATTTCCGGCCGCCCCGCGGGGCGTCAGCCGTCCAGGTCGCGGGCGACCGCGCGGACCACCTCGGCGGCGAGCTTGCAGGTCTTGCGGTCGGGATAGCGGCCGTGCCGCAGCGCGGGCTGGATCTTGTTGTCCAGCAACCGCATCATGTCCTCGACGAGGCCGTGCAGCTCCTCCGCGGGACGCCGGGTGTTCTCGACGGCGGACGCCTGCTTCTCGACCAGCCGGACCGACAGCGCCTGCGGACCGCGCCGCCCCTCCGCCATGCCGAACTCGACGCGCTGGCCGGACTTGAGCGCCTCCACCCCCGCCGGGAGTGCCGCCTTGCGGACGTAGACGTCCTCGCCGTCGTCCTGGGAGAGGAAGCCGAAGCCCTTCTCCGCGTCGTACCACTTCACCCTGCCGGTGGGCACCGTGTTCCTCGATTCCCTGCGATTGCTGCGTGCACGACAAACGCGCCCGGAGTGGCCGTGACTCACCGTGCTCAGGTCACCCGGACGCGTCGCAGCCCATCGTACCGCCCCGGGCCGCCGGGAGTCAGGCGTTTCGGACGCCGGCCGCGGTCTCCAGGTCGAGCAGGCCGACCGAGCGCTCCCGCATCTCGACCTTGCGGACCTTGCCGGTGACCGTCATCGGGAACTCCTCGACGACCAGCACGTAGCGCGGGATCTTGTAGTGCGCGAGCTTGCCGGTGGCGAACTCCTTGAGCGCGTCGACGGACAGCTCCGGTGCGCCATCGCGCAGGATCACCCAGGCGCACAGCTCCTCGCCGTAGCGCTCGTCCGGAACACCGACGACCTGCGCGTCCACCACGTCGGGATGGGTGTAGAGGAACTCCTCGATCTCCCGCGGGTACACGTTCTCGCCGCCCCGGATGACCATGTCCTTGATCCGGCCGGTGATGTTGAGGTAGCCGTCGTCGTCCATCACGGCGAGATCGCCGGTGTGCATCCAGCGGGCGGCGTCGATCGACTCGGCGGTCTTGTCCGGCTGGTCCCAGTAGCCCAGCATCACCGAGTAGCCGCGGGTGCAGAGTTCACCGGCCTCGCCACGCGGGACGGTCTTCCCGGTCTCCGGGTCGACGACCTTGATCTCCAGGTGCGGGTGCACCCGGCCGACCGTGGAGACCCGGCGGTCCAGCGAGTCGTCCGCGCGGGTCTGGGTGGAGACCGGCGAGGTCTCGGTCATGCCGTAGCAGATCGTCACCTCGCCCATCCCCATCCGCTCCACGACCTGCTTCATCACCTCGACCGGGCACGGCGAGCCGGCCATGATCCCGGTGCGCAGGCTGGACAGGTCGTAGGACTCGAAGTCGGGATCGTTGAGCTCGGCGATGAACATCGTCGGGACCCCGTAGAGCGAGGTGCAGCGCTCCTGCTCGACGGCCCGCAGGGTCGCCTTCGGGTCGAAACCCTGGGCCGGGATGACCATCGTGGCACCGCTGGTGGTGCAGGCCAGGTTCCCCATCACCATGCCGAAGCAGTGGTAGAACGGCACCGGGATGCAGACCCGGTCGGCCTCGGTGTAGTTGCAGAGCTTCCCGACGTAGTAGCCGTTGTTCAGGATGTTGTGGTGCGAGAGCGTCGCGCCCTTCGGGAACCCGGTCGTCCCCGAGGTGTACTGGATGTTGATCGGGTCGTCCGCGCCGAGCGACGCCTGCACCTCCGCCAGCCGGACCCGGTCCGGGGCGGCGCCGCCGTCGGCCAGCGCGTTCCACTCGTCCGAACCGGTGATCACGACGCGCTGCAGGTCCGGGCAGTTCGGCCGCACCTCGGCGATCATCTTCTGGTAGTTCGACGTCTTGAACTCGGCCGCCGAGACCAGCGTGGAGATCCCGGCCTGCTTGAGCACGAACTCCAGCTCGTGCGTCCGGTAGGACGGGTTGATGTTGACCAGGACGACGCCGATCTTGGCGGTGGCGTACTGGGTGAGCGTCCACTCGGCCGTGTTCGGCGACCAGATCCCGAGCCGGTCCCCGGTCTGCACCCCGGCGGAGAGCAGGCCGCAGGCCAGCTTGTCGATCGCCTCGCGCAGCTGGGTGTAGGTCCAGCGCCGCCCGGTGGAGACCTCGACCAGCGCGTCGTTGTCGCCGAACGCGGCGGCGGTCCGGTCGAAGTTGTCGCCGATCGTGTCGCCGAGCAGCGGGGTGTCCGAGATCCCGGAGGCGTACGACGGGACGGCGGGGGCTCCGGCCACGGTGGAGGTCACGACGATGTTCTCCTCGGCAGTGCGGTTGCAGCGGTTGCCGCAGTTGCGGCGGTTGCGCGGTTCGGCGCCCGGAGGCGGCTGGCACATCCTGTCCCCGGAGCAGGCACCCTGCCAACACCCCGCTACCCCCGTAAGTAGGGAATCGCGGCGTTCAGGAGGAGAGCCTGCGGCCGGCCCGCCGGCCCGACTCGGCCACCTTGGCGGCGCTCCGGCGGGCACCGCGGGCCGCCCGGCGCAGTGGGCGTGGCGACGGCTCGGGCCACGGCCCGACCGGGACGAGGACGCGCTCGGCCGGATCGAACCCGGCCGGATAACCGGGCACCCGCCAGGTCCCGGCGGGGGCCTGCGGGGGCAGCCACTCCGGCCGCCAGATCCCGAGCGCCAGGTCGAGATCCTCCAGCCGCGGCCGCAGCTCGTCGGTCAGCTCGGTGCGCAGGTGCTCGGCCCACAGCCGGACCCGCAGATCACGCACCTGGTCCCCGGTCGTCACGAAGGCCGCGTTCAGCTCGGTGTCGGTGCCGCGCATCGAGCGGGAGAAGAAGTTCGCCGAGCCGACGGCCGCGTACACGTCGTCGACCAGCATCAGCTTGGTGTGCACCGTGAGCCCCTCGATCCGGTGCATGATCACGTTGCCGCGGTCGGCCGGGTCCAGCTGGTCGATGACCCCACGCTGGACGTCCCCGGTGACCCTGCGGCGGAACTTGTTGATCCCCGCGTCGGCCGGGTCCCGGCGGCCGGAGCAGACCAGCACGATCCGCACCCCGCGGGCGGCGGCGTCGCGCAGCAGGCCGTAGAGCCGGAACGCGCGCCGGCCGCCCGGGACCTCGAAGAAGTACTGGTCCTCCAGGTAGATGTAGTGCCGCGCACCGCGGATCGCGGTCGCGAGCGCGTGGAAGACCTCCTGGACGCCGCGTCGCGGCAGCACCGTCCAGTGCCTGCGGTAGAGCGTGCCGAAGTGGTCGATCTTCCACGGGCGCAACGAGCGCAGCACCTGCACCGCGGTGCCGGGCGCGTCGTACGGCTCGATCTCGGGCGCCGGTGGGAGCGGGGGTGCGAACGGCTCGGGGTTCATCGGTTCCCAGCGGACCGGCGGGCGGTAGAACGACCGCGGCGGCAACGTCGCGGCCTCCGTCCAGCGGGCGCGGTACACCTCCCACACCCGGCCGGCGGCCGGGCCGCGCAGCCGGACGGCCCCGTCGTGCCAGCCCCAGCGCTCGTCGCCGATCGAGAGCCGGTCGTGCGGCTCGGCGTCGAACCGGTTCGCCGAGAGATCGAGGCCACCGACGAAGGCGGTCAGCGTGCCGCCGACGTGCGCGAGCACGATCTTCTGGTGGTGGCAGCCGATGCCGGAACCGGACCAGTCGAGCAGTACCCGGCCGCGCAGCGAGCGGCGGCGGCGCAGCTCCAGCGCTGCGAACGCGTTCGCCCGGAACGGCCCGACGGCGATGCCGGGCACCGATCCGGAGAACACCGCCGCGGTGAGCAGCACCCGCACGTCGACGCCGTCGTCGGCCAGCCGGGCCAGCCGGTCGGCGAGCGCCTCGTAGTCGTCGTCGCCGGGCTCGGCGCCGGTGAGGTCCATGTCCGGCTGCAGATTCAGTCCGGTGACCAGCACCGAGTCGCCGGGACCGGCCCGGTCGAACAGCTCACACAGCTGGGCGAAGTAGTCGATCCCGTCGATGATCGTCCGCCACTCGGTGTTCTCCCGGAACGTCGGGCACTGCGGGGTGCCCGGGACCAGGTACCCGGACTCCAGTGCGGCCAGATCCGCCGGGCTCTCGTGCGTTCCGGGCATGGCCGAGACGGTAGACCGGCGCCGGCTCAGAGCCCGCCGGTCTGCAGCAACCGGTTCGGTGTGTTGCCGGTGGAGCCGCCGTCGATCCGGCCCCCGACCGAGTTGTCGATGATCCACCGCTTGACGGCGGCGCTGGGCCGGTCGCCCTGTGCCTGCTTGTAGAGCGCCGCGACGCCCGCCGCGAACGGCGCCGCCATCGACGTCCCGCTGTAGGACGCGGTGCCGCCGCCCGGCACCGGCGCCACGATCCGGCTTCCCGGCGCGTAGATCGACACGCAACGCCCGGTGGAGGAGTTCGACGCCCGCCGGTCCTCGATCGTCGAGTTCGCGACGACCAGCACACCGTCCACCGCCCGCGGCAGCGCGGTGCAGTCGTCGCCGCCGGTGTTGCCGGCCGACGACGCGGCGAAGATCCCGGCGTCGAGGATCCGCTGGATCGCCTGGCGGAGCATCGGTGAGTCGCCGTAGCTCCAGGACATCACCGCGACCGACGGGCCGCGCTTGTTCTGCACCGCCCAGTCGAGCCCGGCCAGCAGCGACGACAGGGTGCCGGTGCCGTTGCAGTCGAGCACCTTCACCCCGCGCACGTTCGCCTCGGGGGCGACACCGTAGCTGTTCGACGCGGCGATCCCGGAGACGACGGTGCCGTGCCCGTCGCAGTCCTCGTCGCGGTCGTCGATCGTGTTGACCTCCAGCCGCGCCCGGCCGCCGAACTCCGGATGCCGCGCGTCCACCCCGGTGTCGAGCACGAACACGTCCACCCCGGAACCGGTCGCGGTGCGCTGGTATCGCCCGTCCAGCGGCAGATCGGGCTGGTCGATCCGGTCGAGCCCCCAGTTCCCGGGGGCCTGCTCGGTGACGGCGACGTCGCCGCCAGGGCCCTCCCGGTCGTCCGACGGGGCGGCCTGGTGGCTGCCCTGCGGGTCCAGCGGGTTGACCGTGCGGTCCTCCTCCACCCCGACCACTCCCGGACGTTCCCGCAGCTCGGCCGCCTGCGCCGGGTCGAGCGGGGCCGCGAACCCGTGCAGCACCGTGTCGAAGGTGACGCTCGGCGTCGCGCCGACCGCCTCCACCGCGGCCCGGGTCTGGCCGGCCGTCGCGGTCTGCACCAGGTATCCGGTCAGGTCGCCCACCGGGCTCTTCGGCGCCGTGCTGGGCGCGGTACTCGAGGTGCTGCTGCCGGCGTCCGGGGCCGCTGACGCGACCGGCGCCAGAACAACACCGAGCGCGACGGCCAGTGCACCGGCAGTGACCGCGACGGCGGCTCGGGAACGGTGGAGGCTCACGGAAAGCGACGATATTCGGCCGTTGCCGGTGGGGCGAGAGACACGATGGTGGCGCGGGTGAATCCTGTGGCTGCTGGGGTGACGGATGTGTAGCCGGCCGCGGGGCGGGTCAGCCCGCGCGCTGTGTCAACCTGAGCGCCCGCGCGCTGTGTCAACCTGAGCGCCCGCGCGCCGTTGTCAACCCAGGCGCCCGTGCACCGCGACCTCGGCGGCCTTCACCGCGAACCACAGCTCGTGCCCCGGCTCCACGCCCAGCTCGGCGACCGCGGCCGGGGTGACGTCCGCGGCCAGCCCGTCCACCCAGTCCGGACCACCGTCGACGGCACCTGCCCGCAGCCGCACGGTGTCGCCGCGCGGCTCCAGCGCCGCCACCCGGACCCGGAAGACATTGCGCGGGCTGCCCTCCGGCCGGAGCGCGTGCACCGACACCGCGGCCGGCGGGAACACCGCCACCGCGGGCTCGCCGATCGCGACCTCGATCGCCTGCCCGTGCAGCTCCACCCCGTCGGCGGTGCGCAGCCCGGCACCGTCCGCGGTGCCCGGCACCAGGTCCAGCCCGGCGATCCGGGCCGAGAAGGCGCTGCGCGGCCGGGCCAGCACCTCCCGGGCAGGCCCCTGCTCGACGATCCCACCCGCCTCCAGCACGACCACCCGATCGGCCAGCACCAGCGCGTCCAGCGCGTCGTGGGTGACCAGCAGCGCGGTCTGCCCGCCGTCGGCGATCACCCGGCGGAGCAGCGAACGCATCGCCGGGGTGGCATCCACGTCCAGCGCGGCGAGCGGCTCGTCGAGCAGCAGCAGGCCGGGGCGGGGCGCCAGCGCCCTGGCCAGCGCGACCCGCTGCTGCTGCCCGCCGGACAGCTGCGCCGGGCGGCGCCCGGCGAGCTGCTCGACCCCGACCGCCGCCAGCAGCGCACGGGCGCGCTCGTCCGCCTCGGCCCGCGGCACACCCTGTGCCCGGGGACCGAAGGCGACATTCGCCAGCGCGGACAGGTGCGGGAACAGCAGCGGCTCCTGTGCGAGCAGACCGACCCCACGCCGGAACGGGGGGACGAACTCACCGGTCCGGGTGTCGAGCAGGGTCCGGCCGTCGACCGTCAGACGTCCGTGGTCCGGCCGCAGCAACCCGGACAGCACGCCGAGCAGGGTCGACTTCCCGGCCCCGTTCGGCCCCAGCACCGCGAGCACCTCCCCGTCGGCGACGGAGAGCTCCAGATCGAGGGCGAACCCGTCGCGGTCCAGCCGGACCGCGAGCTCGACGCCGCTCATCCGCGGCCGTCCATCCCGCGCGGGCGGCCGACCACGATCACGATCAGCGACACGACGACGAGCAACAGCGACAGCGCCACCGCCCCCGCGACGTCGGTCTCGCCCTGCAGGTAGACCAGCAGCGGCAGCGTCCGGGTGGTGCCCTCCAGACTCCCGGCGAACGCGATCGTCGCCCCGAACTCCCCCATGCAGCGGGCGAACGCCAGCACCAGCCCGGACGCCAGACCGGGCAGCACCAGCGGCACCGTCACCCGGCGGAAGGCGAGCCCGGGGGACGCGCCCAGGGTGGCCGCCGTCGCCTCGTAGCGCTCACCCGCGGTCCGCAGCGCACCCTCCAGCGCGACGATCAGGAACGGCATCGCCACGAACGTCTGGGCCAGGATCACCGCGACCGTGGTGAACGGGATGAAGATCCCGAACGCGGTGTCGAGCCCTCGCCCGACCAGGCCGTTCGCCCCGAGCAGGAACAGCAGGGCGAGCCCGCCGACGACCGGCGGCAGCACCAGTGGGAGCAGCACGATCGAACGGACCGCGCGCATCAGCCGGGGCAACCGGTTGATCCGGCCGCGGGCCAGCACCACCGCGAGCGGGCCGCCGAGCAGCAGGCACAGCGTGGTCGAGACACCGGCGGTGAGCAGCGAGAGCCGCAGCGCCGAGAGCGCAGCGGTGCTGGTCAGCAGGGCCGGCATCGCCACCCAGTCGGCCTCCCACAGCAGCCCGAACACCGGCAGCGCGATCACCAGGAACCCGAGCCCGGCCGGGATCCACATCCAGACCGGCAGGCCGACCCCGGTTCCGTGCCGGTCGGCTGCGCGCTCCCGGCGGGCGGGAGCGGTCGTGGTCACAGAGCTCCGCCCGGCGTCTCGACGACGACGTTGGTGGACTTGATCACTGCCACGGCGAGCGCGCCCGGCTCCAGACCGAGATCGCGGGCGGCCTCACTGCTCATCAGCGAGACCACCCGGTGCGGACCGCACTGCATCTCCACCTGGGCCATCACGGTGTCCGCGATGACGGAGGTGACCAGGCCGACCATCCGGTTGCGGGCGGAGCGCTGGACCACCGAGGGATCCGGCGGGACGGAGGCGTGCTCGCGCGCGAACTCGGCCAGCGCGGCGCCGTCGATGACCTTGCGGTTGGACGCGTCGGCCTGCACGGGCAGCGTCCCCGCATCCACCCAGCGGCGGACGGTGTCGTCGCTGACGCCGAGCAGGCGGGCGGCCTCGGAGATCCTGAAGTGCGGCACGCCGTGGATACTAAGGTCGCGCCTGCGGCGGTGCCACGGCGGATGCCACGCACACACCGGTGGACGCCCGCGCGCAACGGTCCGCCCGGTGTGTTCTGATCGGCGCCGTGGACTTCGCACCCAGTGCAGCGGCGACCGACTACACGGTGCGGATGCGCGCCTTCCTCGACGAGCGGGTACTGCCCGCGGAGGCCGAGTACGACGCTTTCCGCGCGCAGCGGCGTAGCACGCCCCAGGAGTGGGACCTGCCGCCGGTGGTGGAGACGCTGAAGGAGCAGGCCCGCGAGCGCGGCCTGTGGAACCTGTTCCTGCCGTCCCTGTCCGGCCTGTCCAACCTGGAGTACGCGCCGGTCGCCGAGGTGTCGGGCTGGTCACCGGTGATCGCGCCGGAGGCGATCAACTGCCAGGCCCCGGACACCGGGAACATGGAGACCCTGCACCTGTTCGGCACCGAGGCGCAGAAGCAGGAATGGCTGGAGCCGCTGCTGGCCGGCGAGATCCGGTCCGCGTTCGCGATGACCGAGCCGGACGTGGCCTCCTCCGACGCCACCAACATCGAGACCCGGATCCGCCGCGACGGCGACGACTACGTGATCGACGGCCGGAAGTGGTGGATCTCCGGCGCCGCCGACGAGCGCTGCCGGATCTTCATCGTGATGGGCAAGACCTCCCCGGACTCGGACGACACGGTGTCGACGCACCGCAGGCAGTCGATGATCCTGGTCCCGCGGGACACCCCGGGCCTGCGGATCGTGCGGCACCTGCCGACGTTCGGCTACCAGGACCAGCACGGCCACTCCGAGCTGGTGCTCGACGGGGTGCGGGTGCCGGCCTCGAACATCCTGGGCGAGGAGGGCGGCGGGTTCGCCATCGCCCAGGCCCGGCTCGGACCGGGCCGGATCCACCACTGCATGCGGCTGATCGGGATGGCCGAGCGGGCACTGTCGCTGATGGTCGAGCGGGCACAGGCCCGGGTGGCGTTCGGCAGGCCGCTGGCCGACCAGGGCGTCGTGCGCGAGCAGATCGCGCTGTCCCGGATGGAGATCGAGCAGGCACGCCTGCTGACCCTCAAGACCGCCTGGCTGATCGACGAGCACGGCGCGAAGGGCGCGGCCACCGAGATCGCGGCGATCAAGGTCGTGGTGCCGCGGATGGCCTGCGCCGTGATCGACCGGGCGATGCAGGTGCACGGCGGTGGCGCGATGAGCGACGACTTCCCGCTGGCCTACTTCTACGCCTGGGCGCGGGCTCTGCGGTTCGCCGACGGCCCGGACGAGGTACACATCCGGTCGGTCGCACGGCAGGAGCTCAAGGCGCACACGTGAGCCGTAGTAGTCACGACGTACCTAATCTTTCGACTAGGTACAACGCGACTAGTTCCGCACCTGCGACGAGCCGCACGGGGCCGCTCCCGCTGCTGCGGATAACCGCGTTGAGCTGCGGATATCCGCCCTGTGCCGGTCGACGCGCAGGGGGTTAGCCTCGCGGACATGACCACCCAGCTCGGCCTGCCGGCGCTGCGCGGCGGCCCGCCCCGGGACCCGTCCCGCCCCGCCGACACCCGCCTCGTCGACGGGTTCGGCCGGGTCGCGACGGACCTGCGGATCTCGCTCACCGACCGTTGCAACCTGCGCTGCACCTACTGCATGCCCGCCGAGGGCCTGGACTGGATGCCGCGCGACGAGCAGCTCACCGACGACGAGCTGAACCGGCTGATCGCCGTCGCCGTGCACGAGCTCGGCATCGAGGAGCTGCGGTTCACCGGCGGCGAGCCGATGCTGCGCAAGGGCCTGGAGAACGTACTGTCCGCGGCGTCGGCCCTGCAGCCGCGGCCGGACATCTCGCTGACCACCAACGGCATCGGGCTGGCCCGGCGCGCCGAGGCGCTCGCCGCCGCGGGCGTGAACCGGCTCAACGTCTCGATGGACACCCTGCGCCCGGAGCGGTTCGCCGAGATCACCCGGCGGGACCGGCTGCAGGACGTGCTCGACGGACTGGCCGCCGCGCACGCGGCCGGACTCAAGCCTGTCAAGATCAATACCGTGCTGCTCCGCGGGGTCAACGACGACGAGGCCGCCGACCTGCTGGAATTCGCGCTGGAGCACGGCTACCAGCTGCGGTTCATCGAGCAGATGCCGCTCGACGCCCAGCACGGCTGGCGGCGCTCCGAGATGATCACCGCCGAGGAGATCCTGGAACGCCTCGAGCAGCGGTTCGTGCTCCGCGAGTCCGGCGAGGACCGCGGCGGCGCACCGGCCGAGAGGTTCGAGGTGCTGGGCCGGCGCGACGGATCGCCGCTGCGCACACCCGGCACGTCCGGCAGCGCCCCGACGGTCGGGGTGATCGCCTCGGTGACCCGGCCGTTCTGCGGGGCCTGCGACCGCACCCGGCTCACCGCCGACGGGCAGGTCCGCACCTGCCTGTTCGCCACCGGCGAGACCGACCTGCGGGCAATGCTGCGCGGCGGCTCGACCGACGCCGAGATCGCCGACACCTGGCGGCACGCCATGTGGGGCAAGAAGGCGGGGCACGGCATCGACGATCCCGGGTTCCTGCAGCCCACCCGCCCGATGAGCTCGATCGGAGGATGACCGGAATGACCACCGGAATCGACAGCCGCACAGGCACGGGCATCGCGACCCGCACGCTGACCGTGCGCTACTTCGCCGCCGCCAAGGCCGCCGCGGGGACGGCGGAGGAGATCGTCGAGCTCGGCTCGGGGGCCACCGTCGCCGACGCGGTCGATCTCCTGCGGTCGGCGCACGGCCCGGAGCTCGGCACCGTGCTCGACCGCTGCAGCTTCCTGCTCGACGAGTTCGCGGTGCGCGACCGGAGCACCGTCCTGCGCGACGCCTCGGTGCTCGACGTGTTGCCGCCGTTCGCCGGCGGCTGACGGGGCCTGGCCGCTCGGCGTGCCCGGCTCGTAACCCGCCCGGCGCCCGGCCCGCCCGGACAAGATCCCTGTTTTGGGAGTGCAGGGTGCAGATCCCGGCACGAGCACTCCCAAAACAGGGATCATGGTCAGGGATCGAGGCCGTCCCGCCAGTCCCGGCCGGAGCCGAGCACTCGCCGGTCGACCGCCTCCTGCGCCATCCGGTGCCCGGTCGCGAACAGCTCCCGCACCGGGCCGCGCAGGCCCGGATCGAGCCACTCGACGTCGGAGTGATCGGCCGGACCGGCGGGTGCCGGCCGCCCGTGCGCGAGCAGGGCCCGGTAGAGGCCGGGCGCCGGACGCACCGCGGGCAGTGCCTGCGCCTGCGCCTGCACCGACGCCCGGGCCGGGATCCGCAGTCCGGCGGCGTCGAGATCGCCGAAGTAGCGGATCGCGGCCGGCGGGTCCGCCGCGAGGGACGACACCGACGACAGGAACGCGGATCCGGCGCCCCAGCCCAGCGTCCCGATCGGGCCCGGATCGCCGCGCAGCGCCAGGAGCAGCGAGTGGAACGTGTCGGCGTTCTCCACCACCAGCAGCACCGGGCCGCCGCCGGGGAGGCGTTCGCGGTGCATCGGCAGCGCGACCCGTTCCGCGCGCAGGATCTCCGGGGTCAGCGGGACCGGCAGGCCCGCGTCGAACGCCTTCTCGTCGCCGGTGATCTCCAGCGCCCGCTCCCGCAGCCCGACGATCCCGGCGCGCGTCCCGCCGGCGAACAGCCACCGGTTGACCTGCCGCACCGCCTCCGCCGGGGCCCGCACGGCGGCCGCGGCGGCCAGCTCCGGATGCCACGGGTCGGCCGCCTCCCGCGCGACGGGAGCCGCGGCGGGCCGGGTCAGGCGCACCGCGCGCGGCAGCGGAGGGACGCCGTCGTCGGTGGCCGCGGTCGGCGTCAGCGCACCGGTGCCGGCCAGCTCGTCGAGGGCCGCGGCGAGCATCCGCCGGGCCTCGGCCGAGCCCTGCGCCGACGGGACGGCATCGAGGAACGCCCGCCACAGCCCGGCCCGGTCGATCCGGGTCCGGCCGGTGGCGCGCAACGCCGCCAGCAGCGCGGCGGGCCCGGGGGTGCTCACTCCGGCCCGGTCGCGCCCGCGTCCCGGGACGCGTCAGGTCCGGTCGGCGCAGCGGGCTCGGCAGTCGACGCCACAGGCTCGCCGGCCCGGCCCGGCGGCGCAGCGGGCTCAGCAGCCCCACCGGCCGGCACAGCAGGCCCGGCAGCCCCGCCGGGCGACGCGGCAGGCTCGGTAGCCGGGGCGGCCGGTGGAACAGGCTCGGCGTCCGGGCGCCGGTAGACCCGGGCGGCGCTGATCCGGCCACCGCCCTCGCCGTCGGGCACCGAGCGGGTGACCCGCTCGTCGACCGACAGGTACTTGCGGCCCGCCCGCAGGTCGGCGTCGTTCCGGAGCCGGATGAGCAGCGGGAACGCGGACAGCGCACCGGCGTCGAACAGCCCGGTCGTGTAGACCAGCTGCACCCCGAGCGCCTGCGCCACCCCGAACTGCAGCTCCAGCAGGTACCCCGCGGACGCCCGGCCGATCGGGTTGTCCAGGAACAACACCCCGGCGTGCGCGCGCCTGCCGTGCCCGCGCTGGTGCGCCCGCAGTGCCGCCATCGTGCAGTACAGGACGATCGCCGCGGTCAGCTGCTGGCCGCCGGAGAACACGTCCTTGATCGCGGACACCCGCAGCCGCTCGGTCCGCAGCACCGCGTCCGGCTTGAGCATCTCGACCCGGACGCCCTTCGGCATCGCCGCACGCACCCCGCGCAGCAGCATCGACATCCCGTCGCGGCGGTCCCGGGCGCGCCCGGAGCCGCCGTTCGCCAGGCCGGAGGCGGTCCGGTCGACGACGATCCCGAGTTCGTGGCGCAGCGCGGCGTCCGGCAGTTCCTCGAACCGGATCCGCAGGAACTGCTGGCCGGACCAGTCGCCGAGGCCGTCCGGGAGCTGGGAGAGCTTCTGTGCGAGCCGGACCGTGCGCAGCGCCTCGCCGACCATCCCGGACAGCCGGGTGACGATGCCGGAGCGGTGCCGCTCGATGTTGCCGAGATCGTCGTCGAGCGAGCGCAGCCGCGGCCGCAGCGCACCGATCCACTCGCGGGCCAGCCCGGGCATCTCGGTGCGATCCACGCCGGCGATGTGCCGGTGCACCGGGGAGGCGAGCGTCGCGAACCGCGGGTCCTGGGCGAAGCGGGCGACGGCGTCGACACCGTCGCGCACCGTCTTCTCGGCACGCGTCCGGTCCCCGGCGACCTCCCGCAGCGCCGCCTGGTTGCGTTTCAGCGCGGCGAGCGCCTCGTCGACGTCGCCGTCGAACGGGATCCCGCCCGGTTCCGGGGTCTCCTCCAGCCCGTCGACGACGTGCCCGAACCCGCGGGCCAGCTCGACCGCCGTCCGGTGGGTGTCCTCGGCGGTCTGCCGCGTCCGGCGGGCGCGCTCCAGCTCCCGGCCGGCCGTGTCCAGGTCGGCCGAGGCGGCGGTGACGAGCTCCCGCCCGTGCTCGGCGTCGCGCGGCTGCTCGTACGGGTCGATCGGGCGCGGCTCGGCGGGCAGCGACGCCAGCTCCCGGCGGAGCACCTCGACCTCGGTGTTCGCCCGCTGCCGGCGCTCCTCGGCCTCCTCGTAGGCGGCCCTGGCCTGCTCGGCGGCGGCCCGCCGGCTGGTGGCGTCGGCGCCGTCGGGGGTGTGCAGGAACGCGGTCGCCGCCTCCACCACCGAGCGGGGCAGCCCGTCGACGGCGATCCGGCGCTCGGCGGCGTCGGCCTCGGCGCGCTCCAGCGCACCGCGCAGGTCGGTGTCGACGGCGGTCGAGGCGTAGGCGTCGCGGGCCCGCTGGAACTCGTCGCGCAGCTCGGCGAGTGAGGCACCGCCGGATCCGGTGGCCGGATCCGGGGTCTCCTCCAGTGGCAGTGCGGCCGCCTCGTCCCGGACCGTCGCCGCGATGCCGCGCTGCCGGTCCCGGGTCTGCTGGGCGGCCGCGGCCTCCCGGCCTGCCTTCACGGCGGCGGTCCCGGCGGCCTCGGCCTCCTCCCGCAGGCGGGTGGCGTCGGTGCCACCGGTGCGGCGCCGCTCCTCCAGGCCCGGCCGGCGGCTGAGCTCCTCGCGCAGCGCGGTCAGCGCCTCCGCGCGGCGGCGGGCGGTGGCGACGGACCGCTCCAGGCCGGGCCGGTCGGCGGTGAGCCGGTCGGCCCGCTCGTCGAGCGCGGCGACCTCGGCGCGGGCCCGCTCGTAGTCGGCCACGGCCTCGTCGCGGGCGGCGTCGGCGGCCCGGGCGGCGTCGGTCAGCTCGTCGAGGGTCGGACGGCGGTCCCGCAGCGCGGTGAACCGGTCCCGCAGCCGCCGGTCGGACTCGGTCAGGGACTCCAGCTCGGCGATCCGGGCGGTCCGCTCCGCGGTCTCGGCGACCAGCCGGACCCGGACCTGCTCGGCGGCGTCCTCGTCGTGCAGCGCCGGGTTCGGCGGGACGACGAGCTCGATCCCGGGTGCGACGGCACCGGCGGCGGTCAGCGCGGCGGTGGAGCCGACGGCGACCAGGCAGGCGGGCAGCAGCCGGGCGTCGTCGAGCTCGTCGCGGGCCCGCGCCGCGTCGCCCGGTTCGTTGAGCAGCACCCCGCCCGCCAGGTGCGGCAGCCGCTCGAGCACGGCCGTGCGGTCGCCGGCCGGGAGCATCGCCAGGTAGCGGCGCCCGGACCAGGCGGTGATCCCGGCCCTCTCCAGCACCTGCAGCACCGACTCGATCTCCGGCGGATCGGGCAGCAGGCCGCCGTCGCCGAGGGCGGCCAGTGCGCGCTCGTCGCGCCGCTGGTCGCCGAGCAGCGCGGTCCGTTCCCGCTCGGACCCGCGGATCGCGGTCGTGAGCGTCTCCACGACCAGCTCCGCGTCAGCGTCCGGCCGGATCCGTTCCAGGCCGAGCAACTCGGCCGGGCGGACCTCGCCCGCCAGATCGTCGCTCTCCCCCGCCGCGCCGGCGCGAGTGGTCTCCGCGGTCGCGGCGGCGGCCCTGGCCGTGGCGGCGGCGTCCTGGGCGACGGTCCGGCGGGACTCGGCGGCGCGGCGCTCCTTCCGGATCCCGGCGGCGGCGCTGTCGGCGTCGGCGAGCGCGGCGGCGGTCGCCGACGCGTCCTGCTCGGCGGCGGGTGCCTCGTGCTCGACGTCGTCGGGGCCGGACCCCTCCTTCAGGTGCCCGGCGGCGACGGCGGCCGCGATCCGCCGGTCCAGGTCGGCCAGTGCCTCGACGGCCGTCGACACCGAGCTCTCGGCGCGCGCGGCGTCGGCGGTGCGCTCCACCTGTTCGGCGCGAGCGGCGGCGGCCCGCTCCTCGGCGTCGGCGCGGGCGTCCTCGGCCGTCTCGGCGGCCGCCTCCGCCTCGGCGGCGGTGCGCAGCAGGGAGGCGGCGAGTGCCCGGGCGGCGTCCTGCCGGGCCTGCAGGGCCGGGCGGGCCTTCTGCTCCTCCTCGTCGACCCGCGCCCGCAGCCGGCCGGCCTCGGCGGCGGCGACCCGGTGGGCGAGGACCGGCTCGACGGCGTCCCGCGCGGTCGACACGGCCGCCGTCTCGTCCCGTTCCCGGGTGGCCGCATCGGCGGCTGCGGCCGCCGCGTCGACGGCCAGCACCGCGGTCAGCCGGCGCAGCTCACCGACGGTGTCCTGCAACCGTTCCGACACCCGGGCGGCTTCCTGCTCGGCCGCGACGGCCTCGGTCGCCGCGGTCGCGGTGGTCTCCGCGCGGGTGCTCTCGGCGAGCCGCCGGGCCGCGATGGCCTCGGCCGTGGTCCGCAACGCGTCCCGGGCGGTGGTCTCCGCGGACCGTGCGGTCACGGCGGCGTCCTCGGCGGCCACCATCGGTTCGAGCCGGGCCAGGGTGCCGTCGACGAACTCCCGCTCGGTCTCGAGCTCCTCGCGCTGGGCCAATCGGTCGGCGTACCCGGCGACGAGCTCGGCGACGTTCTGCGGCTCCTCCGGATCGAGCACGGCGCGCAGCAGGAAGTCGACGAACGCCTCGTCGCTGGAGAACGAGAACGCCTCGGCGGCCTCGCCCTCGCCGGCGTTCATCGCCCGCTGGTAGCGGAACAGCTCGGGATCCAGACCGACGTCGACGAGATGGCGGGTCCAGTCCCGGTGCCCGGTCTCCCAGGCCAGCTCGCTCTCCGGGTGATCGCGGTGCGCGGTGTGCAGCCGCTCCCGGAACGACGCGAGGGTGATCCGCTTCCGCTCGTGGGTGAAGGGCAGGTCGTCCATGCCGAACCCGGGCACCGGCCGGAACGCGTACCAGGCGTCGGCCAGCTTCTCCGGGTCGGACGAGGCGACGTGCCCCCGCCACTCCGAGACCTTGCCGGTGACGAGCAGCGCGCCGGTGCCGACGTGCATCCACTCGCACACGACGTGGGCGACGTCCTCGGCGAGCACGAAGTTCTCCAGCACCGTGGTGCTGGTCGTCCCGACCACCTGCCGCCGCCCCGGCAGCAGCACCGAGAAGATCAGCTTGAGCAGGACGGACTTCCCGCCGCCGTTCTCCAGGAACAGCACCGACGCCGGCGAGGGCCGCCGCGGGGTGCTGCGGTCGAGCGCGTCCGGGGCGAACAGGTCCTCCTGCACCGCCACCTTCACCGGACGTCCGACGCCGCGCAGATCCAGCGAGACGTCCTGGTAGCGGGCGGCGGTCGGGCCGACCGAGAACAGCCGGGCCCGGGTCAGCTCATACATCGGGCCCGTCCGTTCCGGTCGCCGGAGCCGGGTCCTCCGGGGTGTCCTGTTGCGCGTTATCGCTCACCTGGTGAGCGATTGACGACGGAGGGGTACCCGGGTCGCCGGGCGCCGCGACGCCGGCCGCCGGATCGCCGACCGCCGCCCCCTCCTCCTGCTCGGATCCGCTCACCGGGTGAGCGGTTGTTCCCGGATCCCCCTCCGTCGCGGGGCCGGTGTCGAGCGCCCCGGCGGGCTCCGCGACCAGGGAGCCCGCGGCCGCGCCGACCGGGAGCACGTTGAGCGACAGCAGCTCGTCGAACGCCCGCTGCGCGGCCAGCTCACGCACCTGGACCTGGTAGCGCGGCGTCGTGCGGTAGGCGCCCTCGGCCCCGACCGGGACCAGGAAGCCCTGGTCGGCGAGGAACCGCAGTGCCTTCCCGACGATGCCGCGGGTGGTGGACTCGCCGGCCCGGCCGTCCTTGGTCGCGGTGGCCTCCGGGCGGCGCAGCCACACCCGCCAGACCTCCTCGAGCTGCGGCGCGTCGGACTCCGGATCGGCCGGGCCGGCGGCCCGCTCCCCCAGCACCCGGCAGGCCTCGCGGACCGCACCGTCGACCAGCTCGACCGAGACCCGGCCCACGTAGGAGTCGTCCCCGAGATCGTCGGGCCGCGGGAACGCCAGCGCGGCGACGGCGAGATGCGCGATGCCGTGCAACACCTTGTCGGCCTGCCGGTTGGTCAGGGCGGTCCGCCGGGCATAGGTGTCCATCCGGATCTCGAACACCGAGCCCTCGGTCGCGGCCAGCACGATGCCCGGCGCGGAGTCGACGGCCAGCACCACCAGCCCCAGTCCGGAGGCGATCCGCTGCACGGTGTCGCGGAACTCGTCGTCCTCGCGGTAGCGGCGCACCAGCTCGGCGTAGTCGGGATCGCGACCGGGCAGCGCCTTGGGCCGCATCCCGAACGCGACCAGCCGGGCCGCGGTCTCGACGTCACGCATTCCCGCTCACCCGCCGTTCCCCCTCGACACCGGCCACCGCCAGCAACAGGTCCGCACCGCCGTACTCCGGATCGTCGAGCACGGTGCCGTCGTCGATCGCGATCAGCACCGACGGATCACCCTGGGTGCGGGCGGTGCCGATCGCGGTCCCGACGGCGTGCAGGGCGCGCAGCGCGACGAGCTGCGGCAGCTCCGGATCGGCCTCCCGGGACCGGGCGAGCGCCTCGGACAGCCGCACCGGCTCCTGCTCGGGCGCGGGCAGGACGGCGTCGACGTGCTGCCACGCCTGCTCCCCGAACCGTTCCCGGGGCTGCGGCGCCAGCTCGGGCTCCGGCACCTCGGAGCCGAACGGGTCCCGGTCGGTCGGCGGGGTCAGCAGCGTCTCGACCAGCCCGCCCAGACTCGGCACCGACGGGTTCCCCACCCCGGTGCCGGCCGCGAAGTACGCCGTCACCGGATCGTTCGCCGCCCCCACGGTGAGGCCGAGCGCGGGCCGCAGGAGCTGCCCGAAGACGTCCACCGAGGCCCGTTTCGGCTTCCCGGAGAACTGCTGGCGATCCTGCTCGGCCCGGAACGCCGATCCGGCCTCCTGCAATCGTGCCTGCAGCTGGGTGTGCCGCTGGATGCAGTCGTCGACGACCTCGACCAACTCGGCGGCCTGCCTGCGACGCTCCGGCTCGACGGCCTCGTCGCGGGCGTCGGCGATGTTGGCCTTGATCACGGTCTCGGCGCGGTAGCGGGCCTCGATGTGGGTGAGGGCCTCGTCGAGCAGCTGCGGGACCGCGTCCAGCCAGTCCACCGACCGGACGTCGCGCCGGGTCGCCTCGAGCTTGCGGCGCAACGACTCGGCGTACTGCACGGTGCGGTAGCGGGCCTGCTCCGCGGCCAGCCGCGCGTCGCCGAGCCTGCCGCGCACGATCAGCGTCTCCAGCTTCGTCTCGGCCGCCTCCTGCGCGGACTCGACGTCGGTGTCCAGCGCCCCGACCAGCACGTTGATCGCCTCGTCGGAGGCGCGCAGGTACACCCCGCCGTCCGGGGCGGCGACCTCCACCAGCAGCTTGAAGTCGAACCGGCGGCGCTGGTAGCGGCCCTGGGCGTCGGTGCTGCCGTACTCGACGGCGAACCCGCGGTCGATGCTGCCGACGTTGATCAGGTTGTCGATCACCCACTGGGCGACCCTGGCGTGCTCCGCGCGGGGCGCGTGCGGGACCTGCGCGGCGACGAAGGGCTGCAGCCGCCGGACCACCTCGGCGTGGTCGGCGCCGTGGTCGAAGTCCATCGCGAGGGTGACCTGGTCGATGGCCTGCAGGCCGATCTCGGCCATCTGATAATCGACCGCGTCCCACTCCAGACGCCCCTTGCGGGCGTCGAGGTCGTGCAGCGGCGCCGTGCAGGCCAGTGCCTTCAACCGGCGCGCCACGCCCTCGTCCGGACTGATGGTCGACACTCCCACGACTGTAGTGAGGGCGTCCGGGCCGTCCCCGGACCGGGCATGATCCGCATCCTGGGAGTGCAGGGTGCCGGCACGGGCACGAGCACTCCCAGGACGCGGATCATGGACCGGTGGCCAGCAACGACGCGTAGGACGGCCGGTCCGGCGCGGCGGCCGCGGCGAGCAGCGCGTGCGCCACCGCCCGGGCGGTCACGTCCGCCGCGACGGCCTGGATCAGATAGGTGGCGTCCGGATCCGGGACCGGCCCGGTGCCGGTGGCCAGGCCGAAGGCGCAGTCGCCGTCCCGGATGGTGTGCACCGGATGGATCGCGCGGGCCAGCCCGTCGTGGGCCATGGTCGCCAGCCGGGTGCAGCCCGCCTTGTCCAGCGTCGCGTCGGTGGCGACGACGACCAGCGTGGTCGCCGTCCCGGGAGAGGGTGCGTGCCCGGCGTACAGCTCGGCGATCCGGGCCAGCGCGGCCGGCGACGGCAGGTCCGCGGGGAACTCGCCGGGCAGCCCCCATCGGGCACCCAGCAGCTCACCGGTCCGCGGATCGACGCCCGACCCGGCGGAGTTGAGCACCACCAGCGCGGCGACCGTCGCGCCCGTACCGAGCACCGCCGATGCGGTGCCGATCCCGCCACGCAGTCCGCCGGAGACGGCACCGGTCCCGGCACCCACCGAGCCCTGCGGCACCGGTCCGTGCCGCGCGGCGTCGTAGGCGGCCGCGCCGGTCCGTGCGGTCGGGCGGGCGCCCGGGTCCCCGCCCCGGCCGAGATCGAACACGACCGCGGCCGGGACGATCGGGACGAGGGCACCGGGCACGGCGAAGCCCTCGCCGTCCCGTTCCAGGCGCCCCATCACGCCGGACGCGGCGTCGAGCCCGTACGCGCTCCCGCCGGACAGCGTCACCGCGTGCACCCGCTGCACGCTCGCGGTCGGCGCCAGCAGGTCGGTCTCCCGGGTGCCGGGTGCCGCCCCGCGGACGTCGGCACCGGCGACCGCGCCGCCCGGCGGGGCGAGCACGACGGTGCTGCCGCTGCGCGCACCCGGCCCGGTCAGCCCGGCGTGTCCGACTCGCAGGCCGGTGACGTCGGTCAGCCCGTTGTGCTCACCCGGACGCACCTGCGCTCCCCGCAGATCAGGCCTTCTTCTTCTTGCCGCCGCGGGCGCGCCGGACGACCAGGAAGATCAGCGCCAGCACGCCGAGCCCGCCGAGCACCGGCGCGAGCCGCTTCAGCACCGGGGCGCCGGCCGAGTCGAGCAGGTCGATCGCCTCGATCTGGCTGCTCTGCGGCTGCCGCGGCGCGACCGGCTTCGGGGCCGACGTCGCCGGGGCCGCGGTCTCGCCGGCAGCCGGCGGGACCGCCGGGATCGGGCTGGTCTCGTCGGCGGCGTGCTTCGGGCCCGCCCCGTTCGACGCCGCGTCGCCACCCGGACCGGTCAGCTTGTCCGCCACGCAGGAGGCGAACTGGCCGATGATCTTGTCGGCGACATCGGAGATGACCCCGCGGCCGAACTGGGCGGGACGCCCGGTGACGGTCATGTCGGTGACCATCGTGACCGAGGTCTTGTCCGGGCCGTCGGCGACCATGGTGCCGGTGACGACCGCCTTGGCGGTGCCGTTGCCGCGGGCGTCCCGGCCCGAGGCGTCGATGACGACCTTGTGGTTGGCGTCATCCCGGTCGATGTAGGTGCCCTTGCCCTTGTAGGTCAGCGAGATCGGGCCCAGCTTGACCTTGACCGTGCCCTGGAACGAGTCCCCCTCGTACTCGGTCAGGGTGGCCCCGGGGAAGCACGGTGCGATGAGCTCCGGGTCGTTGAGCGCCTTCCAGGCGTCCTCGATCGGCGCCGCGATCGTGAACTTGTTCTCCAGCTGCATCTCTGTATGCCTCCTCGTGCGAAGGGGCGCCGACCCGGGAGGAGTTCCCCGGCCCGGCGCCCCTTCGGCGTGCTACTGCGAACGTCAGCGGTCCTCAGCCGGCCGCGGCCAGCACGGCCCGCCCGGTGAGCACCTTCGCCAGGTGCTCACGGTAGTCGGCTGCGGCGTCCGCGTCACTCGGAGCGGACGTCCCTTCCGTGACGTGCTCGGCCGCCGCCTTCGCGACGTCCGGCCCGGCCGCCTGGCCGACCAGGGCCGCCTCGACACCGGTCGCCCGGATCGGGGTGCTGCCCATGTTGGTCAGCCCGACGCGCGCCTCGGAGATGGTGCCGCCGTCCACCTTGAGCGCGACCGCGATGGCCACCATCGACCAGGCCTGCGCGACCCGGTTGAACTTCTCGTAGTGGGTCTTCCAGCCGGTGTACTTCGGGAACCGGACCATGGTGAGGATCTCGTCCTCGCCGATGGCGGTGGTGAAGTAGTCCTGGAAGAAGTCCGCCGCGGTGACCAGGCGGGTGCCGCCCGATCCCAGGATGACGAACTCGGCGTCCAGCGCCAGCGCCGCCGCGCCCAGGTCACCGGCCGGGTCGGCGTGCGCCAGCGCGCCGCCCAGGGTGCCGCGGTGGCGGACCTGCGGGTCCGCCACGGTCTCGGTGGCCTGCGCGATCAGCTCGACGTGCTGCTTGACCAGCTCGTTGCGCATGACCTCGTGGTGGGTGGCCATGGCGCCGACCATGACGTACTTCTCGTCCTCGCCGATCCGCTTGAGCTCGGGGATGCCCCCGAGATCGATGACCGTCGACGGGGCCGCCATCCGCAGCCGCAGGACCGGCAGCAGGCTCTGCCCACCGGCCAGGATCTTGGCGTCCTCGCCCGCGGTCTGCAGGGCCTGCACGGCCTCCTCGACCGAGGAGGGCCGGACGTAGTCGAACTTCGCCGGGATCACTGGACCTCTCCCTTGGGGTGGTTCGGGTCGATGGAGCCGAGTCCGGCGCCGGGCGAGTGGGTGGTGCTCGGGGTCTCCTGGACGGAGTGGCCCTTCGCCTTCTGCAGTGCCCGCCAGACCCGCTGCGAGGTCGTCGGCATGTCCAGCTCGGACACGCCGAGGTGGCGGACCGCGTCGAGCACACCGTTCAGGATCGCCGGGGTGGAGGCGATCGTGCCGGCCTCGCCGACACCCTTCACACCGAGCGGGTTCGTGGTCGACGGGGTCGACACGGTCTCGGTGGTGAAGCTGGGCAGGTCCGCCGCGGACGGGATCGTGTAGTCGACGAGCGTGGCGTTGACCAGAGTGCCCTGGTCGTCGTAGTTCGCCTCCTCGAACAGCGCCTGCGCGATGCCCTGGGCGAGGCCGCCGTGCACCTGGCCCTCGACGATCAGCGGGTTGATCACGTTGCCGATGTCGTCGACGCAGACGTAGTTGCGCAGGGTGACCCGGCCTGTGTCGGTGTCGACCTCCATCGCGGCGAGGTGCGTGCCGTGCGGGAAGGAGAAGTTCTCCGGGTCGAACACGGCGTCCGAGTCCAGCGAGGGCTCCATGCCCTCCGGGTAGTCGTGCGCCATGAACGTGGCGAACGCGATCTCCTGGATCGCCTTGCCCTTGTCGGTGCCCTTGACGGTGAACTGACCGTTTGCGAACTCGAGGTCGTCCTCGGACGCCTCCAGCAGGTGCGCGGCGATCTTCTTCGCCTTCTCCACGACCTTCTCGGCCGCGTTGACGATCGCGATACCGCCGACCACCAGGGACCGGGAGCCGTAGGTGTCGAGGCCCTTCGGCGCCACCTGGGTGTCACCGTGCAGGATCTCGACGTCCTCGAACGGCACGCCGAGCTTGTCCGCGACGATCTGCGAGAACGCCGTCTCGTGGCCCTGGCCGTGCGCCGACGCACCGGTGGTGACCTCGACCTTGCCGGTGGCCAGCATCCGGATGCTGGCGGCCTCCCAGCCGCCTGCGCCGTAGTCCAGCGAGCCGAGCACGCGGGACGGGGCGAGGCCGCACATCTCGGTGAAGGTCGAGATGCCGATGCCGAGCTGGACCGGGTCGCCGGAGCGGCGGCGCTCCTCCTGCTCGCGGCGCAGGCCGGCGTAGTCGAACAGCTCCATCGCGCGCTGCGTGGCCTGCTCGTAGTTGCCGGTGTCGTAGGTCAGGCCCACGACCGTGTCGAACGGGAACTCCTCGTGCTTGATCCAGTTCTGCTCGCGCAGCTCCATCGGGTCCCGGCCGAGCTCGACGGCGAGCTCGTCCATCATCCGCTCGATGCCGAAGGTGGCCTCCGGACGCCCGGCGCCGCGGTAGGCGTCGGTCAGCGTCTTGTTGGTGAAGACGTTGGAGCAGGTGAACTTCAGCGCCGGGATCTTGTAGATCGCGTTGAACATGAACGCACCGAGGATCGGCACACCCGGGCCGACCAGGCCGAGGTAGGCGCCCATGTCCGCGTAGAGGTGCACGTCCAGGCCGGTGATCGTGCCGTCGGACCTGGCGGTGATCGTGAGGTCCTGGATCTGGTCCCGGGCGTGGTGCGCGGCGAGCATGCACTCACTGCGGGTCTCGGTCCACTTGACCGGCTTACGCAGCTTCTGCGCGAGCAGCACGCAGAGCATCTCCTCGGGCAGCACACCGATCTTGCCGCCGAAACCACCGCCGACGTCGGGGGCGATCACCCGCAGCTTCGACTCGGGCACCCCGAGGGTCACCGTGGTCATGGTGCGCAGGATGTGCGGCACCTGGGTGGCGGCCCAGATGGTCAGCTGCTCACCGGTCGGGTCCACGACGCAGGAGCGGGGCTCCATGAACGCCGGGATGAGGCGCTGCTGACGGAACCGGCGCTTGACCACGATCTGGTCGTCGGCGGCCTCGGCGGTCTTGATCGCCTCGGCGACGTCGCCGCCGGTGCCCGCGGCACCGGAGTCGAAGACCCAGGTGGCGGAGACGTTGCTGCCCAGGTCCGGGTGCACCAGGTCGGCGCCGTCCTGGGCGGCGGCCTCCATGTCCAGGATCGGGTCGAGCGGCTCGTAGTCGATCTCGACGAGCTCGGCCGCGTCGCGGGCCGCTGCGGCGGACCGCGCGACGACCACGACGACGCCCTCACCCGAGAAGCTCACCCGGTCGACGGCGAGCACCGGCCGCTGCGGGGCCTTCTGGTCCGGCGTGATCGGCCATGCGCAGGGCAGGCCGACCTCCTCGGCACCCAGGTCGGCCGCGGTGAACACGCCGAAGACGCCGGGCGCCTTCTCGGCCTCGGACTTGTCGATCGAGGTGATCGTCGCCCGGGCCAGGGTCGAGCGGACGACCGCGATGTGCAGCGTCCCGGGCGGGGTGATCGAGTCGGTGTAGCGGGAGCGACCGGTGATGAGGCGCTCGTCCTCCTTGCGGACGCGCGCCTTGCCGATCTCTGGTGTGGTGGGTTCGGCGGTCGTGGTCAACTCAGTTCCCTCCAGCGACCGGGGTGGCCGTCTGGCCGGCCGGGGCCTGAGCGCCCGGCTTCATGTTCTTCGCCGCGGACTGCACCGCCCGCACGATGTTCTGGTAGCCGGTGCAGCGGCACAGGTTGCCCTCGATGCCCTCCCGGACCTCCTGCTCGGACGGGTCGGGGTTGTCCCCGAGCAGGTCCACCGCAGCCATGATCATTCCGGGGGTGCAGTAGCCGCACTGCAGGCCGTGGCACTCCCGGAACGCCTCCTGCACGGGGTGCAGGTTCCCGTCGCGGGCGAGGCCCTCGATGGTGGTCACCTCGCCGCCGTCGGCCTGGACGGCGAGGACCGAACAGGACTTCACGCTCTGCCCGTCCAGACTCACGGTGCAGGCACCGCAGTTGCTGGTGTCGCAGCCGATCAACGTCCCCGTCTTGCCCAGCGTCTCCCTCAGGTACTGCGCGAGCAACATGCGGGGCTCGACGTCGTCGGCGTAGTTCACGCCGTCGACGGTGACCCGGACCTCTGTCATGAACTCTCACTCCTCGTACGCGACCACGCACTCGGCCGCGCGGGGTCTACCGGGGACTGGTCGAGGAACGTCGAGCGCGGTCGCGACCGCGTCGACGCGCCTACCATCTGCCGCCACGCGTGTGGCGGCGCCCACATCACACTCCCGATCATGCAAGCAGGCAAGGCGGACGGCGCAGCCGCGACGACCGGTCGGACGGCGTGTCGCAGGCGGGACCGGGGCCACTCGGACGGCTCGACCGCACCCGCGGAGACGAACTCGCAAGAGGCCCGCAGAATCGGATCGGCACCGGCGGGCGAATCACTCGTTCAGACCAACCCGGACGGAGTGGTCCGGAGGTCACGATTCAGGCCAGCCTAACCTAGGTCAACGGCGTGGTCCAGGGCCGGTCGGACGCAGCGGTGCCGTCGTCCGGTGGCGCCACGCCCCCCACCAGAGCCCGGCACCGTAGGCCAGGTCGTCGAGGCGGTGCGCGACGAGATGAGCCGGCAGGGAGATCCGCACCCGCGGGTCGTGATCGCGGTGCAGCCACCAGTCCGCGGCGCCCTCGACCAGCGCCGCCGCCAGCACCGCCCGGCGGGCCCGCGCGGAGAAGGGCAGCGCCAGCGCGGCAACCGGCCAGAAGTGCCTGGTCAACGCCGAGGCGAGCTGCCACAGCGCGCCGGAGAGCCCGAGCGCGGTGAGCCGGGCCGCGCTACGGCGCGGCCGGTCGAGCCGGGTCAGCTTGCGCGACAGCCGTTCCGTCGCCACTGCGGTGACGACGGCGGCGACCGCGACCGCCCCCCGGCGCTGCGCGAGCAGCAGCAGGCAGACCGCCGCCGTCCACGGGGAGAGCACCATCGGCGGGACCGCGCCCGGATGCCGCAGCGCCAGCGGGGCCGCGCCGGTCCCGTAGAACGCCTTGCGGCGCAGCCACTCCACCGGACGAGTGCGGTGGTCGTGGGCCACCCGGGCCGCCGGTTCGAACCGCATCGCCCAGCCGGCGGCGTGCAGCCGCAGCACCAGGTCGACGTCCTCGGCGACCTGCATCCCCGGATCGAACGCCGCCTCCCCGACGGCCGCCACCCGGACCAGCATCGCCGCGCTGGGCACGTAGGCGACCCGGGAACGCGGGACGATCAGCGCCGGATCGGGCCCCAGGTCCAACGAGGACCGGACCGCCTCGTAGCGGCCGACCAGGCCGCGCAGGCCCTCGCCCGCGGCCGGATCGAGCGCGACGATGCGCGGGGCGACCAGCCCGACCGCCGGATCGGCGAGATGCCCGAGCAGCGGCTCCAGCCACCCCGGTTCGGGTACCACGTCGGAATCGAGGAACACCACGAACGGGGTGCGGGCGAGCGCCAGGCCGGCGTTGCGCGCCGCCGCGGGGCCACCGGCGGTGTCGTGCCGCAGCACCCGCCCACCGGCCGCCTCGACGCTGCGCCGCAACGGATCCGGCTCGGCCGAGCCGTCGTCCACCACCACCAGCCCGCCCAGCGAGCCGATCGGGAGCGCCGCCAGCAGCGCGTCCAGCGGCCGGTCCTTCACCGGGACGACGACGGTCACCTCCGCCGGCCCGTGCGGCCCGGCGCCCGGCACCGGATGGGCGAGCCCGGCGTCGAGCAGCGTGCGGGCCAGTGCCCGGTGCGTCGGCCCCTCCACGACCAGCGCAGCACCGGGCGCGGGCAGCAGGTCCCGGGCCCGCGCGGAGAGGTGCACCAGCCGCGGCGGGGCACCGCCGAGCAGCGCGGCGCCGCCGTCGATCGGCCGGGCCCGCCGGTCGAGCCGCACCCGGAACCCGTCCGGCAACCTGCGGTCGGCGGGGCCCGGGCCGGCAACCACGGTGGCGGGACGGTCGGGGCGGATGTCGGCGGCGGTCACCGGAGGAGCGTTCCATCCCCGGGTGCGGTGGGTCGACTCCCCGGCGGGGCGGGCGGCACACTCCGGCGCATGCCCGATCTCCTCCCCCGCTACGGCACCGCGAGCCTGTCCGAGGTCGTTCCCGCGCTGCTGCACGCGATCGGCTCGCCGCTCGACGACCGGCCGCCCGCGCTGGTGCTCCCGCCGGCCCGGGCCGCGGTGCTGCTGCTGGTCGACGGGCTCGGTCACGAGCTCCTGCACACCCACGCCGCGGACGCGCCGGTGCTGGCCGGGCTCACCGACGCCGGGCCGCTGACCGTCGGCTTCCCGTCGACCACCCCGATCAGCCTGACCTCACTGGGCACCGGCCTGCCGCCGGGCGCACACGGGACGCTGGGCCTGAGCTTCCGGGTGGACGGGCGGCTGCTCGACGCGCTGGGCTGGTCGGAGGGCCGCCGCGACCGGCGGGAGACGCTCGTCCCCGAGCAGGTCCAGCCGGAGCCGACCGCGCTGGAACGGGCCGCGGCGGCGGGCGTCGACGTGCGGGTGGTGTCGCACCGCGAGTTCCGGACGTCCGGGCTGACCCGGTCCGGGCTGCGCGGCGGCGAGTACCGCGGGGTGGGGGCGCTGGGCGACCTGGCCGCCGAGATCCTGTCCGGTGTGGACGACCGGGTGCCCGGCCCACGGCTGGTGTACGGCTATCACGCCGATCTCGACCAGCTCGGCCACGTGTACGGCCCGGGCAGCCCGGCCTGGCGCTGGCAGCTCCGGCAGATCGACGCGCTGGCCGGGATGCTGATCGAGGCGCTGCCCGCCGGGACCCTGTTCGCCGTCACCGGCGACCACGGGATGGTCACGGTGGACCGGACCGTCGACGCCGACACCACCCCCGAGCTGCAGCAGGGTGTCGCACTGCTCGGCGGCGATCCGCGTGCCCGGCACGTCTACACCGAGCCCGGCGCGGCGGACGACGTGCTGGCCGCCTGGCGGGCCGTGCTCGGCGACGACGCCGTGGTCGTCCTACGCGACCAGGCCGTCGCCGAGGGCTGGTTCGGGCCGGTGGCGGACCGGGTGCTGGACCGGATCGGCGACGTGGTGGTCGCGCTGCGCGGCACGGCCGCGGTGGTGCGCACCGAGTTCGAGCCGTACCTGGCGTCGTTCCCCGGGCAACACGGGTCGTTCACCTCCGCCGAGCAGCTCGTGCCGTTGCTGACGCACTGACCGGGTGGAACTGCGGACCCGCGGTCGCGGCCGGTGGGTGAGGATCCCCGCATGCGGCAGCGATGGACGGTGATGGTGGTCGCGGCGGTCCTGGTCGCCGGGCTGGCGGTGGTCGCCGGGGTCGCGGCCGGCCGCTGCTCGGCCGGCGGGAACCCGGAGGCGGTGGCCGGGGCGGAGTCCGGCGCCGACACCTCCTCGGCCCGGCAGCTCACGGCCCGGGCGGAGAGCGACGCGATCGCCGGGCCGGCCGCGGCCGGGATCCCGGCGACCCCCCGCTGGGGGCTCTGGTCCGGGATCCGGGGCCCGGACGGCACCGCGCTGCCGGAGATCACCGGCACCGCGGCGACCGGGGACCGGATCGTGACGGTCCAGCTCGGCGCCGACGAGCGGCAGCTGCTCGCCGGGTACGCCGCCGCGGACGGCACCCCGCTCTGGGCCGCGACGCTGCCCCGCGGCCGGTACTCACCCGAGGTACTGCTCACCGGCGATTCGGTGCTGGTGCACGGCGGCGGCGAGGTCTCGGCGTTCGATCCGGCATCGGGCGAGCTGCGCTGGTGCACCGCGGTGTCCGGGGACGCACGGGTGAGCGTCCTGGACACCGGGCGCGGAGCACTCGTCGCCGAGCAGGACGCCGACCGGTCCCGGCTGCGACTGCTGGACCGCGCGACCGGCGAACAGCACTGGTCGCGGGACTACCGGGTGCACGACGGCGGGGTGGCGCCGGTCGTCGCCGGAGACGTCGTCACGGTGTTCGCGGTCGGCGAGGACCGGTCCGGGGTGCAGGCCTTCCGGCTCGGCACCGGCGAGCCCGGCTGGTCGCTCACCGACGACCTGCCGCGACCGTTCGGCGTGGCCGGCGGGGTGCTGCTGGTGCGCTCGGGGACCGGGCTGCACGGCGTCGAACCGGGATCGGGGGCGCTGCTGTGGAGCTCGGAGCGGTTCGACCCGCACCTGCGGCCCGGCGTCGCGGTCCGGTCGCCGGGGCGCCCCGGGGACCCGGCGTTGCTGCTGCAGCCATCGGAACCCGGCGGGGTGACGGCGTTCGACCCGGCGACCGGGGCGCTGCGCTGGGAGCTGCCCGGGGAGCTCGTGCGCCCGACGCTGCGTGACGGCGTGCAGCGCGCCGACACGGTCGGCGACCGGCTGCTGCTGCAGGGCCGCCGCACCGGCCTGGTCGCCGCCGATCCCGCGACCGGCCGGATCACCGGCCGGGCCGGCGACGCGTCGCCCATGACGCACGGCCCCGGCCTGGCCGTCGTGACCGGTCCGGGCCGGACGACCGTTCTGACCTGGGACGACTGATCACCGCTCGGGAGCGGGACGACCGCCGGGCGCCTGATCGGTGCCCGGTCGCCGATCACCGCGGGACGCGCAGGCGGCCGGTCGCCGGATCCGGGTCCCAGCCGGCGATCGCCGTGGTCGCGGCCCCGACGATCGCGGCCAGCAGGGTGCGGCCCTCGCCGGCGGTCGCCCCGGCCGGGTCGCCGAGCACGCCGTTCGGGCTGACCGCGGCGGTCCCACCGGCCCGCAGCGCGTCGATCACCTCGGCGAGCGGGCGGGTCTCGCCGGCCGCGGCCCGGTCGGCCCGGACCCGTCCGGGGCCCAGGTGCAGCAGCAGCGAGGTCTCGTAGCGGCCGGCGTGTGCATCCGCCGGGACCCCCGGTACCGCTGCGGCGCAGGGCAGCCAGCCCGCGTCCCGGCCCTCGTGCCGGAGCAGCCGCACCGCCGACGACAGCGCCGCGACGTTCCCGCCGTGCCCGTTCAGCAGCACCAGCCGCGCCGCCCACCGGCAGGCCGAGCGGCCGTACTCCAGGAGCAGGGTGTGCAGGGCCTCGGTGCCGATCGAGACGGTGCCGGGGAAACCCTCGTGCTCGCCGGCCGCGCCGTACGGGATCGCGGGGGCGAGCACCAGCTCCGGATCGGCGTCGTGCAGTGCCGCGGCGACCGCGGCGGCGACGAACGTGTCGGTGCCCAGCGGCAGGTGCGGGCCGTGCTGCTCGGTCGAGCCGACCGGGACCAGCAGGGTCCGCGGCCGGGCGCCGGGATCGTCGAGATCGGGCCAGGTCAGCTCGTCGAGCAGCACGGGGTACAGCCTGCCCTCACCGGTCGGCGTGCCGCAGCGCGGTCAGCGCGAGCAGCACCACACCGGCCATCAGGCCGGACGCGACCAGCCCGACCACACCGAACCCGGCGGTGAAGGCCGACCGGCCCGCGTCGAGCAGGGCGGTGCCGAGCCCCGGCGGCAGCGACTCGGCCGCGGTGACCGCACCGGCCAGACCCTCCCGGGACCGCTCGGCGGCCTCGCCCGGCAGCCCCGGCGGGAGGACCAGCCGTCCGGTGTAGACCGCGGCGAGCACGCTGCCGGTGACCGCGACACCGAGCGCGACCCCCAGCTCACCGGCCGTCTCCGAGATCGACGCCGCCGACCCGGCCCGGGCCGCCGGGACCGACCCGATCACGAGATCGGTGGCCAGGACGCCGATCGGGCTCAGCCCGAGCACCGTCCCCGAGACCAGCACGATCACCGCCACCGTGCCACCACCCGCGCCGACCAGGCCGACCAGCAGCGAGCCGATCGCGGCCAGCCCGGCCGCCGCCGCGACGACCGTCCGGACACCGAACCGGCGGGCCAGCACCGGGGTGAGCAGCGATCCGACGACGGTGACCCCGGCGAGCGGCAGCATCCAGAGCCCCGCGGTGAGCGCCGAGGCGCCACCGACCAGCTGCAGGTACTGCGGCAGCACGAAGAACAGGCCGTTCACCGCGAGCAGCGCGACCAGCAGCACCAGCACCGCGGCGGTGAACACCGGCCGGGTGAACAGCGCCACGTCGAGCAACGGATCGGTCAGCCGCCGCTGCCGCCGGACGAACAGCACCCCCGACAGCAGGCCGACCGCCGCCGGGACGAGCGTGATCGCCTCCGGGCCATAGGCGGCGGTGTTCTTCACGGTGTAGACCAGCGGCAGCATCGCGGTGAGCGAGAGGACGACGCTGGTGGGATCGAGGCGTCCGGCCCTGCTGCCGTGCTCCTCGGGGAGCAGCAGCGGGCCCAGCACGAGCAGCAGCAGCATGACCGGGACACCGATCAGGAACACCGCCCCCCACCAGAACACGTCGACCAGCGCGCCACCGACCAGCGGGCCGATCGCGGCCCCGACCGAGAACGTCGTCATCCACACCGCGACCGCGAACCGGCGCTGGACCGGATCGGGGAACATCGTCGAGATCAGGCCGAGGGTGGACGGCATCAGGGTGGCCCCCGCGATGCCGAGCAGCGCACGGGCGGCGATCAACAGCTCGGCGGTCGGCGCGAAGGCCGCGAGCACCGAGGCGACGGCGAACGCGGCGGCCCCGATCAACAGCAGCCGGCGACGGCCGATCCGGTCGCCGAGGGTCCCCATGGTGATCAGGAAGCCGGCGATCAGGAAGCCGTAGATGTCGAGGATCCACAGCTGCTGGGTGGCCGAGGGTTGCAGGTCCACGGCCAGTGCGGGCGCGGCGAGGTAGAGCACGCTGATGTCGAGCGCGAGCACCAGCAGCGGAAGGGCGAGTACCGCGAGGCCGATCCACTCGCGGGGCCCGGCGCGATCACCGCTGGTCAGGGGGGTCTCCGTGGTCATGGTCCCGACGCTAAGAGGTGGAGTTGACTTCAGGTCAAGACTGCGGCGCCCTCGCGGATCGCCGCGTCGGCACGACGCGGCGTCAGCGCGTCGCCGATCCGGTGCACCGTCGGGCCATCCTCTCCCGCCGGTATCCACAGCTGTGCACAGGGCCCTGGGGACAACGACGAGGTGGACGGAGCAGTGGCGGCAGTGGCGGCAGTGGCGGCAGTGGCGGCAGTGGCGGCGATGACGGCGGAGACCTCGCGTCGCTCGATCCGGCCGGTCGGGTGGTGCAGCAGCTCCACCGCTCTGCTCTGCTCACCGGTACGCAGCACCCCGAGCACCGCCCGGTCGGTGCTGCAGCGGATGCCGGCCGCGTGCGCACGGCGCCGGAACCCCTCACGGTCCAGGGTCAGCCCGAGATCCTGGCCGACCACCAGCGCCGGGGTGACGATCTCGGTCTCGTGCCCGCGGGCGGCCAGCAGCTCCGCGACCGAGGTGGCCTGGTGGAACCCGAGCTCGTCGACGACGAGCACCGGGCCGTCCGGGATCGGGGCACCGGCCAGGACGTCGTCGACCGGGATGCTCAGCCGGTCCGGGTCCCAGTGCGGCGGCACCGGACGGGCCCCGGTGGCCAGCACCAGCGCGTCCGGTCGGTGCTCGTCGACGAACGCACGGTCCACCACCGTCCCGAACCGGACGTGCGCGCCGGCCTCGTGCACCGCCCGCAGCAGGTCCTCGGTGACGTGGGCGAGCTCGGCCCGGCCCGGCGCGGCGGCCGCGAGCGCGAGCCGGCCGCCGGTGCGGGCGGCGCGCTCGACCAGCGTGACGTCGTGGCCGCGACCGGCCAGCGCGGCCGCGGCGGAGAGCCCGGCCGGTCCGGCACCGGCGACCAGGACACGCAGCGGGCGGGCCCCCGCCGGGCGGGTCGGCCGGTCCGGCGCGGCGGGACCGGCGAGCCACTCCCGGCCGGCCGCCGGAGCGACCGTGCAGCCCAGCGGCAGGTTCAGCCCGACCCGGCCGATGCAGTCCTGGTTGCAGCCGACGCACCGGCGCACCGGGCGGCCGTCGAGCGCCTTCGCGGCGAACTCCGGATCGGCGATCTGCCCGCGGGCCACGCCGACCAGGTCGCACTCGCCGCGGTCCAGCGCGGCGGCGGCCTGGGCCGGGGTGGTGAAGCGTCCGACGCCGATCACCGGGACGTCCGAGCCGGTCTCCCGCACGGCGCTGCGCAGCCGGGCGGCGAGATGCCCGGCGTAGCCGGACGGCACGTGCATCGACGGCTCGATCAGGTGCAGCGTCGAGGTCGCGACACCGATCGAGGTGTTGAGGTGGTCGATCGCGCCGGTCGCGGCGAGCCGGCGGGCGAGCCCGGCGCCGTCGTCCGGGGTGATCCCGCCCGGGATCCGCTCGTCGGCGCCGATCCGCAGGCCCAGCACCGGATCGGGACCGATCGCCGCACGGACCGCGGCGACGACGTCGAGCACGATCTTCGCGCGGTCCCGGCCCCAGGCGTCGGTGCGCCGGTTGGTGGCCGGGGACAGGAACAGCCGGAGCAGCGACGCGTGCGAGCACTGCAGCTCGACGCCGTCGAACCCGCCGTCGACGCAGCGGGCGGCGACGTCGGCGAACGCGGCGACGATCTCCGCGATCCCGGCCGCGTCCAGCTCCGCAGGGACCTCCCGGAACATCGGGTCCGGCAGCGCGGAGGGCCCGACGACCGGCTCCCGGGAGTACATCCCGGAGCCCTGCGCACCGTTGTGGTTGAGCTGGGCGAGCACGACGGCGCCGTGGGCGTGCACCGCGTCGGTGAGCGCCCGGTACGCGGGCAGCACCGCCGGATCGTGTCCGCGGATCAGCCGCTCGTAGGGCCGGTCGCCGGGATGCACGGCGTGCTCCTCGGTGATCACCAGTCCGGCGCCGCCCGCGGCCCGTGCCGCGTAGTAGGCGGTGTGCCGGGGTGTGGGCAGGCCGTCCTCGGCGAAACCGGTGAGATGGGCGGTGAAGACGATCCGGTTCCGCAGCTCGTGGCGGCCCAGGCGGAGCGGGTCGCCGAGGCGCGCAGGCGAGGCCCGGTCCGGTGGGCGGGCGGCGCGCCGCGGTCCGCTCCCGGACACCGGTGCCGAGCGGTTGCCGGGGTACGCGACCGGCCCCGGCACGGCGGCGTACCCCGCACCGGCCTGCACCGTGCCGAGTGACGTGCCGAGGGTGCACTCTCCGGCGGGTGCCGCGGCGCGACCCGGCGCAGGGGGCACCAGCGCGATCCGGCGCCGCTCGCCGTCGGCCGAGCCGACTCCGCGGCGCCCGCCGAGCGCCATGGCGGCGCGGCGGCCCTCCCGGACCGCCTCGGCGAGCGTGCGCGGCGCCACCCGGTCGCCCGCACTCCAGCGATCGGGACCGTCCGGGATCGTCCGGTCCGGCAGCCGCGCCGCGCAGTCCACGACGACCGCGCACTCCACCGTGGTGCGCGCACCGGTGTGCACGTCGACCAGTTCGGCCCGACCGTCGCGGACCCGGCGCACCGCGCTGAACAGCGCCCGCACGACGCCGGCCCGCTCCAGCCGGGCGTTCGCGGGTGCCATGTCCCCACAGCGGCCGAGCTGGTGCCCGGCGACCGCGTCCGGCGTGGCGAGGGTGACCCGGTATCCGGCGGCGACCAGCAGCTCCGCCGCACCCGGGCCGCTCCAGTCACCGATCGGGTCGCGGACCAGCACCGGGGCACCGTCCGGGATCCCGGCCGCCGCGAGCACCGCGACCCCACCACGGTCCGGGTGCACGAGCTCGGCGACCGGGAGCACCGGCACGTCCGCCTCGATCCCGGACGGCGCCGGGCCCGAGCCGGTCGCGAGCAGGACCGCCTCGCCGCGGGCCTCGGCGGCCGCGAGCGCCGTGGCGTCGAGCTCGGAGCCGAGCTCGATCAGCACCCCGAGCCGCCGGATCTCCCGTTCCCACCACGCCACCGGGAGGGCCATCCGGTCCCGCCCGGGCAGCGCGGCCGCGGCGTGCAGCATCCCGCCGAGCCGGGACGAGCGTTCGTGCAGTGCCACCGGATGACCGAGCAGCGCGAGCGTCCGGGCCGCCTCGAGCCCGGCCGGGCCGCCACCGACGACCAGTACCGGCACCCGCTCCGGCCGGTCACCGGTACGGGCGGGGGCGGCACCCGGGGCGGGGCCCCCGGCCACGGAGGGCTCGGTGCGTTCGTGCCCCGAACGCGGCTCCAGCTCGTCCCCGACGACGGGATTGCGTGGGTCCCGGGCAGCGGCGAGTGCGTTGCTCAGCAGGCACGGCCGCACCCGCTCGGGCGTCCCCGCGCGGACCAGCGCGACCAGTGCCGGATCCGCGATCTGCGCTCTCGTCATCTCGACGATATCCGCGTCTCCGCAGGCCAGCGCCTCTTCCGCGATCCCGGGTGCGGCGACGCTCCCGGCGAGCACGACGAGCGCCGCCCCGCGCACCGCGCGGCGCACCGCCCCGCACCGCTCCCGCAGGAACGCCTCCGGGGTGTGCAGGTCCGGCCGGGTCGCCGCCACCGAGAGCCCGCTGCCGACGACGGGGACCAGCAGGTCGACGTCATCGGCGACCGCCCGGGCCAGTGCCATGCCGTCGTCCGGCGTGATCCCGGCCCAGGGCGCGAGCTCGTCGACGCACAACCGCAGCGACAGCAGCGGCTCCGGGCCGATCTCCGCGCGGACGGCGGCGAGCACCTGCCGGAGCAGCAACGACCGGTCGCGGCCGTAGGCGTCGGCGCGGTGATTGGTCAGCCCGGAGCAGAACTGGCGCAGCACCGAGTGCTGTCCGGCGGAGATCTCCACACCGTCCACACCGTTGTCCACAGCCGAACGAGCGGCCGTGGTGAAGCCGAGCACGAGCTCGCCGATCTGCGCGGCGTCCATCGCGACCGGGACCTCGCGGGAGACGACGTCGGGCACCGCGGACGGCCCCCACAACGGATGCCCGGAGTGCGCGGTCGAGCCCTGGCCGCCGGCGTGCGCGAGCCCGGCGAGCACCAGTGTGCCGTGCGCCCGGCAGGCCTCGGCGACCGCGGCCCAGCCGCGTGCGGTGGGACCGGACGCCGCGGGCGCGTAGGCGTACGGATGGTCCGACGGGTGCACCGATGCCGGCTCGACCACCACCAGCCCGGCCCCACCGGCGGCCCGCTCGGCGTAGTAGGCGACGTGATCATCGGAGATGCCGCGGGCGCCGCTCCCGAGGTTGGTCTCGTGCGGACCGAACAGCACGCGCGACGGGGCCCGCCGACCGCGCAGGTCGACGGGCCCCGTCAGCAGCTGCGTGCTCAGCTCCCCGCGACCGGCTGCGCCGCGGGCGCGGCGTCCGGCGCGAACCCGGCGAGCGGGTTCTCGTCGCAGGCCCGGTCCGGCCGGCGCGGCGGCGGGGCGAGCGAGAGCATCGTGGGCTGCTTCGGTGCGCGGGAGTTCCGTGGCGCCGACCGCGAGTGGTCCACGTCGGACTTCGGGATCACCGTCCCGGAGTCGCGGGCGGCCAGCATCTGCTCGCCGTAGCCCTGCACGCACTCCGGGTCCGGGCCGTCCAGCGGCAGGCCGGTGAAGAACTTGGCCGCCATGCAGCCACCCTGGCACGAGTCGTAGTGCTGGCAGGAGGCGCAGGCGCCACCGGTCTGCGGCTGGCGCAGCTCGGTGAACAGCTCCGAGTGCTCCCAGACCTCCTTGAAGCCGCCCTCGTCGCGGACGTTGCCCGCCAGGAAGTTCTCGTGGATCGCGAACGGGCAGGCGTAGACGTCGCCGACCGGGTCGATCAGGCAGACCACCCGGCCCGCGCCGCACAGGTTCAGCCCGGGCAGCGCCTCGCCGAAGGCCGACAGGTGGAAGAACGAGTCGCCGGTCAGCACCTGGTCGCCGTTCGCCACCAGCCAGTCGTAGAGCTGCTTCTGCTGGGCCTGGGTCGGGTGCAGCTCGTCCCACACGTCGGCGCCGCGGCCGGACGGGCGCATCCGGGTGATCCGCAGCTGGGCGCCGTACTTGTCGGCGATGGCCTTGAACTCGTCGAGCTGGTCGACGTTCTCCCGGGTCATCACGACCGAGATCTTCGGCGCCTGGAAGCCGGCCTCGGCCAGGTTCTCCAGCGCGGTGATCGCCATGTCGAACGATCCCGGGCCGCGGACGTAGTCGTTGACCTCGGCCGTCGCGCCGTCCATCGAGATCTGGATGTCGACGTAGTCGGTCGCGGCGAGCTGCGCGGCGCGCGCCTTGTCCAGCTTCACGCCGTTGGTGGAGAACTTGACCCCGACGTCGTGCGCGATCGCGTAGTCGAGCAGCTCCCAGAAGTCCGGGCGCACGGTCGGCTCGCCGCCGCCGATGTTGATGTAGAAGACCTGCATCCGCTGCAGCTCGTCGATCACCGCCTTGGCCTCGGCGGTGGTCAGCTCACGCGGGTCGCGCCGGCCCGAGCTCGAGAGGCAGTGCACGCACGCGAGGTTGCACGCGTAGGTGAGCTCCCAGGTCAGGCAGATGGGCGAGTTCAGGCCGTACTGGAAGTGGTCGACCAGCTTCACGGGCACCTCACTGTGTGGTGGTCGGCGGTGGCGGGAGGGTCTAGCGGGAGACGATCGTGCCGGAGCGCAGCAGCCCGGCCAGGGCTTTCAGGTAGGCCTCGTGCTGGGTCTCCGGGACACCGGCGGCCTCGATCGCGGACTGCGCGTCGGGCTGGTCCCCGAGGCCCTTGACGACCTCGACCAGCTCCGGGGTCTTGAGGAAGGACAGCTTGCGGGTCGTGAAGTCGTACACCAGGGCACCGAACGGCTCGGGGCGCAGCGACACGCTCTCGCTGACCCGGTACGGCGCCGCGGGGTCGAAGGACCCCGCGGCACCGTCCGGCACCGTGGCGTCGAGCGGCTTAGTAGACACCGCACATGCCGTCGATGGAGACCTCCTCGACGAGGGTCTCCTCGACCAGGGTGTCCTCGTTCTGGTGCTCACTCATGGGCTACCTCCGCAGAAAACCGCTCTCGACGAGAGAGGTGTCCGACCGCCCCGCCGGCCGGCGTGGGCAGCAGCTCGGACGTTATTGGCACCCGGTGCCGGAAAGCAAGAACCTGCGGGGACGCCCGTCCGTTCGGACGGGAGGGCATGCTGGCCGCATGACGGTGGACGAGACGCTGCTGCACCTGTGCACCCCCGCCGAGCGGGCCGCCTACGAGCTCGCCGGACGGATCGCGCCACCCTCGCTGGACGAGGTGGGTTTCGTCCATCTGTCCACCCCGGACCAGGTCGCCCTTCCCGCGCAGCGTCTGTTCGCCGGGCGGACCGACCTGTCCCTGCTCGTCGTCGATCCGGCGGTGCTCACCGACGCCGGCGTCGAGGTCCGGTGGGAGCCCGGCGTGCCCGGCGACCCGGAGTCGATGCGCTTCCCGCACGCGTACGGCGCCGTGCCCGCGGAGGCGATCCGCGCGGTGCTGCCGTACCCGCCCGGCCCGGACGGGTTCACCGCACCGCAGCTGCCCTGAGCCCCTGACCTGGCCGGCGCCACGGCGTCCCGTCCGGTCGGACGGGGTACCTGACCGGACCGACGGACAGGGGGTCAGGTACCCGTCCGTAGCTGTTGCCAGCGATCTGCAACAGCAACTGTTGTGCTCGTCCGAACGCCAACGAGGCCGTCGAGGAGAGCCAATGGCCATCGAGCTCAACCAGATCTGGGACTTCCCGATCAAGGAGTTCCACCCGTTCCCACGGGCGCTTCTGGGGGTCGGCGCACACGACATCCTGGGCGTCGAGGCGAAGAACCTGGGCATGACGCGGGTCCTGTTCGTCACCTCCGGCCTGCGCGGCTCCGGCATCATCGAGGAGCTCAAGGGGAAGGTCGAGTACCAGGGCGTCGACGTCGTCGTCTACGACCAGGTGGAGTCCAACCCCAAGGACTACAACTGCATGGACGCCGCCGCGCTCTACACCAGCGAGCGCTGCGACGGCATCATCTCGATCGGCGGCGGTTCGTCGCACGACGCCGCGAAGGGCGCCCGCGTCGTCATCGCCCACGACGGCCGCAACATCAACGAGTTCGAGGGCTTCTCGAAGTCCACGAACATGGAGAACCCGCCGCACATCGCGGTCTCCACCACCGCGGGAACCGGGTCCGAGACGTCCTGGGCCTATGTCATCACCAACACCTCGGACATGGACAACCCGCAGAAGTGGGTCGGGTTCGACGACGCCGTCGTCACCACCCTCGCGCTGGACGACCCGCTGCTCTACTACAGCTGCCCGCAGCACTTCACCGCCTACTGCGGGTTCGACGTGCTCGCGCACGGCTCCGAGCCGTTCGTGTCCCGGCTGGACTTCGAGCCGTCCCTGGGCAACGCGCTCTACTCGATCGAGCTGGTCGGGCAGTACCTGCGCGAGGCCACCTACGAGCCGCGCAACCTCGAGGCCCGCGCCAAGATGATGCACGCGCAGTACATCGCGGCGCAGGCGTTCAACTCGGGCGGTCTGGGCCTGGTGCACTCGACGTCGCACGCGGTGTCGGCGTTCTTCGACACCCACCACGGGCTGAACAACGCGATCGCGCTGCCCCGGGTGTGGGAGTACAACCTGCCCTCGCGGTACAAGCGCTACGCCAAGATCGCGACCGCGCTCGGCGTCGACACCACGAACATGACGACCGTGCAGGCCGCGGACGCCGCCGTGGAGGAGGCGATCCGGTTGTCGAAGGACGTCGGCATCCCGGACAACTTCGGTGTGCTGCAGTCCGACAGCTATGACAAGAACCGGATGAACACCGGGAAGTACGCCGGTCGCGGGAACAGCATCCCCACCGACGAGAAGACGATCCACCGAATCGCCGAGCACATGATGGGCGACTACTGCACCCCCGGTAACCCCCGCGAGTGCACGGTCGAATCGCTGGTCCCGCTCGTCGAGCACGCCTTCACCAAGTCCTACTAGGTCCTACTGGCGAAACCCGCCGCCGCGCCCGGACAGCCCCGGGCGCGGCGGCCCCTGCACGCGCACGAGGAGAACGGTGTCCCCCACTACCGCGTTCGACAGCCCCGAGGCGCTGACCGAGGCCCTGGCAGCCGAGAACTACGTCATCGATCCCGAGTTCGCCGTCGTGGTCCACCTGGCGACCGCGCTGGAGCGGCCGCTGCTGCTGGAGGGACCGGCCGGTGTCGGCAAGACCGAGCTGGCCTCCTCGCTCGCCGCGGCGAGCGGCAGACGGCTGGTCCGGCTGCAGTGCTACGAGGGTCTCGACGACGGCCGTGCCCTCTACGAGTGGGACTACGGCAAGCAGCTGATGCACGTCCAGATGCTGCGCGACCGGATCGGCGAGCTGCTGTCCGGGACGACGACGATGGCCGAGGCGTCCGCCCGGCTGCAGACCGAGGACACCGGTCTCTACACCGAGCACTTCCTGTCCACCCGGCCGCTGCTGGAAGCGGTGCTCTCCCCGGACCCGGTGGTGCTGCTGGTCGACGAGGTGGACCGCACCGAGGAGTCGATGGAGGCGCTGCTGCTGGAGGTGCTCGCCGAGCAGCAGGTCACGGTCCCCGAGATCGGTACCTTCACCGCCCGCTCGATCCCGTGGGTGGTGCTCACCTCGAACGACACCCGCGAGCTGTCGCCCGCGCTCAAACGCCGCTGCCTGCACTTCGCGGTGGGCTTCCCGACCCCCGAGCGGGAGACCGAGATCGTGTCCCGGCGCGCACCGCAGGTGGCTCCCGAGGTCGTCACCGACGTGGTGGAGCTCGCGCACCTGCTGCGCGGCTTCCCGCTGCGCAAGTCGCCGTCGATCTCGGAGGTCATCGACGCCGCCCGGGCCGCCGCGGTGCTCGGCCTCCGGTCGGCGGGCGAGCTGGAGAAGGTGCGGCCAGCGTTGCTGTCCGCGCTGCTCAAGTACGGCTCGGACCGGGAGCTCGCGGTCCGCAGGCTGGACGACGACGAGCCCGGCCCCGGCATCGTGCCCACCGCCGGCAGCGACCGGCCGGACACCGCGGCGAGCACCACGGCCGGGGCCTTCGGCGCCGGGCGGGCCGCCTCCACCGGGTCCCGCGCGGCCGCCGACCGGAACCGCCGGGGCGGCCGGCGGTGACGGCACCGGACCGCCCCGGACCCGGCACCTCCGGACCCGGCGCCTCCGCTCCCGGGCTTCCGCGGCCGGGCGGCTTCGCACCGGCCCGCGACACCGGGCCGTGGGTGCTCTCGGTGCTCTCGGCGGCGTTCACCCGGGTGCTGCGGACGCAGCGGGTCGCTGTATCGCCCGCCGAGGCGATCGAGGTCAGGCGGGTACTCGCGATGCTCGGCGCGTCCGACCTGGACCGGTTGCGCACCGGGCTGCGCGCGGTCACCGTCGCCTACGCACACGAGCGCCCCGGTTTCGAGCGCGCCTTCGACGCGTTCTTCGGGCAGCTGCCCGGCACCGGCGGGGACGGCGGAGACGGTCCCGGCCCGCGCGGGCCCGCCGCCGAGGGGCTGCCGACCGACCTGGAACTCGCCGACGGCGACGATCCACTCGGCCGCTACGCCGATCACGACCCGGACAGCGCCGACGTCGGCGACCTGCTCGACGCACCGGAGCAGGAGAAGGGCTTCAACCCGCATCGTGACGACGACGACTTCTCGCTCGGCGGGTCCGACCGGGACCTGTCGGTGTCCTCGGCCGACGACCGTGGCCGGCGCGGGACGACGCACACCGTGGACCTGGAGCGGGCCGGGGCAGCTGTCGGCAAGGAGCTGACGTCGGGATCGACGGCTCAGGCGTCGGGGCGGATCGACCTCGACGACCCGGAGGCGATCCTGGCGTGGCTCGCCGGGTACGACCCGCACTCCGTCTACGCCGACGGCCCGGCGGGCGAGCTGCTCTCGGCGACCCAGCTGGGCAGGCTCGTCGACGCGATCACCGAGTTCGTCGCCCAGCTCGCCGAACGGACCGGGACCGGCGCCGGGGCCCCAGCCCCGCCGGACACCGACCGTTCCCCCGAACCCGCCGACATGCAGCGGGCCTGCCACGAACTGCTGCACCGGATGCGCGGTGCGCCGCGCCGGGTGCCGCGCGAGCACGCGCGCGGGCCGCTGGACGTCCGGCACACGGTCCGGCGCAGCATGCGCACCGACGGGGTGCCGTTCCACCTGCTGGTCCGCCGGAAGGTGCCGGACCGGGTGCGGCTGCTCGTCGTCGCCGACGTGTCGCTGTCGGTCCGGTCGATCACCGCGTTCGTGCTGCGCCTGGCCCGCACGCTGCACCGGCAGGCGTTCCGCTGCCGGGTGCTGGCCTTCGTCGACACCCCGGTCGACGTCACCGGGCTGCTGCTGCCCGCGACCGACGACCGGGCGCTCGCCGCGGTGCTCGCCGCACCCGGCCTGGACATCGACGCCACCAGCGACTACGGCCGGGTGCTGAGCGGGATCAACGAGGAGTTCGCCGACGCGGTGAACGCCCGGACCGCGGTGCTGTTCGTCGGCGACGCGCGGTCGAACGGGCTGCCGCCGGGCGCCGAGGAGCTGCGCAGGCTGGCCCGCCGGGCGTACCGGGTCGGCTGGATCACCCCGGAGCCGCGCCGCTACTGGAATCAGGCGTCGTGCGCGATGGGCGAGTACGCGGAGATCGTCGATCACGTCCTGGTCGCCCGGGACGCCGACGAGCTGCTGGCCGGAGCCGGGGAACTCGGTCACGCGCTGTCCTGACCGGCCCCCTGCTGCGGTACCGGACGGGGCAGGGGCACCCTGGTGCGGTGCCCCTGAGCCGTCGTTCGTTCCTGCGCGTCACCGGCGCCGCGGCCGCACTGGCCGGGATCCCCGCACTCGCCGCCTGCGGTGGGACCGCGGACGCCGCTGCGCCGCCGCTCACCGTGGTGTTCGCCGGAGCCGGCCCGCTCCCGCCGCCGGACCCGCACCAGGTGTGGCGGCCGGTGGACCGGGCCCGCGCGGCCGCCGTCGCGGACACGCTGATGGTCTGGTCGCCGGAGATGCGGGCGGTGCCGCACCTCGCCGAGTCGGTGGAGCCGGACCCGACGGGCACCCGATGGCGGATCCGGCTGCGGGCCGCCGTCGCGCACGACGGGCGGCCGATCACCGCGGCCGACGCGCTGGCCTCGTTGCGGCGGATCGCCGACCCGGACACCGGGGCGAGCGCCGCGCCGCTGCTGCGCGGTGTCGACCTCACCGCCAGCCGGGCGGTCTCGCCGACCGAGCTGGAGATCGTCCTGGGCGCGCCGGACTTCCTGTTCCCGCTGGTACTGGGGGCGCCCGGGACCGGGATCGTGCGCGACGGCGACGGCGCTGCCCCGATCGGCACCGGCGCGTTCCGGCCGCACCCGGTGGGCCCGGAGGTGCTGCTGCGGCACGACGCGCATTGGCTGGGCGCCGCGGCGTCGCCGGAGGTGCGGTTCCTGGTCGACGACGACGAGGAGCACCGCTACCAGTCGCTCCTCGACCGCCGGGTCGACTACGCGCACGATCTCTTCCCGCACAGCGTGCGCCGGATCATGGGACGGACCGGGACCCGGATCCTGTCCGCGCCCGGCTCGGCGACCCGGTTCCTGGAGGTCGGCAGCGGCCGCGCGGACCGGCTCGGCCGGGCCGACCTGGGCGGCGGCGACCCCGGGCCGGACGGTGGCGGGGCGCCCGGGGAGCTGTTCGACGATCCGCGGCTGCGCGAGGCGGTGCGGCTGGGCATCGACCGGGAGGCCCTGGTCCGCCGGGTGCTGCTGGATCTCGGTGCTCCCGGCGACGACCTGTTCGGGCCGGGACTGGAGTACCACCCGGCGGACGTCCCGCCGGTCGTCCGCGACGTCGGCCGGGCCTCCGAGCTGGTTGCCGCGGCGGGTGCCGCCGGGGTCACCGTCCCGCTGCTGTTCGATCCGTTCGATCCGCTGTCCCGGCCCGCGGCGGCCGTGATCGGCGAGCAGCTGGAGGAGATCGGGCTGTTCGCCGAGCTGCGCGAGCCGGACCCGACCGGTGCCGAGCCGACCCCGGGGATCGCGTTCCGCCGGGTGCCGGCGCAGCCGATCCCGCTGCAGCTGCGGGTCGCGGCGGACGGCAGTTCCCCGGTCCCGGGGCCGACCACCGGCGGGGACGGCGGCCGGGGTGTCGGCAGCGGTGTCGACAGGGGGATCGACAGGGCCACCGGGCCGGGCGGGTACCTCGGGCCGGACGGCAGCGTCGGACCGGAGGGGGACATCGGCCCCGACGGCGGCGTCGGCCCGGACGGTGAGCCGATCGGCCCGCCACCGGCGGAACGGCCGTTCGCCCCCCGCGAGGACGTCGCCCGGCTGTTGGCGGAGGCCACCGCCACCCCGGACGAGGCAGCCCGCTCCGACGCGTTGCGCCGCGCCCATGTGCTGTTGCGCGACGCGGCGACGGTCTGGGCGGACTGCGACGAGCACGTCGGGATCTCGGCCGATCTGGACGGGGTGGAGGCCGCCCGGCCGGACACCGCACGCTGGGCCCGGTTCGACCGCGCCCGGCTGGGGTGAGGGCCCCTGCACGACGGCCACTCTTGAAAGGCCACCGTCGGCTGTGATCATGTTCAGCTGTTCATCCGATGGCAGTGGGGGTCCTGCGTGCTGCGCGCGTTCCGCGAGCTGACGGCGCCGGGCAGGCTGCCGGGGGTCGATCGGTTCGGCCCCGAGCTCAGCCGGCCGTCCACCGCCGGGGACGGGGACACAGAACCGGGCGGCCGCCTCCTGGCCCGGTTCGACCGGGTCGCGACCGGGTGAGTGCACCGGCCGTGGCCCCGGCGGGCCGGAGCGCCCCGGCGTGGCGCCGGGCCGTCCGGCGGATCGGGGTCGCCGGCGTTGCGCTCGGTGTCGCGTCGGTGCTGGTCTTCGCGCTCACCGCGCTGTTGCCCGGCGAGACCGCCGAGATCGTGCTCGGTCCGGACGCCACCGACGAGCAGGTGCAGCGGCTGCGGGCCGAGCTGGGAACCGACCGGCCTGCCGTCGAGCGGTTCGCCGGCTGGGCCGCCGGGCTGGTGCGCGGCGATCTCGGGAACTCGCTGGTAACCGGCCGGCCGGTGCTCGAGGAGCTCACCCACCGGCTGGGTGCGACCGTGCTGCTGGGCGGGACGGCGCTGCTGGTGACCGTGCCGCTCGCGGTCGGCATCGGGGTACTCGCCGGGCGCCGGCCCGGCCGGCCGGTGGACCGGGTGTCCACCGGCGTCGTCGCCGCGTTGCAGGCCGCGCCGGAGTTCGCGCTCGGCCTGCTGCTGGTCGGGCTGTTCTCGCTGCAGCTCGGCTGGCTGCCCGCCACCGCGGGCGGCGGATCGCTGCTCACCCCGGCGGTGCTGGTGCTCCCGGTCGCGGTGCTGGTCGTCTCCCAGCTGGGACGGCTGTCCCGGCAGGTGCGACTCGGCGTCGTCCAGGCGGACCGGTCGCCGCACGTCACGCACCTGCGCAGGCTCGGCCTGACCGAACGCGTCGTGCTGACCCGGCACGTGCTGCCCGGCGGGATCGCGCCGGCGCTGCAGCAGCTCGCCCGGGTCAGCGACGGGATGCTCAGCGGCGTCGTCGTGGTGGAGGCGTTGTTCGCGCTGCCCGGCGTCGGGGCCGGGTTCGTCCGGGCCGTCCAACTGCGGGACGTGCCGCTCGTGCAGGGCTACGCGCTGTTGTTCGCGGCGACGACGATCGTGGTCAACCTGATGGTGGACCTGGTGTCCGCGCGGCTGACCCCGGTGCGGGAGGAGAACCCGTGACCGCGCTCGCCCTGCTCCTGGTAGGGGTCCCGCTGGTGCTCGCGCTGGCCGGGCCGCTGCTCGCGCCGCTGCTGGTGTCCGACGCGGAGCCGTCGCCGCTACTGCCACCGGGGCCCGTGCACCTGCTCGGCACCGACGCGCTCGGCCGCGACGTGCTGCAGCTCGCCCTGACCGGCGGCACCACCGTGGTGCTGCTGACCGCGGGCGCACTGGCACTGACCTACCTCGCCGGGGTGCCGCTCGGGCTCGCGCTGGCCGCGACCTCGCGCCGCGGGCTCGCCGCGCTGTCCCAGCGCGCCCTGGACATGCTGCTGATCCTGCCGTCGCTGTTGCTGCTGATGGTGCTGGCCGGGACCGGGCGCCGCGGGATCGGCTGGCTGCTCGCCGCGGCCGCGGTGGTGCAGCTCCCGGCGGTGGTCCGGCTGGTGCGCGGCGCGGCGGCCGCCCCGGCCCGGCGGGTGGCGCTGGAGACGATGATGCTGTCCGGCGAACCGTGGTGGCGGATCCATCTGCTGGAGACCGGCCGGTTCGTCTCCGGCGCCGTGCTGGTCGACGCCGGCACCCGCGCCGTGCTCGTGCTGACCCTGCTGGCGAGCGCGAACTTCCTCGGCATCGGGCTGCCGCCGGACGTCGTCGACTGGGCGGTGGTAATCGAGCAGAACACCGCGTCGCTGTTCCTCGCGCCGGCCGCGCTGCTCGTCCCGGCCGGGCTGCTGATCTCCCTCGCCGCCGGGACGAACCTGCTGGTGGACCGGGTGGCCGACCGGACGGGTGCCGTGACATGACGGGGGCTGCGACATGACGAGGGCTGCGACATGACAGGAACCGCGACATGACAGAGCCTGCGGCATGACAGGAGCCGTGGCATGACAGGAGCCGTGGCATGAACCGGCCCGGCCCGGCCGTCGTGCTCGAGGTCCGCGGGCTCACCGCCACGGCGGGCGCGGCGGCCCTGCTCGACGATGTCGGTCTCACCGTCGAGGCGGGCCGGGTACTGGCCGTCCTCGGCCCGTCCGGGGCCGGGAAGTCCACCCTCGGGCTGGCGCTGCTCGGCGAGTCGGACACCGGCGTCACGCTCGGCGGCTCGGTCCGCACCAGCGGCACCGAGCTGCTCGGGCTCGGTCCGGCGGCGCTGCGGCGGGCCCGGGCCGGGCGGGTCGGGCACCTGCCGCAGCACCCGGGCGTCGTGCTCGATCCGGTCCGCCGGACCGGGCCGGTGCTCGACGAGCTGGCCGCGATCGTGCACGGCAGCGGCCGGGCCCGGCGGGCGGCCCGCACCGCCGCCGTCGAGGACGCCCTGGAGCGGGCCGGTCTGGGCGCCGAGCCACGGCTGGCGCTCCGGTTCCCGCATCAACTCTCCGGTGGGCAGCAGCAGCGGATGGCGCTGGCCCAGACCCTGGTGACCGCGCCCGACGTCGTCGTGCTCGACGAGCCGACCACCGGGCTGGACCCGGTCACCACCGACGCGGTGGTCGGGCGGCTCGCCGCCCTGGCCGCGGGCGGGACGGCACTGGTGCTGCTCACCCATGATCTGGACACCGCCCGCCGGCTGGCCGACGAGGTACTGCTGCTCGACGGCGGCCGGGTCGTCCGGCGGGGTGACCCGGCCACCGTGCTCGGGCCGCCGGCACCACGGCCGGCCCGGCCCGCTCCGCGCACGGCGGGCGCGCCGCTGCTCGTGGTGACCGGGCTGGGCGTCCGGGCGGCGGACGGCACCCCGCTGCTGTCCGGAGTGGATCTCACCCTGGAGCGGGGTGAGTGCCTCGCCGTCACCGGGCCGTCCGGTGCGGGGAAGACGACGCTCGGCCGGGCCCTCGCCGGACTTGCGCCGCACTCGGGGGACGTCGTCGTCGACGGCGGCAGGTACGGCAGCGGCAGCGGCAGCGGTGGCAGCGACAGCGGCGGTGGCAGCAGCAGCGGCGGTGGCGGCCGCGGCCCTCGCGCGGTGCAGTACGTGCACCAGGACTGCCGGTCGGCGTTCCTCGACCACCGGCCGGTGCTCGACCAGGTGGCCCGGCCCGCGGTGCTGCTGCGCGGGCTGCCGGTGGCCGACGCCCGGTCCGATGCCCGCGCCCTGCTGGAACGGTTGGGCCTGTCCGCGGAGACCGTCGCCCGGCGACCGGGCGAGCTGTCCGGCGGCCAGTTGCAGCGGGCGTCGGTCGCCAGGGCACTCCTCGCCCGCCCGGCGGTACTGATAGCCGACGAGGCGACGTCGGCGCTGGACGGCGCACACCGCAGGCTGCTGCTCGACGAGCTGGCCCGGGCCCGCCGCGACGACGGCCTGGCCGTGCTGCTGATCAGCCACGATCCGGCCACGGTCGCCGTGGCCGACCGGGTGCTGGCGCTGGCCGACGGCCGGATCGCCGGGGACGCGGCGGAGCCGGCGGGCGCCCGCTGAGAGCCGATCGCGGCGGCCGGCGAACCGCTCGGAACCCACACGTCCGCGTTCCGCGGAACGCGGACGGCAGTGCCGGGGCCGCCCACCTCGGGTCCCGGGAACACCGCCCTCGGCACGGCGGGACCTCTCCCGCTGCGTTCCGCGGAACGCACTCAGCGGCACCCCGCCACCCATCTCCACTCCGGAAACACGCCCCGGCACGGCCGGACCCTTCCCGGGCGCGTTCCGCGGAACGCACTCCACCATCACCCGGGGCCCCTCGTCCCCGTTCCGCGGAACGCGCCCGGCAGTGCCGGAATCGTCCACCCCCGCTCCCCGGAACACACCCCACGGCAGGCCAGGACCCCTCCCGTCGCGTTCCGCGGAACGCGCCCGGCAGCGCCGGAGCCGTCCACCTCGCCCCCCGGGGAACACACCGCGACGGCACGGCCAGAACCCTCCGCTCGCGTTCCGCGGAACGCGCCCGGCAGTGCCGGAACCGTCCACCCCGGTCCCGCGGAACGCGCTCCGCAGCACCCGGGACAGCACGGACCGCGTTCCGCGGAACGCTCGGCGAGCACGATCCGGCCCGGACCGTGCACCTGCCGACCGCGGTGAACGCCGTGAATGCGGTGAACGCGGGTTCGGTCGCCGCGACCGTGCCGGAGCACGGCCCGGCACAGCGATCCCGACAGCAGCCGGACCGCGCCGCTGCAGGTGTCGCGGTCACCCCACCCGCCCGCTCGCCGCAACGGCGCGACGGCATCCCGGGTACTCGCGGAACAGCGACGACAGCGCTCCCGAAGCGGCGACAACAGCGCTCCCGGAGCGGCGACAACAGCGCTCCCGGAGCGGCGACGACGGTGCTCCCGGGCGTCCGCCGCGGCCCGGCGATTCGACCTTCGTCGGGTGCGGCACACATCTGACTGGATGTTCAGGTGAGCGGGTTAAGGTCCGGTTCGTGATTCCAGACATCAGCCGGCGCGGGTTCATCGTGGGCGGCCTCGGGATGGCCGCACTGACCCTCGCCGGCTGCGGCGGCTCCCCCGGATCCGGGACGGACCGGCTGCGGGTCGCCTTCGCGTCCGGTGGTTCCCAGGAGTCGCTGGATCCGCACGTGCTTCCGCTCTATGTCGACCAGGCCCGCGCGAAGGCGTGCTTCGACACCCTCGTCGGCTGGTCCCAGGACATGACCCCGCAGCCCCGGCTCGCGGAGTCCTGGGAGAGCGACCCCACGGGCAGCCGCTGGCGGATCGTGCTGCGCGACGCGCGCTTCCACGACGGCAGGCCGCTGACCGCCGACGACGTCCTGCACTCGCTGCGGCGGATCGTCGATCCGGACACCACCGCGATCGCCGCCGCCCTGTTCCGCGACCTGGACCTCACCGCGTCCCGCGCGACCTCGGCCACCGAGCTGGAGCTCGTCCTGAACCGGCCGAACTTCCTGTTCCCTCTGGCCTGGGGTGCGCCGGGCACCGAGATCGTGCAGCAGGGCGCGACCGGCTTCGACTCCCCGGTGGGCACCGGGCCGTTCCGGTTCGGCTCGTTCAGCCCCGGCGGCCCCGCGCTCTACACCGCGTTCGACGACCACTGGGACGGCCGGCCCGCGATCGGCGAGCTGGAGTTCCTGCCGGTCGACGACGAGGAGGCCCGGATCGGCGCGCTGCTGTCCGGCCAGGTCCACTACGCGCACGATCTCACCCCGGCCGGGGCCGCCCGGCTGGACGGTGACAGCCGCGCGAGCGCGCTGTCCGCACCGGCTGCGGCCAACCAGTTCCTGGTGATGCGGGTGGACCGTCCGCCGTTCGACGACGCCCGGCTGCGCGAGGCGGTCCGGTACGGCATCGACCGCGACGAGCTGGTCCGGGTCGCGCTGCTCGGCCGGGGCCGGCCCGGCAACGACATGTTCGGCCAGGGCCTGCAGTACTACCCGGACGTCGAGCAGGTCGTGCACGACCCGGACCGGGCCCGCGCGCTGATCACCGAGGCCGGCGCGCAGGGCCAGGCGATCGAGCTGCAGACCAGCGGCGCCGATCCGAACTTCGACGCCGCCACCACGATCGTCGCCCGGCAGCTCACGGCGATCGGGCTGCGGGTGAGCGCCCGCACGCTGCCCTCGGAGAACTACTTCAGGACCATCCGGGAGCAGGGCGTGTTCTCCCAGAACAGCACCGGATCGCTGCCGATCCCGGACTACATCGGCCGCCGGATGCTGACCAGCACCCCGACCTACGACTTCACCGGCTACCGCAGCCCGGAGATCGACCGGCTCTACTACGACGCCATCGGGACCGACGACGAGGCGGCCCGGGCCACCGGGTTCGGCCGGATCATGCAGCTGCTCCGCGCCGACTCCGGCGGCCTGGTGTGGGCGGTGCGGGACTGGAACGTCGGCGTCGCCGCGGAGGTGTCCGGATTGGAGCCGGCCCGGCCCAACACCTTCGCCTGGGCCAACTTCGCCGGCGCCCGGCTCGGCTGAGGGCCCGGCCCGGCCCGGCCTGGCCCCGCTCGGCTCGGCTCGGCCCGGCGCCGCACGGCTCGGCCCGGCCCCGCTCGGCCCGGCCCGGCGCCGCTCGACACCGCCCGGCTCAGCGCAGCGCGACCAGCATCCGCCGGTCGAAGGTCTGGGTGAGCGTCGAGACCTCGGCGAACCCGGCCCGGCGCAGCGCGTCCTCCCAGGCCGGGAGCGAGGACCCGCCGGCGACGTGACCGGCGAACCGGCGCTCCCGCTCGGCGAACTCGGCGGCCAGCGCCGGCTCGGCCGACAGCGCGTCCCACCAGGTGCGGAAGTCCTCGCCGGTGGCGAGCCCGCGGGCCGTCCGCTCCTCGCGCAGTCGCCGGGTCAGTGCCGCGAGCCTGGGTGCAGCCGGGTCGGCGAGGAGCGTGTCGACGTTCACGAACACCCCGCCGGGACGCAGCAGACCGGCCAGCCGGTCCGCGAGCGCCGGCAGCGCGGACTCCTGCAGCCAGTGCAACGCCGTCGCCGAGACGATCGCGTCGAACGGGCCACCGAGCGGGTCGGACCAGTCCGGGGCGGCGAGATCGGCGTCCACCCAGCGCACCCGGTCACCGGTGGTGCGCCGGGCGAGCTCGAGCATCACGGGATCGACGTCCACGCCGACGATCTCGGCATCGGGGAACCGGGCCGCCGCCCGGGACGCCAGCGAACCGGGACCGCAGCCCAGGTCGAGCAGCCGTCCCGGAGCGGCTTCGAGGCCGGCGACGGCGTCCAGCGCCAGCCCGAACAGCTCCTCGCGATCGGGGACGTAGCGCTCCTGCTGGGCGTCCCAGCGGCGCAGCCAGCCCTCGGCATCGAGATCGGCGGTAACCGGCAACTCGGTCCTCCTTCGGATGTGCCCGGCCGATCGGCCGGAACGGTGGAACAGGTGGGGCAGCGCGCCGGTCACGGCCGGACCGGTTCGGCCGGACGAGTACAGCACCGGCACCGCCGAACGGCACGGGCCGGCCTCCCCGCAGCGGCGCGAGCCCGTCGCCGGGACACGCTCCCGGTCGACGCGGGACCCGGACGTCACACATCCTTCCTTGTCGAACATGGATATCGATACTGTTAGACGGTGACCGTTCCCGATGGATACACGACCGCGATGCGCAGCCTCTGGAGCGGCGCGGACTATCGGCCCCTCTCCAGCCTGCTCGCCCCGGCCGCCCGCGACCTGGTCGACGCCGTCGCGCCCGGAGGCACGGAGCAGGTGCTCGACGTCGCCGCGGGCACCGGCAGCGCCGCCCTGGAGCTCCGGGAACGGGGCGCCGCGGTGCTCGCGACCGATCTCGCACCCCGGATGGTCGAGCTCGGCCGGGAGCGGACCGCGGGGACCGGCATCGTCTGGCTGGAGGGCGACGCCGAGGACCTGCCACTGCCCGACGGCGTCGCCGACGTCGTCGTGTCGAGCTTCGGGATGATCTTCGCTCCCCGGCCGGAGGTCGTGCTGGCCGAACTGCGGCGGGTGCTCGTGCCCGGCGGGCGACTGGGGTTCACGGCGTGGACGCCGGACGGGTTCATGGGGCGGATGAGCACCGTCATGCGGACACACACCGGCACCCCGCCGGGGGTCGCGGACCCGCTGGACTGGGGGCGCCCGGAAGCCGTGGAGCAGCGGCTGTCCGGGTTCACCGGGATCCGGATCGCCGAACGCGGCCTCCCGTGGCACTTCGACTCGCCGGCGGCGATGACCACCTTCCTGCGCAGGCACTCCCCCGCGCACGCCGCCGCGGCGGCCGGGCCGGTCGGGCGCGCGACGGCGATGTTCGACGACATCGAGGCACTCGCCGGTGCACCGGACAGGCCGGTGCGGCTCGACGCGGGATATCTCGTCGTCGACGCGACCCTGCCGTCCCGCTGACGGTGCGCAACCCGACCACCCCGACGGAGGGATCTGCGTGCCCGGCTCTGATGCCGCCCTGCGCCGGTACCTGACCGCCCGCGTGGTGTCGGTCTCCGGCAGCCTGGTCGCCGCCGTCGCGCTGCCCGTGCTGGTCTACCGGCTGACCGGCTCGCCGGCCTGGACCGCCGCCGTCGCTGCCGTCGAGGCCCTGCCCTACCTGCTGTTCGGGCTGGTCGCGGGCGCGCTGGCGGACCGGGTGGACCGGCGCACGGTGATGGTCGGGACCGACCTGGCGCAGGCCGTGCTGCTCGCCGGGATCCCGCTCGCCTGGTGGCTCGGCGTGCTCGGCCCGTGGCAGGTGCTCGCGACGGCGGTGCTGGCACAGACCTGCTTCGTGTTCTTCGACGCCGCCAACTTCGGCGCACTGCCCACCCTGGTCGGCGAGGCCCGGCTGACCGAGGCGTGGTCGCGGTTGTTCGGCGCCACCACGGTCGTCGAGCTGTTGGTACCGCCGCTGGCCGGGCTGCTGGTGGCCGTGCTCGCCCCGGCCGGGCTGCTGGGCGTGACCGCACTGACCGCGCTGTCCTCGGCGCTGCTGGTCCGCTCGATCGCCGGCGCGCTGTCGGTCCGGCGGCCGGGTCCGCGCACCCGGATCCGGGCCGACGTCGGTGAGGGGCTGACGATCCTGTGGCAGCACCGCACCATCCGCACGCTCACCCTGGTCGGGACCACGCAGGCGGTCGCCGGTGGCGCCTGGGCCGCGATGGCGGTGCCGTGGGCCGACACCGTCCTCGGTATCGCGCCGTCCGGCGATCCCCGGCTGGGGCTGCTGTTCGCCTGCTGGGGGATCGGCGGGCTGCTCGCGTCCCGGCTGGTCCCGCGGCTGACCGGGCGGCACGGCGGGGCCCGGCTGGCGCTCGCCGCGCTGCCGGTCTCGCTGCTCTGCTCACTGCTGGTGGGCGCCGCGACGCACTGGATCCCGGCGCTGCTCGCCGCGGTCGCGTTCGGCTGCGCCTACTCGACCGTCGTGCTCAACGCCGTCACCTACCGCCAGCAGGTGTGCCCGCCGCATGCCAGGGCCCGGGTCAGCACCACCGCCCGGATGCTGTCCTGGGGCGTCGGCACCCCGGCCGGCGCGGCGCTGGCCGGCACCGTGGCCGTCGTCGGCGGGCCCCGGGCCGGGCTGCTGGCCGGTGCCGCCGTGCTCGCCGCCGGGGTGGCGCTCGCCTGGCTCAGCCCGGCGCTGCGGACCGCGGCCCGGGCGTCGTGACGTCGAGGTAGTGGCAGGTCAGCCGGCCCTCCCGGCGGGAGACCCCGCCGCGGACCCCGAACACCTCGGCCAGCAGGCCGGCGTCGACGACCTCCTCCGGGGTGCCGTCGGCGTGCACCCGGCCCTCGCGCAGCGCGATCACCCGGTCCGCACAGCGCGCGGCCTGCGCCAGGTCGTGCAGCACCGCGACGACGGTCAGCCCGCGCTCGCGCTGCAGCTCGCGGACCAGGTCCAGCACCTCCAGCTGGTGACGGACGTCGAGGTAGGTGGTCGGTTCGTCGAGCAGCAGCACCGGCGCGTCCTGGGCGAGTGCCAGCGCCAGCCGGACCCGCTGCCGCTCCCCTCCGGAGAGGAGCTCGACCGGGACGTCGGCCCAGGCCAGCGTGCCGGTGGCGCGCAGCGCCTCGGTGGTGACGGCGTCGGCGCCACCACCGAGCATCCCGAGCGGGCCGCGCACGGCGTAGCGGCCCTGCGCGACGAGCGCCCGCACCGTCACCCCGCCCAGCGGCGGCATCGACTGCGGCAGCACCGCGATCCGGCGTGCGGTCTCGCGGCGGGACAGCGTGGCCAGGTCCCGGCCACCGGCCGACACCGTGCCGCCGTCGGGCCGGTGCAGTCCGGCGAGCACCCGCAGCAGGGTGGTCTTGCCGCAGCCGTTGCGACCGACCAACGACGTCCACTGTCCGCTCCGCACCCCGAGATCGACGCCGTCGAGCACGGTGCGCCCGTCGAACGCGACCCGCACGCCGCTCGCCAGCAACGGTTCGTTCACGACTCCCCTCCCAGCACCGCGCGCGAGCTGCGGCGCACCAGCACGATCAACACCACCGCACCGGCGACCGCGGTGACGGCCCCGGTCGGCATCCCCAGCGGACGGTCCCCGGTGGGGGCGAGCACGGTCACCGCCTGCGCGACGACGTCGGCGGCGGCGACGGTCGCTGCACCGGCCAGCGCGGCGCCGGGCACCAGCAGGCGCGGATCCGCACCGGCCGGGCCGAGCACCGCCCGCGCCAGGTGCGGGGCGAGCAGCCCGACGAAGGCCAGCGCCCCGGCGACGGCCACCGCGCCGGCCGTCGCCAGCACCGCGACCAGCACGACGACGCTGCGCCACGGCCCGACCGCGAGCCCGACACCGCGGGCGTGGTCGTCGTCGACGGCGAGCAGGGCCAGTACCGGCGCGAGCAGCACCGCCGCGACGAGCACGACCAGCGCGACCGGCCAGACCGCGCTCCAGTGCTCCCAGCCGCGGCCGTTGAGCGACCCCACCAGCCAGCGCACCAGCGACCCGGCCAGCTGCGGCCGGGCGGTGAGCAGCAGCAGCGTCCCACCGGCGAGCACCGCCGAGACGACCACGCCGGACACCGCCAGCCGCAGCGGATCGGCGGTGCCCGGGCCGGCTGCCCGGCCGGCGAGCAGCCACAGCACACCGCCGCCGAGCGTCCCGCCGAGCACGGCGACGGCGAGCACCCCGATCGGGCCGGCGACCGCACCGCCGGCCAGGGTCGCCGCGACCGCTCCCAGCACCGCGCCGGAGCCGACCCCGGTGACCTCCGGCGAGGCCAGCGGATTGCGCAGCACCGACTGGAGCACCACACCGGCGACACCGAAGCAGGCGCCCGCGGCGAACCCGACCAGCACCCGGGGCATCCGGAGGCCGATGACCAGCTCGCGGGCCGGCGGATCGCCGATCCCGGCGAGTGCGGACACCGCGTCCATCGGGGACACCGCGGTGCCGACCAGCAGGCCGGCCGTCCCGGCGACGGCGGCACCGGCGGTGAGCAGCAGCAGCCGCAGCAGGGCCGTCACGACGGCCCCACCGGTACCGGCCGGGCGGGCCGGGGACGCCGGCGTCCGGCCAGGAGCAGCACGCCCAGCACGACGGCGACCACCGCGGTCAGCCCACCCACCGGCAGCTCCACCGGGTACAGCACGGTCCGGGCCGGCAGGTCCGCGGCCACGACGAGCACCGCCCCGGTTCCCGCGCAGGCGACCAGCCGGGTGAGCGGTGCGGCCGCCGGACGGAACCGGCGCACCAGCTGCGGCGCCAGGAAACCGACCCACGCCACCGGGCCGCACGGGCCGACGACCGCGGCGACCAGCAGGCAGGCCACCGCCAGCACCGCGATCCGGGCGGTCGCGGTGCGCAGGCCGAGCACCGATGCGGTGCCGTCGCCGAGCCGCAGCAGCCCCAGCGCCGGCAGCGCGAGCACTGCGAGCCCGAGCCCGATCGCGAGCCCGGGCAGCACCGTAGCGACCGTCGGCCAGGTGGTGCCGGTGAGCGAACCGAGCAGGTAGCGGACGAGCACCCCCTGCTCCTGCGAGCCGGTGAGCGCGACCGCGGTGAGCAGCAGCGCCTGCAGCGCCGCGCTCACCCCGGCCCCGATCAGCAGCACGGCGGCCGGTCCGACGGCCCCGCGCACCGCGAGCAGGGTGAGCAGCGCCCCGGTCGCGGCACCGGCGATCGCGGGCAGCAGCGGCGCGAACGGCACCGCGGCACCGGTCACGATCGTGATCGCGACCGCGGCCGCCGCGCCGGAGGAGACCCCGAGCAGCTCGGGGACGGCGAGCGGGTTGCGCAGCGCGTCCTGCAGCAGCATCCCCGCGGTCCCGAGCGCGATCCCGGCGAGCGCGCCCAGGACGAGCCGGGGCGCGCGCAGCTCGGTGACCACGACGTGCTCGATCCCGGAACCGGACCCGAGCACCGCCGGCAGCTGCCACGGCGGCACCGACGGCGTGCCCAGGCACAGCGTGGCGACCACGAGCGCGGTCCCGGCGACCACCAGGAGCGCGATCCTCACCTGCCCGGCACCACGGCCAGCGACTGCTCGACGATCGCGCCCAGACTGCGGGTGCCGCGCCCGCTGCCCCACAGCCGCGGGTCCATCTCGTGCACCGCACCCTGCGCCACGGCCGGGACCTGCTGCCAAACCGGGTTGTCGGCGAGCTGGTCGGTCAGCGTGCGGTCCTCGGCGGAGAACAGCAGCGAGAAGGCCAGTACGACGTCGGGCTGCCCGGCCAGGATCTCCTCGACGTTGTAGGCCGACCCGGACTCGACGTCCGCGCTGCGCGGTGCGAACGGGTAGTCGTAGAGCTGGGCGAGCAGGTCGCCGTTGACCGATGCGGTGGTGTCGACGCCGATCGTGTCGGCGCTGCCGTACATCAGCACGACCGTCCGGTCGGCCTGCCCGGTCTCCCGGGTGGTGTCGACGGCGTCGGCGAGGGTGCCGCGGAACCGCTCCTCGGCCGCCACCGCCTCCCCGGTCCGGCCGGTCAGCGCCCCGAGCGCCCGCAGGTAACCGACCGAGTCCTGCCAGGTCGACGGCTCGACCGTCCACAGCGGCGCGAACTGCTCGACCGCGGAGCGCAGCGGATCGTGCACCCCGCCGAGCCCGATCACCAGGTCCGGATCCAGGGCGGCGATCGACTCGACGTCCTCACTGCCGAAGCTGCCCGCGACGGTCGGGACCTGCGCGGCCGCAGCCTCGCCGAGCAGCACCGGGTTCGCGAGCAGCGCGGGCGTCGAGGTACCGGCCGGGGTGATGCCGAGCTCGACGAGCATGTCGTCGCACAGCCCGGTGAGGCAGACGATCCGCTCCGGCGGGGTGGGCAGCGACAGCTCGGTGCCGTTCGGGTCGGTGACGGTGCCGGCGGGCTCCAGCGGCGCCGCGGCGCGCTCGATCCGCGGTGCGGTCCGCTCCCCGGCGGCCGGATCGGTACCCGGCCCGGCGGCTCCGCATCCGGCGAGCACCGCGAGCAGCGCGAGCGCCGGGACGAGCGGGGGGAGCCGTCGAAGTCTCATGTCTGAAACAGTAGTCATTTTCATCTAGCTATCGGAAGAGCGACGATCATCACCTGTCCGAGTGGCCCGCACGAGCCTCTCGCGGCGACCCGCCGGGGCGGACCTGCACCGTTCACCGGCCGTGACGATTCGTCGCAACGCACCGACCCCTTGGGGTCTCGAACAGGAACCAACCCAAGATGTAGTGTCCGCGGCGCTGGTGGTTCATCGATCCCGCACGGACCGATGAGGCAAGAGGGAATCCGGTGCGACTCCGGGACTGCCCCGCAGCGGTGAGCGGGAACGACCGCCGTCAACGAGCACTGGGAGCGATCCCGGGAAGCGACGGCCAGTAGGAGCGTGCACGACGCCCGTGAGTCCGAAGACCTGCCACCGGTGTGCACGCCGCCGGCGTGTGCAGCTCCGGGGCCTCGCGGGAGGGCGCCAGGGCGCGGCGGGCACTGGTCCGCCGTCGCCTCCTCGCGCGGGTCACGGGCCGACGGCGACTCGCGAGGAGAGAGACCCGTGACGACAAGCACCGCTCCCCCTGCATCCACGCACGGCGCAGCTCCTCCCGGTCTGCGGGTGATCCGGCGCGACGGCTCCGAGACGACCTTCGACGCCGGCAAGATCTCGGTGGCGATGACCAAGGCGTTCCTCGCCGTCGAGGGCGGTTCCGCGTCGGCGTCGTCACGGCTGCACCATCTCGTCGGCGAGCTGACCGATCAGGTTGTCGCGGCACTGGCCCGGCATCCCGCGCCCGGCGTGCACGTCGAGCAGATCCAGGACCAGGTCGAGCTGGCCCTGATGCGGGGCGAGCACCACAAGGTCGCCCGCTCCTACGTGCTCTACCGGGAGCAGCACGCGCAGGCCCGGGACACCGGACCCGAGACCGCCACCACCGATCTGCCGACCGTGCACGTCACCCAGCCCGACGGCAGCCGGGTCCCGCTGGACCGCGACCGTGTCGAGACCGTGCTCGCCGAGGCGCTGGCCGGGATCGAGGACGTGAGCCGGGAGCCGGTGCTCGCCGAGCTGGACCGCACCGTCTACGACGGCATCACCGCCGACGAACTGGCCCAGGCGCTCGTCATGGCCGCCCGCACGCTGGTCGAGCGGGAGCCGGACTACTCGCTGGTGGCGTCCCGGCTGCTGCTCGACCGGCTGCGCGCCGAGGCCGTCTCGCATCTGTCCGGCACCCGGGAGACGCCCGACCAGGCCACGATGGCGCAGCGCTACGCCACGTACACCAAGGACTACCTGAGCCGCGCGATCGACATCGGGCTGGTCGATCCGGAGCTCGCCACGTTCGACCTGGACCGGGTCACCGCCGCGATCCGTCCCGAGCGGGACACCGAGATCGGCTTCCTCGGCCTGCAGACCCTCTACGACCGCTACTTCCTGCACGAGCGCGGTACCCGGTTCGAGCTGCCGCAGGCGTTCTTCCTGCGGGTCGCGATGGGCCTGGCGATCCGGGAGGTCGACCGCGAGGCGCGCGCGATCGAGTTCTACGAGCTGCTGTCCAGCTTCGACTTCATGGCGTCCACCCCGACGCTGTTCAACTCGGGCACCACCAGGGCGCAGCTGTCGTCGTGCTTCCTCACCACCGTCGACGACGACCTGGACTCGATCTTCGGCGGCTACCGGAACAACGCGCTGCTCGCGAAGTACTCCGGCGGCCTGGGCAACGACTGGACCCCGGTCCGCGGCCTCGGCGCGCACATCCGGGGCACCAACGGTGTCTCGCAGGGTGTCGTGCCGTTCCTCAAGATCGCCGGGGACACCGCCGTCGCGGTCAACCAGGGCGGCAAGCGCAAGGGCGCGGCGTGCGCCTACCTGGAGACCTGGCACGTCGACATCGAGGAGTTCCTCGACCTGCGCAAGAACACCGGCGACGACCGGCGCCGCACGCACGACATGAACACCGCGAACTGGGTGCCCGACGAGTTCCTGCGCCGGGTGCAGGCCGACGGTTCCTGGACGCTGTTCTCCCCGGACGAGGTTCCCGACCTGCACGATCTCTACGGCACCGCGTTCTCCCTGCGCTACCGCGAGTACGAGCAGGCCGCCGAGCGCGGCGAGATCCGGGTGCACCGCACGGTGCGCGCGGTCGACCTGTGGCGCCGGATGCTGACCATGCTGTTCGAGACCGGGCACCCGTGGATCACCTTCAAGGACCCGTGCAACCTGCGCAGCCCGCAGCAGCACGCCGGGGTGGTGCACTCGTCGAACCTGTGCACCGAGATCACCCTGAACACCCAGGCCGGCGCCGACGGCGAGGTCGCGGTCTGCAACCTCGGCTCGGTCAACTTGGCCGCGCACATCGGGCCGAACGGGCTCGACACGGACAAGCTGCAGCGCACGGTGACCACGGCGGTCCGCATGCTGGACAACGTCGTGGACATCAACTTCTACACGATCCCGGAGGCCCGCCGGTCCAACCTGCGGCACCGCCCGGTCGGCCTGGGGATGATGGGCTTCTCCGACGCGCTGTTCCTCCAGCGGATCGCGCCGGGCAGCGACGCCGCCGTCGAGTTCGCCGATCGCAGCGCCGAGGCGCTGAGCTACCACGCGATCGCGGCGTCGTCGGATCTGGCCGCCGAGCGTGGCCGCTACGCCTCCTTCGACGGCTCGCTGTGGAGCCGGGGGATCCTGCCGATCGACTCGCTGGAGCTGCTCGCCGCCGCCCGCGAGGAGGGCGAGCTCGACGTCGACCGCTCCACCACCCTCGACTGGGACACGCTGCGCGAGACGGTCCGCACCCAGGGCATGCGCAACTCCAACGTGCTGGCGATCGCGCCGACCGCGACGATCTCGAACATCTGCGGGGTCGCCCAGTCGATCGAGCCGATCCACCTGAACCTGTACGTGAAGTCCAACATGTCCGGCGACTTCACCGTGGTGAACCCGCACCTGGTCCGCGACCTCAAGCAGCGTGGCCTGTGGGACGAGGTGATGGTCGCCGACCTCAAGTACTTCGACGGCTCGCTGGCCGAGATCGACCGGGTGCCGGCCGACCTCAAGGAGCTGTACGCCACCGCGTTCGAGATCGAGCCGCGCTGGCTGATCGCGGCCGCGTCGCGCCGGCAGAAGTGGCTCGACCAGGCGCAGTCGCTGAACCTGTACCTGGCCGGTCCGAGCGGGCGCAAGCTCGACGAGCTGTACCGGCTGGCCTGGCGCAGCGGCTGCAAGACCACCTACTACCTGCGGACCCGGGCCGCGACGTCGGTGGAGAAGTCCACCCTCAAGGGCACCGACGGGCGACTCACCGGGGTGCCGACCGGCAGCGGCGGGAACCCGGCGGGCAACGGTTCGGCGGGCAGCGGCGCGACCGGCAGCGGCGCGACGGGCAGCGGCTCGGCGGCGACCGTGCCCGCGGTCCCGGTGAACGGCGCGGCCCCGGCGGTCCCGGTGAACGGCACCGCCCCGGCGAACGGCACCGCCGGGATGGAGCTCGATCTCGATCCCGCCGCCGCCTGCTCGATCGACGACCCCGACTGCGAGGCCTGCCAGTGACCGTCCCGACGACCGATGCGACCGGCCTCGGCGAGATCGAGCGCGGCGCCGCCCCGGTGCACGCCGACGACAAGCGCATGATCAACGCCCGGACCGACGTCAACCAGCTGCTCCCGATGAAGTACCACTGGGCGTGGGAGAAGTACCTGGCCGGCTGTGCCAACCACTGGATGCCGACCGAGGTCGCCATGCAGGCCGACATCGCGCTGTGGCGCACCCCGGGCGGCCTCACCGACGACGAGCGGCTGATGCTGACCCGCAACCTCGGCTTCTTCGCCACCGCGGAGTCGCTGGTCGCGAACAACATCGTGCTCGCCGTCTACCGGCACCTCACCAACCCGGAGTGCCGGCAGTACCTGCTGCGCCAGTCGTTCGAGGAGGCCGTGCACACGCACACCTTCCAGTACGTCTGCGAGTCGCTCGGACTGGACGAGGGCACGCTGTTCAACGCCTACCGCGAGGTCCCCTCGATCACCGACAAGGACACCTGGGCGCTGCGCTACACCCAGGCGCTGTCCGATCCGGACTTCCGCACCGGCACCCCGGAGAACGACCGGGCGTTCCTGCGCGACCTGATCGCGTTCTACGTGGTGTTCGAGGGCATGTGGTTCTACACCGGCTTCGCCCAGATCCTGGCGCTCGGGCGGCGCAACAAGATGGTCGGGATCGCCGAGCAGTACCAGTACATCCTGCGCGACGAGTCCATCCACCTGAACTTCGGCATCGACTGCATCAACCAGATCAAGATCGAGAACCCGCACCTGTGGACGCCGGAGTTCGCCCGGGAGATCCGCGGCATGCTGCACGAGGCGTGCGAGCTGGAGGTCGCCTACGCCCGCGACACCATGCCGCGCGGGATGCTCGGCCTGACCGCCGAGTCCTGCGAGCAGTACCTGCGGTTCATCACCGATCGCCGGGCCGAGCAGATCGGGCTCGCGCCGCTGTTCGGGCAGGCGGACAACCCGTTCCCGTGGATGAGCGAGGCGATGGACCTGCGCAAGGAGAAGAACTTCTTCGAGACGCGGGTGACGGAGTACCGCACCGGCGGATCCCTGGAGTGGGACTGATCCGCCCGGCCGGCCCGGCCACGGGCCCGGCGTACGACAGCGCGGTCAGATCCGTGTGAAGACCCTGTGACGGATCGGCCCGGCCGCACCACGCGGCCGGGCCGTTCTGTTCGACTGGGTGCCGTGACCGCAGCGACCGCCCTGCTCCCGCACGACGCGCACCGCCACCTCGGGGTGCTCCCCGCCTACCCGTTCTACGGCGGGCCGCCGGTCAATCCGGACGTCTCGGCCAGGGCGACGATCGACGAGCTGCGCCGCGACCTCGATGCCGAGGGCACCGAGCTGGCCGTGGTGATGCCGAACTACGGGGTGCCGGATCCGGCACCGTCGTTCGCGCTGAACGGACTGTGCCTGGAGGCCGCCGCGACCGACGACCGGGTCCGGGCCGGGATCTGGGCGTCCCCGCGCCCGCAGGACGCCGCAGGCACCGCCGCCGCGCTCGCGCTCGCCGGGGAGCCGGGGGTACGCATCATCAAGATCAGCTTCCTGCTCGGCGGGAGCCCCACCGATCCGGCCTGCGCCCCGCAGCTGGACGCGATCTTCGCCGCCGCCCGCACCCACGACCTCACCGTGCACGTGCACACCTCGCCGGGTGGTGCCTCCGACATCGACCAGGTCGGCGAGCTCGTGGAGCGCTACGCCGACGACGTCCGGCTGCACCTGGTGCATCTCGGCGGCGGGATGAGCGGGCACATCAAGCTCGTCGGGGGCCGTTTCTTCGACTGGATCGAGCGCGGCAAGCAGGTCTACACCGACACCAGCTGGGCGATCGGTTTCGCGCCGCGCTGGCTCGCCGCCGAGATCGAGAAGCGCGGGATCGGGGCCGATCGGGTGCTGTTCGCCTCGGACGAGCCCTGGGGCGACCGCGAGGGCGAGTACGCCCGCCTGGTCGCCGCCACCGGGGACGGCGAGCTGGCCCGCGCGGTCCTGCGCGGCAACGCGGAGCGCCTCTACGCCTGATCCTTCGCAGAATTCGCAGAACCGCCCCGGAAGTACGCACGGATTCGCCTCCTTGGTTCCCTCGCCACCGGCTCCCCCGCTGGTCCAGGCTCCTGACACAGCAGGAGCGGGAGGAGTCGGGGCGTGCCGGGAATCGAGCGGGTCGGCGTCATCGGCGCGGGAACGATGGGCGCGGCCGTGGCCGAGGCCTGCGCCCGGGCCGAGCGCGACGTGCTCGTGGTGGAGCGCTGCCCGGCGACCGCGGCCGCCGGCCGCGAGCGGGTGCTGCGCTCCCTCGATCGCGCCGTCCGCGCCGGGCGGCTGTCCTCCCCGGAGCGCGAACGCGCCGCCTGGCGGCTGCGCTGGTCCACCGACACCGGTGAGCTCGCCGATCGCGATCTCGTCATCGAGGCGGTGCCCGAGGACCGGACGGTCAAGTCGCGCGTGCTCGGCGCGGTCTGCGGAGTACTGAAGGACGACGACGCGATCGACGCCGGTATGCGGGTCGGGTGTGCGCACCCGATGGGCCCGCTCGAGCTCGCCGATCCGGTGCGGCTCGACACCGTCCGCACCGTCGCCGAGGCGATGCACGCGGAGTACCGGGAACCCCGGTTCGTCCCGCCCATCTCCACCGCTACCCCTCGAAGACCTACCCGATCATGAGTGAGGAGATCGCATGACCGTCGACCACAAGGTCAGGGTGCACCGCAGCGAGGAGAACCTCGCCCGTGCCGATCAGCTGGCCTGGAAGATCGCCGAGGTCGCCGCGGACGGCGTCGAACCGCCCGCCGAGGTCGCCGACATGGTGGTCAACCGGCTGATCGACAACGCCGGTGTGGCGACCGCATCGGTGAACCGCGGACCGGTCGTCGCGGCCCGCGCGCAGGCGCTGCGGCACGCCGCGGCGCAGGACCGGACGGGCGCGGTCGTCTTCGGTACCCGCGAGCGGGTCTCCCCGGAGTGGGCGGCCTGGGCCAACGGCGTCGCCGTGCGCGAGCTGGACTACCACGACACCTTCCTGGCGGCCGACTACTCGCACCCGGGCGACAACATCCCGCCGCTGCTGGCGGTGGCCCAGCACACCGGCGCCGACGGGGCCGCGCTGACCAGGGCGATCGCCGTCGCCTACGAGGTGCAGGTCGCCCTGGTCACCGGGATCTGCCTGCACGCGCACAAGATCGACCACGTGGCGCACCTCGGCCCGTCGGTGGCCGCGGGGATCGGCGCGCTGCTCGACCTGCCGACCGAGGTCACCTACCAGGCGGTGCAGCAGGCCCTGCACACCACGACCGCGACCCGGCAGTCGCGCAAGGGCGAGATCTCGTCCTGGAAGGCGTTCGCCCCGGCGTTCGCGGGCAAGGTCGCGATCGAGGCCGTGGACCGGGCGATGCTCGGCGAGGGCGCGCCGTCGCCGATCTACGAGGGCGAGGACGGGGTGATCGCCTGGATGCTGGACGGGCCGGACGCCGGGTACACCGTCGCGCTCCCGGTCCGCGGCGAGGCACCGCAGGCGATCCTGCAGACCTACACCAAGGAGCACTCCGCGGAGTACCAGAGCCAGGCGCTGATCGACCTGGCCCGCCGCCTGGGCCCGCGGATCCGCGAGGCGGGCGGCCCCGGACAGGTGCGCAGCATCGTCATCCACACCAGCCACCACACGCACTACGTGATCGGCTCCGGATCCGGCGACCCGCAGAAGTACGACCCGAAGGCCTCCCGGGAGACCCTGGACCACTCGATCCCCTACATCGTCGCGGTCGCGCTGCTCGACGGCGGTTTCCACCACGAGCGCTCCTACCCGCCGCACCGGGCGGCCGACGACGAGCTGGTCGGGCTCTGGCACGCGATCTCCACCGTCGAGGACCCGGAGTGGACCCGGCGCTACCACTCGCACGACCCGGCGGAGAAGGCGTTCGGCGGCCGGGTCGAGGTCACCTTCACCGACGGTTCGACGCTGACCGACGAGATCGCCGTCGCCGACGCACACCCGCTCGGCGCCCGCCCGTTCGGCCGCGACGCCTACGTCGGCAAGTTCCGGGACCTGTCCCGCGACGTCGTCGACCGGGTCGAGCAGGACCGTTTCCTCGACCACGCGCTGCGCCTGCCGGAGCTGTCGGCCGCGGACCTGGGCGAGCTGACGGTGGTGCTCCCCGATCTGGCCGTGGCCTCCGGGCGCGGGGTGTTCTGAGCATGCTCGGATCGAGCAGCACCGCGCACCAGCAGCGGGTCGCGTTCCGCGAGGCACTGGCCGATGGCAGGCTGCTGCAGTTCCCCGGCGCCTTCAACGCGCTGTCGGCGATGCTGATCGCCGAGCAGGGCTTCGACGGCGTGTACGTGTCCGGGGCGGTGCTGTCGGCCGAGCTGGGACTGCCCGACGTCGGCCTGATGACGGCCACCGAGGTCGCCGGGCGGGCCGCCACGATCACCCGCAGCACCGATCTGCCGACCCTGGTCGACGCCGACACCGGCTGGGGCGGCCCGGCGAACGTGGCCCGCACGATCCGGTCGTTCGAGGACGCCGGGATCTCCGGCTGCCACCTGGAGGACCAGGTCGAGCCCAAGCGGTGCGGCCACCTCGAGGGCAAGGAGCTGGTGTCCACCGCGGACATGTGCACCCGGATCCGGGCGGCGGTCCGCGGCCGCCGGGACGACGCGTTCGTGCTCTGCGCCCGCACCGACGCCCGCGCCGTCGAGGGCCTCGACGCCGCGATCGACCGGGCGAAGGCCTACGTGGACTCGGGCGCGGACATGGTCTTCGTGGAGGCGCTGACCGAGGAGCGCGAGTACGCCGCGTTCCGGGACGCGCTCGACGTCCCGCTGCTGGCCAACATGACCGAGTTCGGCAAGAGCCCGCTGCTGTCCGCGCAGACCCTGGAGAAGCTCGGCATCAACGTCGTCATCTACCCGGTGACCCTGCTCCGGCTGGCGATGGGCGCCGCCGAGGCCGGTCTCGCCGAGATCCGCCGCAGCGGCTCCCAGCAGGGCGTCGTCGAGCGGATGCAGACCCGGAGCAGGCTCTACGAACTGCTCGGATACGACGAGTACGCGGCATTCGACGCGCGGCTCGCCGGATACCTGGAGGAGGACCCGTCATGACCGTCACCGATGCACCGCCGGAGGTGCACAAGGGACTGGCCGGCGTCGTCGCCGACACCACGGCGATCTCGAAGGTCGATTCCGAGACCAACTCGCTGCTCTACCGCGGCTACCCGGTGCAGGACCTGTGCGCGCACCGCGGTTTCCTCGACGTCGCGCACCTGCTCTGGACCGGCGAGCTCCCGGACGCCACCGCGCTGGCCGCGCTGACCGAGCGCGAGCGGGCGCTGCGCCCGATCGACCGCAGCCTGCAGGCCCTGCTGATGGCCACCCCGACCACCTGCCATCCGATGGACACCCTGCGCACGGCGGTGAGCTGGCTCGGTTCGGAGGACGTCCGGGAGGACGACGCCGGGGCGAACGCGACGAAGTCGCTGCGCCTGCTGGCCGCGCTGCCCACCGTGGTCGCGATCGACCAGCGCCGACGCCGCGGCCAGGACCCGATCGCGCCGGACCCGTCGCTCGGGTACTCGGAGAACTTCTTCCACATGACGTTCGGCGAGGTCCCGGCGCCGGAGGTGGTGCGGGCGTTCGAGGTCTCGATGATCCTCTACGCGGAGCACAGCTTCAACGCGTCCACCTTCACCGCGCGCGTGGTGACCTCGACGCTGTCCGACCTGTACAGCGCCGTGGTCGCCGGGATCGGGGCGCTGAAGGGCCCACTGCACGGCGGTGCGAACGAGGCGGTCATGCACATGCTCGCCGAGATCGACGGCCCGGAGGCTGCGCAGGCCTGGCTGGCCGAGGCGCTCGCCGGGAAGCGGAAGATCATGGGCTTCGGGCACCGGGTCTACAAGCGTGGCGACTCCCGGGTCCCGACCCTGCAGCGCTCGCTGGAGGAGGTCGTCGAGCTCACCGGGGCGCACGACCTGCTCGCCACGCACACCGCGCTGGCCACCGCGATGCACCGGGAGAAGGGCCTGCACCCCAACCTGGACTATCCCGCCGGTCCGCTCTACCACCTGATGGGGTTCGACATCCCGATGTTCACCCCGTTGTTCGTGATGTCCCGGATCACCGGCTGGACCGCGCACATCACCGAGCAGCTGGCCGCGAACTCGTTGATCCGCCCGCTGGCCACCTACCAGGGGCCGGCCCGTCGCGAGGTCCCCGCCCGGTGACCACCACCGGCGTCCCGACCGGCGTCCGGCTGCGGCTCGACGGCCCGCACGTCGCGGTGCTGTCCCTCGACGGACGGCCGGCCGGGATGCTGTCCGGCCCGGTCCAGGCCGCCCTGCGCGACGCGCTGGACCGGGTCGAGGCCGATCCCGAGGTGCGGGCGGTCGTCCTCACCGGGGACGACCGGGCACTTCAGCTCCGGCGCCGACCTGACCGGGGACCGGACCGGGACCGGGTTCCTGGAGACCCTGCTGGCCACCGTCGACCGGGTGGAGCAGCTGCGGGTCCCGACGATCGCCGCGGTCACCGGCGGCGCCATCGGTGGCGGGCTGGAGCTCGCGCTGTCCTGCGACATCCGGATCGCCGCCGAGGACGCCTTCTTCGTCGCGGCCGGGGTGAACGTCGGGTTGATCATGAGCACCTGGCGGCTGCCCGGGCTGATCGGCCTCGGCCCGGCCAAGGCGATGCTGCTGACCGGCGAGCCGTGCGACGCGGCGACGGCCCTGCGGACCGGCCTGGTCCGCGAGGTCGTCCCCGCCGACGCACTGCTCCCGGCAGCGCTGGCGACGGCGCACCGGATCGCGGGCCGGTCCCCGCTGGCGGTGGAGGCGACCAAGGCGGCGGTGGATCGGGCGGTCGGCCAGGACCGGCGGACCGCCCGCGCCGAGCTGGTGGCCCGGTGCGCGGAGCTGATCCGCAGCCGGGACCACCGGGAGGCGGTGCGGGCGTTCCTTCAGCGGCGCGCCCCGCGGTTCCACCGGGCCTGAACCGGCCCGGCGGCGTGCACCAGCGCGGTGCCGGTGCCCCGGCCGCGCCCGGCGGCGGTGACCCCGACCGAGCGCAGGTGCCCGGTCCGGCCCGGCGGGAGCGGGTGCACCAGGCCGTCGTCCGGGGTGTCGACGAGCTCGCAGGCCGCGTAGCCGACGACCCGGCCGTCCCGCTCGGCGACGAACACCGGATGGGCCGGGTCGGCGGCCAGTACCGCGCTGGAGGTCCAGCCGCGGACCGCGTCGACGTCCCGGGTGAACGGGGAGATCGCCACGTGATAGCGGGTCTCCTCGACGGCGAGATCGACCACGGCCGGCACATCGGCGGGGGCGGCGATCCGGACCGTCACGCCGGCCACCGGGTGGCCGGGCAGCGGCTCGGCCGCCCGCTCCCCCATCAGCGCGTCCAGCCGCAGCCCGGCCGCGGCGAACGCGGCGGCGGTGCCGGTGTCCCCGGACGGCCAGCGCACGACCAGCTGGGTCCGGCCGGGCAGCCGGTCCGCGTCGGTGTAGCGGGCGGCGAGCCGGACCAGCTCGGCGACCGATGCCGCCGCCCCCGGCGTCGACGGATCGGGCAGCACCACCCGGTCCAGGGTCCCGGTGTGGTCACCGAGGACGGCCCGCTGCAACACGTCCGGCGCCCAGGTGTCCTGGCGCAGCAACGCGAACGCCCGCCCCACGCGCAACAGCCTGCCCCCGGTCCACGGCGCGGACGCCGGGGTCGGCGGCAGCAGGTAGCGGCCGTCCGGGCCGCGCAGCCGTTCGGCCTGTGCTCGCATCTGGTCGGACGGTTCAGGCGGTGGATGCACGGCGGTGATCCTCTCTCGGGTCAGGCCCGTCGCGGAAACCCCGGGCCAGCCGGGCGACGCGGCGCAGGATGGGATCGAGCTCGGCGAAGGTCAGCCGGGCGGGCTGGACGTGGCACAGCAGCCGGGTGGCGTACGGCAGGCAGGGGTCCGCGGCGAGGCCGGTGGCCACCTCGTGCTCGGTGCCCGCGTAGACGTTGCCTGCGGCCAGATGGGCCACCGGGTCCCGGCCGGAGCGCGCGATGTGCGGCGCGAGCAGGTCGCGGACCTCCTCCCCGCAGGCGCCGGGGACCAGCGGCCGGGACAGACCCACCCGGCGCCCGCCGGCCGCCCGGAACCGGGCCAGCAGATCCGCGGAGCGCGCGTCGTCCGGGCCGGCAGGGCCGGAGCGGCGCCCGGACAGCAGGCCGGTGCCGCGCTCCGCGGCGGTCCGCACCCCCGCCTCCGACGAGGTGGCCAGCCAGAGCCGGTCCCGCAGCCCGCCCGCCGCGGGGACCACGTCCGCCTCGGCGAGCGCGTCCAGCACGGTGTCCAGCCGCGCGTGCCGGTCCTGCGGCCGGATCCCGAACGCCTCCGCCACCCCGGGATCCGATCCCGCGCCGAGCCCCAGCTCCAGCCGCCCGCCGCTGAGCGCGTCCACCGTCGCCGCGTCCTCCACCAGCCGCAGCGGATGCTCCAGCGCGCCGACCACGACCGCGGTACCCAGCCCGATCCGCTCGGTGCGCGCGGCGACCGCGGCCAGCACCACCAGCGGCGACGACGCGTGCCCCTGCTGGGCGCCGAGATGGTGCTGGGCGACCCAGAACGAGCCGAAACCCAGCTCCTCGGCGCGCACCGCCAGCCGCACGGTGTCGGCCAGTTCGGTCGCCGAGTCGCGCGACCCGGCGGCGTGGGTCAGAACACCCCATTCCAAGCTGGACACCTGATCAATCTTTCATAGGTTGTCCAGGTGTTCCGATCCCGACCGTCACCGGGCGCCGCGCTCGCCGCCGCCTCGTTGCTGTTCCTCGCCGGCTGCGGCGCCGCCGTGCAGGACTCCCCCACCACCGCGGGCACCGCCGACGGCTTCCCGGTCGTCGACGACAACTGCGGTGTCGAGACCGTCTACGACGCGCCCCCGGCGCGGGCGGTCACGCTCACCTCCAACGCGACCGAGCTGATGCTGGAGCTCGGCCTGCAGGACTCGATGGTGGGCACCGCGTATCTGAAGAACCGGCCGATCGGCGAGCAGTACGCCGAGGCCTACGGCTCGGTCCCGGTGATCGCCCCCGGGCAGCCGTCGCTGGAGCAGCTGCTCGCCGTGGAGCCGGACTTCGTCTACGCCGGCTACCCGGACGGCTTCTCCGAGTCATCGGGGCACACCAGGGAGCGGCTCGGCGAGCTCGGTGTCCGCACCCACCTCAATCCCGAGTCCTGCCGCGACGGCCGCTCCGGTTTCGACGACCTGTTCGGCGAGATCGACCGGATCGGCGCCGTCTTCGGGGTGCCGGACCGGGCCGCCGAGTCGGTGTCCGGGCTGCGCGACCGGCTGGACACCGTCACCGAGCAGCTCGGGACCGTCGAACCGGTGCCGGTGTTCGTCTACAACAGCGGTGCCGACGCGCCGCGCACGGCGGGCGGCAAGGCCATCCTCACCGAGATCATCGAGCGGGCCGGCGGCCGGAACGTGTTCGACGACGTCGACGAGCGCTGGCCGCAGGTGTCCTGGGAGCAGGTCGCGCAGCGCCGTCCCGCGGTGATCCTGATCTACGACTACCTGGAGCCGAGCGTCGAGTCGAAGATCGAGACGCTGCGGGCCACCCCGGCCGTCGCCGACGTCCCCGCGCTGGCCACGAACGCGTTCCCGACCGTCGGGCTCTCCCTCGCCCAGCCCGGCCCGCGTTCGGTGGACGCCGTCGAGCAGCTCGCCCGCGACCTGCATCCCGACCGGTTCCGGTGAGCCGGCGCGCCGAGCTGGTCGCCGTGCTGCGGCGCGACGGCCCGCTCCCGGCGCCCGGTCCCGGTTCCCGGCGCGGCGCGGCGAGCGGCCGCTTCGGGCTGCCGGTCGTGCTGGCCGGACTGGCCGTGCTGCTCGTCGCGGCGGTCGGGTTCGCGCTGGCCACCGGCTCGGTGGCGGTGCCGTGGTCGCAGACCTGGCGGATCCTCGCGCACCGGCTCGGCGGCCCGGCGCTGGTCCCCGATCCGGACTGGACCAGGGCACAGGACCTGATCGTCGCCGACACCCGATTGCCCCGGGTGCTGCTCGCCGCGCTGGTCGGCGCGACGCTGACGGTCGCCGGGATGGTCCTGCAGGCCGTGGTGCGCAACCCGCTGGCCGGGCCCGGGATCATCGGGGTCTCGGCCGGCGCCGCCACCGGCGCGGTGGTCGTCATGCGGTTCGGGCTGCTCGGCGCCGGGGCGCTCACGCTGAACGTGGCGGCCTTCGGCGGCGCGCTCGTCACCCTCGCGGTGGTGCTGACGATCGCCCGATCGGCGGGCCGGATCACCGTGCTCCGGCTGATCCTGGGCGGGGTCGCCGTCGGGTCGGTGCTGTCCGCGCTGACCAGCCTGCTGGTGCTCACCGCGCCGAACCCGATGCTCGCCTCGCAGGTGCTGTTCTGGACGCTCGGCGGCTTCGGCTCCGCCCGCTGGGACCTGCTGGTGGTCCCGGCGGTGGTGCTGGTGGCCGGGCTGTTCCTGCTGGTGGCCAGGGCCCGCGAGCTGGATCTGCTGCTGGCCGGCGACGAGAGCGCCGGCGCGCTGGGGGTGGACGTGCACCGGTTCCGCAGGCGGGTGTTCGTCGTGGTCGCGGTGCTGGTCGGGGTGACGGTCGCGGTGTCCGGGGTGATCGGCTTCGTCGGGCTGATGCTGCCGCACGTGGTGCGGTTCCTGGTCGGCTCGGCGCACCGCCGGGCGCTGCCGGTCGCGGTGCTGGTCGGCGCGGTGTTCACGGTGCTGGCCGATCTGGTCGCGCGGACCGTGATCAGCCCGGAGGAGATCCCGGTGGGGATCGTGACGGCGCTGGTCGGCGGGCCGTTCTTCGTCTGGCTGCTGCGCCGCGACGGCCGCCGGGAGGTGGCCCGGTGACCCCGCTGGTCGTCGAGGACGTCGTGGTCACGGCGGGCACCGCCACCCTGGTCGACGGCGTGTCGCTGACCGTCGGCCCCGGCGAGGTGGTCGGCCTGCTCGGCCCGAACGGCAGCGGCAAGTCGTCGCTGCTGCGCACCGTCTACCGGGTGGGCAGGCCGGCGTCGGGCCGGGTGCTGGTGGACGGCATCGACGTGCGCCGGGCGCCCGCCCGCGAGGTGGCCCGCCGGGTCGGCGTGGTGCTGCAGGACGTGCCCACCGACTTCCCGCTCACCATCCGGGAGATCGTCGCCACCGGCCGCTCGCCGCACAAGCGCGCGCTGCAGGCCGACGACGACCTCGATCACGCGCTGGTCGACGCCGCGCTGGAGCTGCTCGATCTGACCCGGCTCGCCGGGCGCAGGCTGGACACGCTCTCCGGCGGCGAGCGGCAGCGGGCGCTGGTCGCGCGGGCACTGGTCGGGCGGCCGGCGCTGCTGGTGATGGACGAGCCGACCAACCATCTCGACATCGCGCACCAGCTGGCGCTGCTCGAGCTGGTCGGCGAGCTCGGCCTGCCCACCCTGGTCGCGCTGCACGATCTGAACCTGGCCGCCCGCTACTGCCACCGGCTGGTGCTGCTCGACGACGGCCGGGCGGTCGTCTCCGGGACGCCGGCCGAGGTGCTGACCGTCGAGCGGATCCGGGGGGTCTACGGGGTGACGGCGACGGTCCTGGAACATCCGAGCGCCGCCTGCCCGCTGGTCGTGCTGTGAACCGGGCGGGCGGCCCCGGCCGGAACCGGGGCCGCCCCGCGGTGACTCACCGCCGGTAGTCGGGCGCGCGCTTCTCCAGGAAGGCCGCCATGCCCTCCTTCTGGTCCGGGGTGGCGAACAGCGCGTGGAAGGTGCGCCGCTCGAACCGGATCCCCTCGGCCAGGGTGGACTCGAAGACCACGTCGACGGCCTCCTTCGCGGCGGCGGCCGCGGTCCGGGACATCCCGGCGATCGTCGCCGCCACCTCGACGGCGGTGTCCACCAGCTCGGCGGCCGGGACGATCCGGCTGACCAGCCCGGCCCGCTCGGCCTCCTCGGCGTCCATCGTGCGCCCGGTCAGGCACAGGTCCATCGCCTTGGCCTTACCGACAGTCCTGGTCAGCCGCTGCGAACCGCCCATCCCGGGGATCACCCCGAGCTTGATCTCCGGCTGGCCGAACCGGGCGGTGTCCGCGGCGATCAGCAGATCGCACATCATCGCCAGCTCGCAGCCGCCGCCCAGTGCGTGCCCGGCGACCGCGGCGACGACCGGGGTGCGCAGTCCGCGCAGGCCGTCCCAGCCCGCGAACAGGTCCTGCTCGGTCACCTCCCGGTGCGAGAGCCCGGCCATCTCGGAGATGTCCGCGCCGGCGGCGAACGCCCGCTCCGAGCCGGTGATCACCACCGCACCGATCACCGGATCGGCGTCGAACGCCCGTACCGCGTCGATCACCTCGGTCATCACCTGGTGGTTCAGCGCGTTGAGCGCCTTGGGCCGGTCCAGCCGGACCAGGCCGACCCCCTCGGCGGGGGTGCTCACCACGATCGTCGAGTACCCGCCCATCTCAGCCGCCCTTCCGGATGTCGGTGACGATCGCCGAGAAGTCCTGCACCCGGTCGTCGCGCTCGGTGAACTCGGTGTAGCGCTCGGTCGCCCGCCGGCCCATCGCCAGCTCGATCCCGGCCTCGGCGGCGGCGTCCTGGGCCAGCCGCAGGTCCTTGAGCATCAGCTGGGCGGCGAACCCGCCGGTGAAGTCCCGGTTGGCGGGGCTGCCCGGGACCGGCCCGGGGACCGGGCAGTTGGTGCTGACCGCCCAGCACTGCCCGGACGAGGTGGAGACGACGTCGAACAGTGCCTGCGGCTCCAGGCCCAGCTTCTCGGCCAGCACGAACGCCTCGGACACCGCGATCATCGACGCGCCGAGCACCATGTTGTTGCACATCTTCGCCACCTGGCCCGCGCCCGGGTCGCCGCAGCGCACGGTGCGCTTGCCGAGCACGGCCAGTACCGGCTCGGCGTCGGTGATCGCCTCGGGCGCGCCGCCCGCCATGAAGGTGAGCGTCCCGGCCTCGGCGCCGACCACGCCACCGGACACGGGTGCGTCGACCGACCGGTGTCCGGCAGCGGCCGCGGCCGCGTGGGCCGCCCGGGACGAGCCGACGTCGATCGTCGAGCAGTCCACGAACAGCGCTCCGGCCGGTGCCGCGGGCAGCAGCTCGGCGTAGACGTCGGTGACGTGCTTGCCGCTGGGCAGCATGGTGATCACCACCTCGGCACCGGTGACGGCCTCCGGGCTGCTACCGGCGACGTCCACCCCGGCCCGTGCTGCGGTCTCCCGCGCGGCCGGCACCGGGTCGTACCCGGTGACGGTGTGTCCCGCGGCGACCAGGTTGGCGGCCATCGGCCCGCCCATGTTCCCCAGCCCGACGACGGCGATGCGGCTCATCGTTCACCTTCCAGTCCCAGCTCGGCGACGTCGGTCAGCGGGGCCAGGTAGCCCTCGACCGTGGCGTCGTCCACCTGTTCGAGCACCGCGGGGTTCCAGCGCGGTGTGCGGTCCTTGTCGATCACCTGGGCCCGGATGCCCTCCACCAGATCCGGCGCGGCGAGGCAGCGCAGCGAGACCCGGTACTCCTGGTTCAGCGCCTCGGACAGGGACCGGTGCGACCGGGCCCTGCGGATCGCGGCCAGCGCGACCTTCACGCAGGACGGCGACTTCTGGCCGATCGTCTTGGCGGTGTCCTCGGCCTCCGACACCCCGGACGTGGCGAGCCGGTGCACGATCTCCTCCGCCGTCGGGGCCTCGAAGCACCGGTCGATCCACCACCGGTACGCCGACAGCTCCGGCTCCGGCTCGGGCTCGGCCAGGTCCTGCAGCAGACCGCCGAGCGCCTCGGGCAGCTCCGCGGCCGGGACCCGCAGGTCGGCCAGCGCGGACATCAGCGCGGGGAGCTTGCCGGTCGGCAGGTACCAGTCGGCGAAGCCCATGGCGAGCGCGTCGCCGGCCCCGAGCACGGCCCCGGTCAGCGCGGCGTAGAGCCCCAGCTCACCGGACGCCCGCGACAGCAGCCAGGTGCCGCCGACGTCGGGGACCAGCCCGATCCCGACCTCGGGCATGCCGAGCCGGGTCCGCTCGGTGACGATCCGGTGGCTCGCGTGCCCGGAGACACCGACGCCGCCGCCCATCACCAGGCCGTCCATCACCGCCACGTACGGCTTCGGGTAGCGCCCGATCAGCGCGTTGAGGTGGTACTCGTCCCGCCAGAAGTCGCGGGTGGCGGCGCCGCCCACCTGCGCGTCGGCGTGGATGCCACGGATGTCACCGCCCGCGCACAGTCCGCGCTCGCCGGCCCCGGTGAGGACCACCGCGCCGACGCCGTCGTCGGTGGCCCACGCGCGCAGGGTGGCGTCGATGGTCAGCACCATCTCGTGGGTGAGGGCGTTGATCGCCTTCGGCCGGTCCAGCACGATCCGGCCGATCCCGCCGGTCCGCTCGACCCGCACGTCGTTCGTGGGCCCGCTGCTCATGACTCCGCTCCCATCAGTCCGCGGGAGACGATCACGCGCATGACCTCGTTGGTTCCCTCGAGGATCCGGTGCACGCGCAGGTCCCGCACGATCTTCTCGATGCCGTACTCGGCCAGGTAGCCGTAGCCGCCGTGCAGCTGCAGCGCCGCGTCGGCGACCTCGTGACCGGTGTCGGTGGCCAGCCGCTTCGCCATCGCGCAGAGCCGGGTGGCGTCCGGCTCGCCCGCGTCGGCGGCCCGCGCCGCCCGGTGCAGCAGCAGCCGGGCGGCGGCCAGCTCGGTGTGCGCGTCGGCCACCCGGAACCGCAGGCCCTGCCTGCCGGACAGCGGCTCGCCGAACGCGCGGCGGTCGGCGAGGTGTGCGATCGCCCGGTCCAGCGCGGACCTGGCTCCGCCGAGCGAGCAGGCGGCGATGTTCAGCCGCCCGCCGTCCAGCCCGCCCATCGCGATCCGGAACCCGCCGCCCTCGTCGCCGAGCCGGTCGGTGTCGGGCACCCGGACCCCGCGCAGCACCACCTGCCGGGTGGGCTGGGCGTTCCAGCCCATCTTGGCCTCGTTCGGCCCGAACTCCAGGGCGTCGCGGTGCACCAGGAACGCGGTGATCCCGCCGGCGCCCGGCCCGCCGGTACGGGCGAACACCAGGTAGCGCTCGGACGTCCCGGCCCCGGAGATGAACTGCTTGACGCCGTCCATCACCCAGTGCTCGCCGTCGCGCACGGCGCTGGTGCGCAGCGCCGCCGCGTCCGATCCGGCGTCCGGCTCGGTGAGGCAGTAGCTGGCCGGCTCGTCCATCGTGCACAGCGCGGGCAGGTACCGGGCCCGCTGCTCGGCGGTGCCGTGCCGGTCGATCATGCCGGCGACCATGTTGTGGATGGACAGATAACCGGCCAGCGAGGGGCAGCCGGTCGCCAGCGCCTCGAACACCAGCACCGCGTCGTAGCGGCTCAGCCCGGTCCCGCCGTGCTCCTCGGCGACGTAGAGCCCGGCCATGCCCAGCTTGGCCGCCTCGCGCAGCACGTCCAGCGGGAAGTGCTTGTCCCGGTCCCACTCCACCGCGTGCGGGGCGATCCACTCGGTGGCGAAGGCCTCGGCGGTCTCGACCAGTGCCCGCTGCTCCTCGGTCAGCTCGGCCAGGTCGGCCGGTGCGGCACTCATGACATGGTCGGGATCACGAAGGAGGCGCCGTCCTTGATCCCGGAGGGCCAGCGCGAGGTGACGGTCTTGGTGCGGGTGTAGAACTTGAACGAATCCGGTCCGTGCTGGTTGAGATCGCCGAATCCGGAGGCCTTCCACCCGCCGAAGGTGTGGTACGCGATCGGCACCGGGATCGGTACGTTCACCCCGACCATCCCGGTGTTCACCCGCGCGGCGAAGTTCCGGGCCGCGTCGCCGTCCCGGGTGAAGATCGAGACGCCGTTGCCGTAGACGTTCTCGTTGGGCAGCCGCAGGGCCTGTTCGTAGTCCGCTGCCCTGACCACCGACAGCACCGGACCGAAGATCTCGTCCCGGTAGAGCGACATGTCGGTGGTGACCCGGTCGAACAGCGTGCCGCCGACGAACCAGCCGCCCTCGCCGCCATCGGGCGGGGTGATCCCGCGGCCGTCGACGACCAGCTCGGCACCCTCCTCGGCGCCGGCCGCGATCGCCGCGGTCACCCGCTGCGCCGCATCCGCCCCGACCAGCGGACCCAGGTCGGCGGTCTCCGAGTCGGAGCGGCCGATCGTCAGGTTCCGGGCCCGCTCGGCGAGCTTGGCGACCAGCGCGTCCGCGGTCTGTTCACCGACCGGGACGGCCACCGACACGGCCATGCAGCGCTGGCCCGCGGAACCGAACGCGGCGCCCGAGATCGCGTCGGCGGCCTGGTCGAGATCGGCGTCCGGCATGACGATCAGGTGGTTCTTCGCCCCGCCGAAGCACTGGGCGCGCTTGCCGTGCGCGGTGGCGGTCGCATAGACGTACTGCGCGATCGGGGTGGAGCCGACGAAGCCGACCGCCTGGATGTCCGGGTGCACGAGCAGCGCGTCCACCGCCACCTTGTCGCCGTGCAGCACGGTCAGCACACCGGGCGGCAGGCCCGCCTCGTCGAACAGCTCGGCGATCCGGATCGGGACCGAGGGGTCCCGCTCGGAGGGCTTGAGCACGACGGCGTTGCCGCAGGCCAGCGCCGGTCCGAGCTTCCAGAGCGGGATCATCGCCGGGAAGTTGAACGGGGTGATCGCGGCGACCACGCCGAGCGGCTGGCGCATCGAGTAGACGTCGATCCCGCCGCCGGCGTCGGTGGAGTACTCGCCCTTGAGCAGGTGCGGGGCACCGGCGGCGAACTCGATCACCTCCAGGCCGCGCTGGATGTCGCCGCGGGCGTCCGGCAGCGTCTTGCCGTGCTCGGCGGAGAGCAGCGCGGCCAGCTCGTCGTGGTGCTGGTTCGCGAGCTGCAGGAACCGCAGCAGCACCCGGGCCCGGCGCTGCGGGTTCCAGGCGGCCCACTCCCGCTGGGCCTCGACGGCGACCCGGACGACCTCGTCCACATCGGATTCATCGGCGAGCCGGACGCGCGCCCGGGCCGTTCCGCGATTGGGGTCGTACACATCGGAGAACCGCTCGGACGACCCCGACCAGGGCTTTCCGGACAGGCGGTGTTCGAGCACGTCGATCGCGGCCACAACAGCTCCTTCGCACGGCAGCAGTAAACAACGTCGACCATAAAGTCGGACGTCCATCTATGTCCAATACCAGCGGATACGTGACCAGAGACACGTCGATGAATGCGGAAAATGGCATGCCGAAAACCGGAAGGGCGACTGCCCTCCCGGTTTTCGGGATACCTCGGGAAAGAACTCAGGAAATGACCGGCACCTCCCGCTTGCCCTTACCGTCGTAGGTGGCGACGGGACGGATCAGGATGTTGTCGCCGGCCTGTTCGACGGCGTGCGCGGTCCAGCCGCTGACCCGCGACATCGCGAACAGCGCGGCGAACATGGGCGGGTCGAAGCCGATGAGGTGGTAGAGCGGGCCGGCCGCGTAGTCGAGGTTCGGCCGCAGGCCCTTGTCCCGGAGCATCGCCCCGGCCAGCACCTCGTAGAACGCCATCAGCTCACGGCCGCCACGCAGCTCCGCGGTCCGGCGCAGGTGCGGGTGCAGCACCGGCACCCGGGAGTCGCCCCGCTTGTAGACCCGGTGGCCGAAGCCCATGACCGTGTCCCCGGCCTCGATCCGGGCGGCGAGCCACTCGTCGACCGCGTCCGGGTCGCCGATCTCGGCGAACTGGTTCATCACGGCCTCGTTCGCGCCGCCGTGCAGCGCGCCCTTCAGCGCGCCGATCCCGGCGACCACCGCGCTGTAGAGGTCCGACCTGGTCGAGGTGACCACTCGCGCGGCGAACGCGGAGGCGTTGAAGCTGTGCTCGGCGTAGAGCAGCATCGAGACCTCGAAGGCCCGCACGATCTCGGGCTCCGGGACCTCACCGAACGCCATGTGCAGGAAGTTCTCCGCGTAGGGCAGGTCCGCACGCGGCGCGATCGGCTGCTGCCCGCGGCGGCGGCGCTGGTCCAGCGCGACCACGGTCGGCAGCAGCGCGATCAGCCGGACCGCCTTCTCCCGGCTCGCCTCCGGGGAGGTGTCCCCGGCGTCCGGGTCGAACGCGCCGAGCCAGCTGACCGCGGTGCGCAGCACGTCCATCGGGTGGCAGTCGACCGGCAGCGAGGCCAGCAGCGAGGCCAGCGCGGGATCGAGCGCGCGCCCGGCCCGCTCCCGGCGGTCCAGCTCGGCGCGCTCGTCCGGGTCCGGCAGCTCGCCGGACAGCAGCAGCGCGACGACGTCGAGGAAGGTGTGCCGCCGGGCCAGCTCCCCGACCGGGTAGCCGCGGAAGAGCAGCTGGTTGTGGTCCGGGTCGACGTCGGAGATCGCGGTGCTGTCGGCGACCACGCCGACCAGGCCACGTCGGGCGTTCTCGGTCATCGGTGTTCCTCCGTTGTGCGGGCGGCGGAACCGCCGCCCGCCCGTGCGTGTCGGGTGTCGCGCGTCGCGATGACGCCGCGTTCGGCGGCGTCCGGCGCGGTCCGCGGGAGGGTGACGGGGTGGATCACGACGTCCATGCCGAGTTCGGCGAGCCGCCGGGGGGTGGGCGGCGGGCTGTGGTCGGACGCGGTCGCGTCGACCAGCAGCGGGATGTCGAGCGCCTCGCGGAGGACGGTGTACCCGGCCTCCGTCTCCGGGCGCCCGACGACGATCAGATCGGCGCCGGCGGCCACCTGGGCCCTGGCGCGGTCGACCGCGTCGATCAGTCCTTCGGTGCTGCGGACGGCCGGCCGCACACCGATCAGCAGGTCCGGGTCCCGGCGGGCGCCCAGCGCGACCGCGAGCCGGGTCACCGGGTCGTCGGATCCGGGCGGCGGACCCGCCGCACCGGCGGGATCCGGGCGGGCGAGGTCGTCCAGCAGGATCGCCGAGACGCCCGCCACCTCCAGCAGCTCGACCGCCCGCTCGACGTCGGCGATCCCGCCGAGGTCGACCAGTACCGGCAGCGGCATCGCCCGCACGATCCCGGCCACGACCTCGCCCGACGGGCCGAGATCGGCCCAGGCCAGGTGCACCCCGTCCAGGCCGCAGGCAGCGGCCCGGCCCGCGGCGGCCGCGGTGGGCACCGACCGGAACCGCAGCGCGGGGCCGGTGCGGCCGGCGAGCGATTCGCGCAGCAGCGCGCGGCGCCGCCGGGCCGGGATCTCGGTGCTGAGCATCTCAGCCCCCTCCGGCGCCGGGCTCGGGGTAGGCGTGGAACCCGCGGCCGGCCTTGCGGCCCAGCAGGCCCGCCTGGACCATCCGGCGCAGCAGCGGCGGCGGCGAGTACAGCGGCTCGCGGTCCTCCGCGTACATCGACTCGGCGATCGCGGCGACCGTGTCCAGCCCGATCAGGTCGGCCAGCTCCAGCGGGCCCATCGGGTGCGCGCAGCCGAGCTTCATGCCCCGGTCGACGTCGGCCGGGGTGGCCCGGCCGGTCTCCACCATCCGGACGGCGGCGAGCAGGTAGGGCACCAGCAGCGCGTTCACCACGAACCCGGCCCGGTCCGCCGCCCGGACGATCTGCTTGCCGAGGGTGCCGGTGACGAAGGCCTCCACCCGCTCCCGGGTCTGCGGCGAGGTGGTCAGCGAGCCGATCACCTCGACCAGCGGCAGCACCGGGACCGGGTTGAAGAAGTGCAGCCCGATCACGTTGCCCGGCCGGTCGGTCCCGTGCGCCAGCTTCATGATCGGGATCGAGCTGGTGTTCGAGGCGATGATCGCCGACGGATCGGCGAGCACCTTGTCGATCCGGGTGATCAGGTCGGCCTTGACCAGCTCGTCCTCGATCACCGCCTCGACCACCAGCTGCCGGTCGGCGAGCTCACCGACGTCGGTGACGAACCGCAGCCGCCCGTCGGCGGCCGACCGCTCGGCCCCGGTGAGCCGGCCCCGGTCCACCGCGCGGTCCAGGGAGACCCGGATCCGCTCACGGCCCGCCTCGGCGGCCTCCCCGCCCTGCTCGACCACGACGACGTCGCACCCGGCGCGGGCACACACCTCGGCGATGCCCGCGCCCATCTGACCGGCGCCGACGACGCCGACCCTCTCGATCTCACTCACGGTGCCTCCGTGTCCGGGATGGGGGTGACCGGCGGGGCGGCGGGCGCCGCCCCGCCGGTCGGGGAGAAATCAGTGCTGGAACTGCTCGGCCTCGGTGGACCCGCCCAGCGCGGTCGTCGAGGACTCCGGGTTGACCGCGGTGGAGACCGCGTCGAACCAGCCGGTGCCGACCTCGCGCTGGTGCTTGACCGCGGTGTAACCCTCGGCCTCCGCGGCGAACTCGCGCTCCTGCAGCGCGACGTAGGAGGTCATCCCGTTCGCCGCGTAGCCCTTGGCCAGGTCGAACATCGAGTGGTTCAGGGCGTGGAAGCCGGCCAGGGTGATGAACTGGAACGAGTAGCCCATCGCGCCCAGCTCACGCTGGAAGCGGGCGATGGTGTCGTCGTCGAGGTGGCGGCGCCAGTTGAACGACGGCGAGCAGTTGTAGGCGAGCATCTGGTCCGGGAACTCGCCCTTGATCGCCTCGGCGTACTTGCGGGCCAGCTCCAGGTCCGGGACGGAGGTCTCCATCCAGAGCAGGTCCGCGTACGGCGCGTAGGCCAGGCCGCGGGTGATGCACGGCTCCAGGCCACCGTTGACCCGGAAGAAGCCCTCCGCGGTGCGCTCACCGGTCAGGTACGGCTGGTCCCGCTCGTCGACGTCGGAGGTGATCAGGTTCGCGGCCTGCGCGTCGGTGCGGGCCACGATCACCGACCCGACGCCGGCGATGTCGGCGGCGAGGCGGGCCGAGTTCAGCGTCCGGACGTGCTGGCCGGTCGGGATCAGCACCTTGCCGCCGAGGTGGCCGCACTTCTTCTCGGAGGCGAGCTGGTCCTCCCAGTGCACGCCGGCCGCGCCGGCCTCGATCATCGACTTCATCAGCTCGAAGGCGTTGAGCGGGCCGCCGAAGCCGGCCTCGGCGTCGGCGACGATCGGGGCCAGCCAGTGCGGGTCGCTGTCCTCCCGGTTCTCCAGGGTGGTGATCTGGTCGGCACGCAGCAGCGCGTTGTTGATCCGGCGCACCACCGCGGGGACCGAGTTGGCCGGGTAGAGGCTCTGGTCCGGATAGGTCTGGCCGGCGAGGTTCGCGTCGGCGGCGACCTGCCAGCCGGACAGGTAGATCGCTTCCAGGCCGGCCCGGACGCTCTGCACCGCCTGGTTGCCGGTCAGCGCACCGAGCGCGTGCACGTAGTCGCGCTCGTGCAGCAGCCGCCAGAGCCGCTCCGCGCCGAGCCGGGCCAGGGTGTGCTCCTCCTGGACGCTGCCGGACAGCGCCACCACGTCGGCCGCGCTGTGCCCGCGGGTGATGCCGGCCCACCGCGGGTCGGTCGCCCACTGCCGCTCGAGCTCGTCGATGCGCTCCTGCCGGGTGCTCCCGGTCATGTCGTGCTCCTTCTGCGAATGTTCTCGTCCGTGTCTGTTCGCACACGGCGCCCGGGATGACGGACAACCGCACTGCGCTGTTCGAACGGGGTATGACCAGCATCGGAGCCGTGACGGCGATCGGCGACGGTGGCCGATTGCCAAGATCTGCACATCTTCCGGAGCGTTTTTGCAAATGTTGCAAATAGCGAGTTTCGATACAGTTCCGGCATGTCGAAGTCAGGGGTGCCGGGGACCCGGCTGCGCGCGCTGCGGGAGACGCGTTCGATGAGCCAGGCCGAGCTGGCACGCACCCTGGGGATCTCGCCGAGCTACCTGAACCAGATCGAGCACGGCTCCCGCCCGCTGACCGTCCCGGTCCTGCTGCGGATCACCGAGGTGTTCGGGGTGGACGCCGCGTTCTTCGCCGCGCGCCGCCCGGAGCGGCTGGTCGCCGAACTGCACGAGGTGTTCGCCGAGACCTCGGTCGCCGAGGCGGTTCCCACCGGCCAGATCGAGCGGCTCGCCACCGAGCTCCCGTCGGCGGCCGATGCGGTGCTGGAGCTCTACCGGCGCTGGCGGCGGGCCGACGAGCACCTCACCGCCGCCACCGACACCCCGCGCGACGGCAGCGACCGGGTGCACGCGGCCTCACCGCACGAACAGGTCCGGGACTTCTTCTACCGGCGCCGCAACCACATCGCCGATCTCGACGACGCCGCCGAGGAGCTCGCCGAGACGATCGGGCTGCGCCGCGGCGAGGTCCGGCGGGCACTGGCGGAGCGGCTGCGCGGCACGCACGGCGTCGGCATCGCCGGGCTGGAGGACGACGCCGGCGGATCCGGCGAGCTGCACCGCTACGACCGGGTGAACCGGATGCTGCGGCTGTCCCCGGCGCTGCGGGCCGGCCAGCAGGCCTTCCGGATGGCGACCCAGCTCGCGTTCCTCGAGCAGGAGCACACGATCGAGGCACTCGCCGCCGAGGACACCCCGGCGGGCGATGACGCGGCCGAGACGCGCACGCTCACCCGGATCGGGCTGGCCCGCTACTTCGCCGCGGCCCTGGTGCTGCCCTACGGTGAGTTCCGGGCGACCGCCGAGGAGTTCCGCTACGACATCGAGCGGATGGCCGACCACTTCGGGCAGGGTTTCGAGACGATCTGCCACCGGCTCTCCACGCTGCAGCGCCCGTCCGCGCCGGGGGTGCCGTTCTCCTTCGTCCGGGTGGACCGGGCCGGGAACATGTCGAAGCGACAGTCGGCGACCGGGTTCCACTTCTCCCGCGGCGGCGGGACCTGCCCGCTGTGGAACGTCTACCGGGCGTTCGGCTCGCCCGGGGAGATCGACGTGCAGGTCGCCGCGATGCCGGACGGTGCCCGCTACCTGTGGGTCGCCCGGACCGTGCACGGCTCGCAGCGCCGGTGGGGCCGGCCGGGGAAGACGTTCGCGATCGCGCTGGGTTGCGAGCTGCGGCACGCGCACCGGCTCGTCTACTCCGCCGGGCTGGACCTCGACGACCCGGCCGCCGCCACCCCGATCGGGGCGGGCTGCCGGGTCTGCAGCCGGGAGCAGTGCCCGCAGCGCGCCTTCCCCCGGCTGGACCAGGCACCGGCGATCGCGGAGGATCGCAGCACCTTCGTGCCCTACCCCTCGGTGACCGGCTGACCGGCGGCGGGCAGCAGTGTCCCGTCGTCGACGACGAGCACCCGGTCGGCGAGCGCGTCGACCGCCTCGTGGTCGTGGCTGACGAACAGCACCGACAGCTCCTCCGAGCGCCGCAGCTCGCGCAGCAGGTCCAGGATCGCCCGCCGGTTCGCCGGGTCCAGCGAGGACACGATCTCGTCGCACACCAGCAGCCGTGGACCGGCCGCCAGCGCCCTGGCCAGCGCGACCCGCTGCTGCTGGCCGCCGGAGAGCCGGTCGGTGCGCCGGCCGAGCAGGCCGGCGTCGAGCCCGACCCGTTCCAGCAGCACGGCGGGTGGCACCTGCGTGCCGAAGATCCGGATCGGGGCGGCGATCTCACCGGCCACCGTCCGGCGCGGGTTCAGCGACCGGGCCGGGTTCTGGAACACGTACTGGATCGCGCCGCGCTGGGCGCGGGTCCGGGCACCGGCCCGGCCGGCCAGCGCCACGCCGTCCAGCACGACGGTGCCACCGGCCGGCCGGTGCAGCCCGACCAGGCAGCGGGCCAGTGTGCTCTTGCCGGCACCGGAGTTCCCGACCAGCCCGACGCATTCGCCGGCACCGATGTCGAGATCGACCCGGTCGAGCACCGGATGCGCCCGGTACCCGGCCGTGAGCCTGCGGACCCGCAGCAGCGGCTCCGGGGCGATCCCGGCGGACGGGCGCCGCCCCGGGGCGGCCTGCGCCGGGGCCGCCCGCACCAGGGCTGCCTGCACCGTGGTGACGGGCTGCGGCCCGGCCGGAGCACCGTCGACCACGGTGAGCACGTCGTCGACGAGATCGCGCACCGCGCCGAGATCGTGCGTGACGACCAGCAGCGCGACGCCCCGGGCCCGCCGCTCGCGCACCACGTCCAGCACCGCCGCGGAGGTGTCCGGGTCGAGGCCGGTCGTCGGCTCGTCGAGCACCAGCAGGTTCGGGTCCCCGACCAGGGCGAGCGCCAGCAGCAGTCGCTGCTGCTGGCCCCCGGAGAGCTGGTTCGGGTAGCGGCGCAGGAACGCCGGGTCGCCGGGCAGCCCCACCCCCGTCAGGGTGGCGGACACCGCGTCCGCGCCGGTACCGGCGCCGTGCGCACGGTGCACGTCACGGACCTGGACACCGATCCGCACCGACGGGCTCAGCCCGAGCGCCGGGTCCTGCGGGACCCAGCCGGCCGCGCGGCGGCCGGGGCCGCCACCGAACCGGATCTCCCCACCGGCGTGCAGACCGGGGGCGAGCGCTCCGGTCACCGCGCGGACGAGGGTGCTCTTGCCCGAGCCGGACGGTCCGACCACGGCCAGCCCGCGGCCGTCCCCGAGCACCAGGTCGATCCCGGACAGCAGCGAACGGCCACCGGCGTCGTGCACCGAGAGCCCGCGAGCGACCAGCGCGTCGGGCCCGTGCCCGGCCCGCGGCGGCACCGGTACCGGCCGGCGCGGGGTGTCCCGGGCGGCGCGCGAATCGGCCAGCAGGTTCACCGACACGACCAGCAGCACGATCATCAGTGCCGGGCCGAGCACCGCCCACGGCTGCACGGTCAGCCCGCTCTGGTTGGCCGCGATCTCCAGCGCCCAGTCCGGGGTGTTCGGTGCCAGCCCGAGCCCCAGGTAGCCGCCCGCGGTGATCACCGACAGGGTCGCCGTCAGCCGCATCCCGGCGTCCGCGGCGACCACCGGCACGATGTTCGGCGCCACCTCGACGACGGCGATCCGGCGCAGCGGCTCGGCACGGGCCTGCGCCGCCTCGACGTAGCCCGCCGACGCCTCCTCCAGCGTGGCGCCGCGAACCACCTTCACCACCCACGGCAACGCGGTGAGCGCACCGGCGGCGACCAGCGCCGGGGCCCCGCGACCGGCCGCCGTCGCCAGCACCGCCAGCACCAGGAACCACGGCAGCACGACGAGCACGTCGACCGGCCGCATCACCGGACCGTCGGCGGCCCGGCGCAGACCGGCGAGCAGCCCGGCCGGGAACCCGACCAGATATGCCGCGGCCAGCGCGGCCACCGTGATCAGCGCCAGCCGCCAGCCACCGTGCAGCACCCGGGACAGCACGTCGCGACCGAGCCGGTCGGTCCCCAGCAGGTGCCCGGCGGACGGACCGTCGAACGGGACACCGACGGTCGCGCCCGGATCCCACGGTGCCAGCAGCGGCCCGGCCACCACCAGCAGCGCGACCAGCCCGGTGACCAGGGCCGCCGGGGTCCGGCCGGTCACCGGCGCCCGTCCAGGACCGCCCGGCGGGCGAGCGGGCTGGCGGCCAGTGCGGCGAGATCGGCGAGCAGGTGCACCGCCACCCCGAACACCGCCATCAGCACCGCGGCCGCCGCGACGACCGGGAAGTCGCGCAGCGCGATCGCCCGCACCAGCTCCTGGGCCAGCCCCGGGTAGGAGAACACCGTCTCGACGACGGCGACCCCACCGACCAGCCCGGCCACCGATCCGGCGATCGGCGGCAGCGCCGCGGCCAGCGCGACCGGTGCCACGTACCGGGCGAACAGCCTGGTGTGCCCGACGCCGTGCAGTGCCGCCGTGCGGACCGGCTCGGTGGCGACCAGCTCGGCGGTGCGGGCCCGGATCACCCGCACCGGATGCGGCACCAGCCCGGCGAGCAGCGTGAGCACCGGCAGCACGAGCACCTCCGGGCGGGCCAGCGGGCTCGTCCCCGACGGCACCAGGGACACCGCGGGCAGCAAGCGCCAGCCGAGCGCGACGACCGCGATCAGCACCACCCCGATCACGAACGAGGGCACGGCCTCCGCGGCGAGCGCGCCGGTGCTCACCGAGCGGTCGGTCCTTCTCCCGGCCCGGACCCCGGCGAGCAGACCGAGCGCGAGTGCCAGCGGGAGCAGCAACAGCACCGTGACCGACGCCAGTACCAGGCTGTTCCCGATCCGGTCGCCGAGCACGTCGGTGACCGGGCGGCCGGACAGCAGCGAGGTCCCGAGATCACCGCGCAGCAGCCCACCCGCCCAGGACCCGAACCGCTCGACCGGACCCCGGTCCAGCCCGAGCTCGGCGCGCAGCGCGGCGACCTGCTCGGGCGGCAGTGCACCGGAACGGCCGCTCTGCGCCAGGATCGTCTCGGCGGCGTCCCCGGGCAGCGTCTCGAACAGCACGAACACCACGACCAGCACGAGCGCCGCACCGCCGAGCCGGCCCAGGACGTACCGGGTCATCCGGTCACTCCGACAGCCACACGCCGCGGTAGTTGGCCCAGTCGTCGTTGCCCAGGACGAACTCGGGCACATCCTGCACCGTCGGCGCGATCCCGACGGGCTGCTTGACGAAGTTGTGCAGGATCAGCCCGCCGGAGTCCCACAGCGTCTGCTGCAGCTCGGCGTAGAGCGCGGCCCGCTCGTCGACGTCGAGGGTGCCCCGGGCCGTCACGAACTTCGCGTCCCACTCCGGGTTCCGCCAGCCGGCGTTGCCGGGCGCGTCCGAGGTGGTGGTCTGGCCGTAGAAGTAGTCCAGGCTGTAGTTCCACCAGTTGTTGTGGGTGAACGCGCGCTGCCCGGAGACCTGGGCGGCGTAGTTGTCGGCCGGGACGGTCTCCAGGTTCACCGTGATCCCGGACTCGCGGGCCTGCTCGGCGAACAGCGTCGCCGAGTCGAGCTGGCCGGGGCTGGAGTCGGCGGTGGTGAGGGTGACGGTCAGGTTCTCCTGACCGGCCTGGCGGAGCAGCTCGCGCGCCCCGGCAGGATCGTGCGCGCGCTGCGCGATGTCGCCGGCGTAGAACGGGGCGCCCAGGCCGTAGAGGTCGTTACCGACCTCGGCGAACCCCAGGTAGACGGTGTCGGCCATCGCCTGCCGGTCGACGGCCATGCGCAGCGCCTGCCGCACCCGGACGTCGTCGAAGGGCGGGGTGTCGGCCCGCATCTGGAGCGCCGCCATGGTGCCGAGCCGGGGCTCGACCAACCGGAACGTGCCCTCGTCGGCGAGCGTCCTGGCGTGCAGCGCCGGTGTCTGGTCGATCATGTCGACCTCGCCGGAGCGCAACGCGTTCACCCGGGCCTGCGGCTCCGCGATCTGCAGGATCTCGACCTCGTCGAGGTGCGCGACACCGTCCCAGTACTCCGGGTAGCGCACCAGCAGCGCCCGGTCCCCCGGGGACCACTCGCGGAGCACGAACGGTCCGGTGCCGACCGGCAGCGAGGACGCGTCGAAGGTGTCGCTGCCCTCCTTGACCACGTAGACGTACCAGCCGGCGAGCACCGATCCGAGATCGGCGAGCGGCTCGGACAGCGCGACCTGCACCGCGAGATCACCGTCGGCCCTGCTCCGGGCCGGATCCACCATCGACAGATCGGCCGACGACGGCTTGGCCGGGTCGAGCATCCGCTCGATGCTGTAGAGCACGTCCCGGGAGGTCAGCGGACTGCCGTCGCTGAACTTCACGCCGGGCCGCAGGGTGATCCGCCACTCGGTGCCGTCGGCGTTGGGCTCCAGCGACTCGGCGAGCCGGTAGCGCAGCGTCAGGTCGTTCTCGTAGGCGACGAGTCGGTCCCAGACGTTCTTGGCGATCGCACCGGCGGCGGCCGACCCGGCGACGTGCGGGTCCAGCACGTCCGCCGACGGCGACTGACCGGCCAGCGCGACCCGCAGCCGGCCACCGGGCCGGGGTGGGCCGGCGTCCTGCGAGGCCGGTGTGGTGGCACTGCCGCACCCGCCCAGCGCCACCGCACCGGCCAGGCCGGCAGCGCCGAGCAGCAGCGCCCGCCGCGACAGCGGCGTCCGGCGGGCGAGTTCGTCGATCCTCATGGAGAAGATTGATACATGAGCACCTGCTCAGTCCAGCAGTGAATCAGCTCACCTGCGCGGCCGGGGCAGCACCAGCGGCGTGCCGGTCAGCGGATCGGCCGTCACCAGCGCGTCCACCCCGAACACCGACGACACCAGTTCCTCGGTGACCACCTCGCCCGGCGCACCCTCGGCGACGATCCGGCCACCGGCCATCGCGATCAGGTGGTGGGCGTAGCGCGCGGCCAGCTCCAGGTCGTGCAGCACCATCACCACCGTCCGGCCCTGCTCGACGTTGACCGTGCGCATCAACTCCAGCACGTCGAGCTGGTGTGCGAGATCGAGGAACGTGGTCGGCTCGTCGAGCAGCATCGTCTCCGGGCCCTGGGCCAGCACCAGCGCGATCCACGCCCGCTGGCGCTGCCCGCCGGACAGCTCGGCGACCGGCCGGTCCGCGAGATCGGTCAGCCCGGTCGCGGCCAGCGCGGCGGTGACGGCCTGCTCGTCGTCCTCGGACCACTGCCGGAACCAGCGCTGGTGCGGGTGCCGCCCGCGGCCGACCAGATCGGCGACGGTGATCCCGTCCGGTGCGGTCGGCTGCTGCGGCAGCACCCCGAGCCGGCGGGCGAGCTCGGTCGCGGGCAGCCGGGACAGCTCGGTGTCGTCGAGCAGCACCCGGCCCGCCTGCGGGCGCATCAGGCCGGCGAGCCCGCGCAGCAGGGTCGACTTGCCGCAGGCGTTCGGCCCGACGATCACGGTGATCCGGCCGTCCGGGATCTGCACCGACTGCCCGTCGACGACCGGCTGCCCGGCCGTGTAGCCCAGGCTCAGGTCGTGGCCGGTCAGGGTCATCCGCTTGCTCCGATCCGGTTGCCGCGCACCAGCAGCGCGATGAGTACGGGCGCCCCGACGAGCGCCGTGAGCACGCCGACCGGGAGTTCCCGCGGCGCGAAGGCGGTACGCGCCACCAGATCGGCGGTCACCACCACGAACGCGCCGGTCCCGGCGCAGGCGAGCAGGCCGGGACTGCGTTCGCGCAGCACCCGGCGGACGATCTGCGGTGCCACCAGCGCCACGAACCCGACCGGCCCGGCGGACGCGGTGGCCAGCGCCGGCAGCCCGACCGCACCGGCCAGCAATCCGACCCTGGCCCGGCCGACCCGCGGGGACAGCGCCCGGGCCAGGTCGTCGCCGAGCTCGAGCACCGCCAGCCTGCGGGTCAGCGCCAGCATCGGCGGCAGCAGCAGGCACAGCCCGGCGGCGACCGGAACGACGTCCGGCCACGACCGCCCGGACAGGCTGCCGACCAGCCAGACCGCGGCCTGGTACGCGGCGTTGATGTCGGCCCGGCTGAGCAGGAAGGTCGCCGCCGCGCTGAGGATCGCGGCCACCCCGATCCCGACCAGCACCAGCCGGTAGCCGGAGAAGCCGTTGCGGTAGGCGACGGCGTACACCGCGACGGCAGCCACCCCGGCCCCGACCAGCGCACCGCCGGTCACCCAGACCGCGGTCGCCCCGAACCCGATGATCATCAGGACGGCGCCGGCCGAGGCACCCGCGTTGATCCCGATCACGTCCGGGCTGACCAGCGGGTTCTGCGCGAGGCGTTGCAGCACCCCGCCCGCGACGCCGAACGCCGCGCCGACCAGCACCCCGGTCAGGGCACGCGGGATGCGGTGGTTCACCACCACGTCGTAGGTGATCAGGGTGCCGTTGCCGGCGAGCGTGTCGAGCACCGTCGACAGCGGCATCGGGTACTCACCCACCGCCGTGGCCCACAGCGCGACCAGTACCGCGCCCAGCCAGGTGCACCCGGCGAGCAGCAGCCCGCGCACCCCAAACCGGGCCGAGAACGGCCCGCGGCGGACGACCAGCATCCCGCTACTCACAGGACGGTCACCACTCACAGGGCGGTCACCATTCACAGGGCGGCTACCTTCCGGGTCCGCACCAGGTACAGGAACACCGGCCCGCCCAGCAGCGCCGCGGTCACCCCGATCTGGACCTCCTCGGGGGCCAGCACCACCCGGCCGGCGACGTCGGCGAGCAGCACCACCGCCGCACACAGCAGCGCGGACAGCGGGAGCACCCACCGGTGCGCCGTCCCGACCAGCAGCCGGGCCGCGTGCGGCGCGACCAGACCGACGAAGGCGACCGGGCCGGCCACCGCGGTCGCCGTCCCGGCCAGCACGACGACGGCGACCAGGCCGGTCACCCGGGTCGTCCCCGGCCGGGCACCCAGGCTGCGGGCGGTGTCGTCGCCGAGCGCGACCGCATCGAGCCGGCGCACCAGGATCACCGCGAGCAGCACCCCGGCCACCGCGAACGGCACCGCCTGGCCGACCGTGACCAGATCGGCGCGCGCCAGCGACCCGATCACCCAGTACCGGTAGCGGGCGAACAGGTCCCGGTCGAGCAGGACGAATGCCGAGGTCATCGCCATGATCAGGGCCGAGACGGCCGCCCCGGCGAGCGCCAGCTTCACCGGCGTGGCCCCGTCCCGGCCGGAGCCGCCGATCGCGTAGACCGCCGCGGCCGCGAGCGCACCGCCGAGGAAGCCGAACCAGACGTATCCGCTCAGCGACCCGACGCCGGCCAGTGCGATGACGGCGATCATCGCGCCGGCCGCGCCCGCGTTCACGCCGAGCGTGCCCGGCCCGGCCAGCGGGTTGCGGGTGACGCCCTGTGCCACGGCCCCGGCCAGCCCCAGACAGATCCCGGCCAGCAGCCCGGCCACCGTGCGCGGCAGCCGGACGTGCCGCACGACGATGTCGGACTGCGTCCCGGTGAAGTGCCACAGCCCGGCGTGCAGCTCGGCCCAGCCCAGCGGGCGGGCACCCACCTTCAGCGACGCCAGCACCGCGACCGCGACCAGCAGCACCACCGCCGGGAGCGCCCACGGGGCCGCCGCCCGCACCCGGACCCCGGCGGGCCGCGCCGGGGCGGGGACGCTCACTCCGGGTGGACCAGGTCCGCGACCTGCTCGGCGGCGTAGGGGGCGCGCAGGCTGGCGGCCCGGTTCGCGAACAGGAACGGGTGCACCGCGTTCTCCCGGACCGCGGTGCTGCCCGACAGCGCCGGATCGCCCATGATCTGCGCGACGTCGGACTCCCCGTCGGCGTCCACGGTGGCCGGGTCACAGCAGGTCGAGGTGAGGATGATGTCCGGGTCCCTGGCGATCAGCTCCTCCTTCGACACCGCCACGTGCCGGCGCTCGGTGAGGTCGGCGAACGCGTTCTCGGCGCCCGCCATCTCCAGGATCCGGCTCCCGAAGTCGATGCCCGAGGCCACCCGGTAGCTGCCGTCGTCGTCGTTGAGCAGGATCGCGACCCGCGGCTTCGGCTTGCCCTCGACGCGCTCCTGCACCGCGGTCACCCGCCCCTGCAGGTCCGCGACCAGCTCGTCGGCCCGCTCCTGCGCGCCCAGCAACCGGCCCAGCGAGCGCAGGTCGTCGTAGATCGTGTCCATCGACACCTGAGCGGGATCGATGGCCTCGTCGGACGCGCCGTCCTCGGTCGGGCACAGCGGGGCGTTGATCCAGGTCCGGACGCCCAGCTCGGCCAGGTCGGCCCGGGTGCTGACCGTCTCGGCCCCGGACGCGGCGAAGGAGTTGTTGTACCCGGACAGCACGAAGTCCGGCTCGGCGGCGAGCAGCACCTCCCGGGTGGGGAGATCGGGCAGGTAGGCGACGTCCTCCTGGGCCCGGGCGAACTCGTCGAGCACCGGCGCGTCGAGGTAGGCGGTGCCGACCAGCCGGTCGCTGACCCCGAGCGCGTGCAGCGTCTCGATCGCGGGCTGGTAGAAGGCGTAGATCCGCTCCGGCGGGGCCGGGACGGTCACCTCGATCCCGCAGTTGACCTCGGTCACGGGCTCGCCCGCCGCGCCGCCGGCCTCGGGTGCGGGCGGGCCGCCGCAGGCCGCGAGGGCCAGCACGGCGACCGCCGTCACGGCGACCGGAATGATCCGGCGGGGAACGGACCGGACGGACATCGCGGCTCCACATCGTCGATCGAGCTCACAAGACACTTGACAGGTTGTTCATATGTCACGTCTCGCCACTAGATCCACCATGTGGCCGGATTTTGTCCGGAACGTCACCCCCTCATCGTGCGTCGCGCAGCAGCTCCGCCCAGCGGCGCAGCACCGGCTCCTCGGCGAGATCCGGGAAGTTCAGGTCGGGGGCACCGTCGGCGCGCCACCGCTCGACCAGCGACATGATCCGCACCGAGTCGAGCCCCAGGTCGAGCAGATCGTCGTCGGGGCCGATGGTCGCGGGATCGCAGCCGAGCAGCGCGGCGACGTCCGCCCGGACCCGGTCCTCGGCAGGTGACACGGTCATGGTGTGCGCTCCTCGTGTTCAAGGTGGATCGGATCGGCGGGGCTGCTCGGACCGGTGGCGTCCCGCAGCGCCTCGCGCAGCTCGCGTCTGCTGGTCTTGCCGACCCCGGTGACCGGGAATCCGGGCACGATCTCCACCAGGTCGGGGATCTTGAACGCGGCCACCCCGCGCTCGCGGACGAAGCGCCGCAGCACCGGGCCGGTCGGTGCAGCACCGGGGCGCGGCACCACCCAGGCCCGGGTGCGCTCGCCGAGGTACTCGTCGGGGACACCGACGACGGCGGCGTCCAGCACGTCCGGATGCGCCATCAGGTGGTCCTCCACCTCGGCCGGGGCGACCTTCTCGCCACCCCGGTTGATCTGCTCCTTCACCCGGCCGACGACCTCGATGTGCCCGGTCGGGCCGCGGCGCACCAGGTCGCCGGTGCGGTAGAAGCCGTCCGCGGTGAAGGCCGTCGCGTTGTGCTCACCGGCCCGGAAGTAGCCGCGGATCGTGTACGGCCCGCGGGTGAGCAGTGCCCCGGACCGGCCGGGCGGCACCTGCGCGTCCGACGGGGCGGCCGGATCGTCCGGGTTCACGACCCGGATCTCGTCGTCCGCTGAGATCGGGCGCCCCTGGGTGGTCAGGACGAGCTCGTCCGGGTCGTCGAGCCGGGTGTAGCAGACCAGGCCCTCGGCCATCCCGAACACCTGCTGCAGCCGGCAGCCCAGTGCCGGGCCGATCCGGGACGCCAGCTCGGGGCCGCACTTGGCGCCACCGACCAGCACCACCTCCAGGCTGGACAGGTCCCGGGTGCTGCGCCCGGCGGCCTCGGCCCAGGCGGCGGCCAGCGGCGGGACCAGCCCGGTGATCGTCACCCGCTCCTGCTCGATCAGCTCGAACGCGGTGGCGGCGTCCGGCGCCGGGGCCAGCACCGAGGCCGCTCCCGCGTGCAGGGCACCGAACACCCCCGGCGAGCTGAGCGGGAAGTTGTGCGCCACCGGCAGCACCGCCAGGTACGCGCTGTCCGGGCGCAGGCCGCAGATCCGGGCGCTCTCCCGGACGCTGTACAGGTAGTCGTCGTGGGTGCGCGGGATCAGCTTGGGCAGTCCGGTGGACCCGCCGGAGAGCTGCAGGAACGCCACCTCGCCCGGATCCCGGTCCGCCGGCTCGTGGTCGGGATCCGCCGCGGCCAGCTCGGCCAGCCCGGCCGCGCCGTCGGTCGTGCCGCCCGATCCGGTGTCCAGGACGACCACCTCCCGGACCGTGCGCACCGCGTCGGCGGTGGCGCGGGCGAGCGCGCCGTGATCGAAGCGGGCGTGTGCGTCGACGGTGATCACGGCGGTCGCGCCGGACCACTCGGCGACGTGGCGCAGCTCGGTCCCGCGGTGCGCCGGCAGTGCGAACACCGGCCGGGCACCCAGCCGGAACAGCGCGAACACCACCGACAGGAACTCCGGCACGTTCGGCAGCTGGAGCAGCACGTTGTCACCGGGCCGGATCCCGAGCCCGTGCAGCCCGGCCGCGAGCCGGTGCGCCCGGTCGTCGAGCCCGGCGAAGGTCCACCGCTGCGCCACGGTCCCGGTCCGGCCGACGACCGCGGTGCGCTCCGGGTGGGTCGCGGCGAGCTCCGAGAGCCAGGCGCCGAACGTCTGGCCGCGCCAGTACCCGAGCGTGCGGTAGCGGGCGGCGACCTCCGGCGGCCATGGCACGTGGTCGAGATCGGTCAACGGGTGCGTCCTTCCGGGTGGGGGTCCGGTCACGGGCCGGGGCCGATCACGGGCGGGCCGATCACGAGCCGAGGCTCGCGCCGCCGTCGACGGTCAGGGTCTGCATCGTGATGTGCCGCGCGGCGTCCCCGGCCAGGAACAGCACCGCGGCGGCGACGTCGCCGGGCTGCGCGATCCGCCCGAGCGGGATGCCGAGCCGGTAGCGCTGCGGCGCCCCGGCCACGACGGCGGCCGCACCGGTGTCGTCGTCCGGGTCGGGCCACAGCGCCCGCTGCATGGCGGTGTCGGTCGCGCCGGGGCAGACGACGTTGCACCGCACGTGCGGTGCCAGCTCCAGGCCCAGCGTGCGGGTCAGCGAGACCGACGCGGCCTTGGACGCGGCGTAGGCCGCCATCCCGGCCCGCGGGGTCCGGGACGCGTCCGAGGCGACCGTGACGATCGCGCCCGAGCCGCGCCCGTACATCCGCCGGCCGGCGGCCCGCCCGGCGTTCCACACCCCGGTGGTGTTGACGGCCAGGCAGGCCGCGAGATCGGCGTCGTCGGCGTCGAGCACGGATCCGGTCCGCAGCACACCGGCCGCGTTGACCAGCAGACCGAGCGGGCCGAGCTCCTGCTCGGCGGCGTCGACCGCGTCGGCCACCGCACCGGCGTCGGCGACGTCGGCGACCAGCGGCAGCACCTGCGCACCGCCGGCCGCCAGCGCGGCCGCGGTACCGGCGACGCCGGGATCCCGGTCGAGCAGGGCCACCGGGCGGCCCTGCGCCGCCAGCGCCGACGCCACCTCGGCGCCGATGCCACGGGCGGCGCCGGTGACCAGCGCGACGTACGGGTCCGATGTCACCACAGGACGAATCTATGAAGTGAGGCTGTCCTCAACAAGGGGCTGCCTCACCTGATGGGATGAGACCGCTCACGGGGCGGTCTGGTCCGCCATCTGCTCGGTGGCGTCCGCCAGGTCCTGCTCGGTGGGCGCGTCGTCCTGGGTCAGGTCGGCCCGCCAGTAGCCGGTGAAGGCGACCGCGCGCTTGTCCAGGCCGCGATCGCCGACCAGATGCCTGCGCACCGCCCGGACCGCCGACGCCTCCCCCGCCACCCAGGCGAACACCTGGTCCGTGGCGTCCGGCAGCGGCACCGTCCGCACCGCGTCGAGCAGCGAGCCGGGCCGGTGCACCCAGTGCACGGTGAGCGCGGCCGGCGACCTCAGCTGCTGTTCCTCGGCCGGGCCTGCCACCTGCACCACCGCCACCGCGCCGACGTCGGCGGGCAGCGACTCCAGGGTCGCCGCGATCGCCGGGAGCGCGCCGTCTCGTCGCCGACCAGCAGCCGGACCGGCTGCCCGGACGGCGTCCGGTAGCCGGCGACGGCCGGGCCGAGCACGCCGACCACGTCACCGACCGCGGCACCGGCCGCCCACCGGCTCGCCGGACCGGCCGGGGCGTGCCCGTCGTCCAGCCCGTGCAGCACGAAGTCGATCACCATCCGGCCGCCGTCGGGATCCAGCGAGCGCACCGTGTACGACCGCATCCACGGCCTGCGCTCCTCGGGGACCGCCAGGTAGCGGGCGTACCACCCGGCGACACCGCTGCCGTCCTCCGGGGCGCCGGGAATCTCGGGGATCCCGCCGTCCCGGGCCAGGAACAGTTTCACCTGCTGGTCGGGCGCGATCGAGGTCGCACCGCGCCAGTCGTCGGACTCCAGGGTGATCCGGCGCATCAGCGGGGTCAGCGGCTCGACCCCGGCCACCCGGCCGAGGACGTAGGGGGGCAGTGGCTGGGTCACGGGCTCTCCTGTGGGGTGCGGGCCGGGACGAGCCGCCAGCCGCGGGCACGGCGGCGGGACTCCCAGAAGGTGGCGTAGCGGCCACCGAGCTCGAGCAGCTCGGCGTGCGTTCCCTGTTCGGCGATCCGGCCGTCGTCGAGCACGACGATCCGGTCCGCCCCGACCACCGTCGGCAGCCGGTGCGCGATCACCAGCACGGTGGAGCGCTGCGCGAGCACCCGCATCGACTCGGTGAAGAACCGCTCGTTCTCCGGGTCCAGGGCGGCGGTCGCCTCGTCGAGCAGCACGACGTCGGCGTTCTTGAGCAGCGCACGGGCGATCGACACCCGCTGGCGTTCCCCGCCGGACAGCGAGGTCCCGCCCTCACCGACCCGGGTCGCCCAGCCGTCCGGCAGCCGCCGCACGATCTCGGTGACGCCGGCCAGCAGGGCCGCCTCGGCCAGTTCGGCCGGGGCGGCGTCCGGCCTGCCGAGCCGGACGTTGTCCTCCAGCGTGCCGTCGAACAGGTAGACGTCCTGGAAGACCAGCGCCAGCTGGGCCATCAGGTCCTCGGTGGTCTGGTCGCGGACGTCGGCGCCACCGACCCGGACGGTCCCGGCGTCGACGTCCCAGAACCGGGCGATCAGCCGGGTCACCGTGGTCTTGCCGGATCCGGAGGCGCCGACCAGCGCGACCGTCGAGCGGGGCGGGATCCGCAGCGAGACCTCGCGCAGCACCGGCGCCCCCGGCTCGTAGCCGAAGCTCACCCGGTCCAGCTCGACGACGCCGGGCTCCGGCCGGGCGGCCGTCGTCTCCGGCTCCGGCAGCGCCTTCTCGGTCAGCACCGCGACCAGCCTGCGCAGGTCGTTGCGGGCGATCCGGACGATACCCGCGTAGTCGCCCACCTCGGCCAGCGGGCCGGTGAACCGGGCGGCCAGCGCGACCAGCGCGATCATCCGGACCGGATCGAGGGTGCCGCCCAGCGCGAGATAGGCGCCGGTGAGGATCAGCACGCTGAACGCGACCTGCACCGCGAACCCGCCCGCGACGATGCCGGCGGTCGCCAGCCACAGCGAGCGGCGCCCGGCGCGGCGCTGGCTCTCGATCGCGTCCTCCAGCGGGGCGTAGCCGCCCGCTCCGCGGCCGAAGGCGCGCAGCACCCGCTGGGCACGCGCGAACTCGACGACCCGGTTCCCGGCGGCGACCGCAGCGGCGTCGTCGAGCTCGTCGCCGCGCCCCACCCAGCCGGCCGCGAACCGGAACGCCAGCCAGAGCAGCGGCGCGCAGATCCCGGTGGCGACCGCGAGCCGCCAGTCGAACAGCAGCATCGCCAGCGCGATCGTGGCCGGGGTGGCGATCGCGACGACCAGCGGCGTCAGCAGGTGCGCGAACAGCCCGGCCACCATCATCGTGCCGCCGGTCACCAGCCGGGAGAGCCGGCCGACCCGCTCGGCGGAGAACCAGCCCAGCGGCAGCGCCGAGATGTGGTCGCCGAGCCGCTCGTGCATCGTCGTCAGCACCACCAGCGCCACACCGAAGCCGCGCATGGCCTGCACGTGGTAGGCGACGCACGCCAGTACGACGGCGATCAGCAGCGCACCGGTCCAGGTCCAGGCGGCCGCGGTGTCACCGACCAGCAGCGCCTCCAGGAACGGGACGAGCAGCACCGTCGCGATGCCCTGCAGCACCCCGAAGCCGATCACCCAGGCCAGGTAGGTGAACATCCGGCGGCGGTGCTGCGGGCCGAGGATCAGCAGCAGGTCGGAGATCATCGGGAGTCCTCCCCGGACCGGTGCGCGGCCCACATCGTGGCGTAGCGGCCCTGGGTGGCGAGCAGCTCGTCGTGCGTCCCGGACTCGACGATCCGCCCGGCGTCGACGACCGCGATCCGGTCGGCGCCGGTGATCGTCGAGAGCCGGTGCGCGACGACGATGACGGTGCGGCCGCGGGCCAGCTCGGACAGCGCGTCCTGGATCTCGGCCTCGGACTCCGGATCGGCGAACGCGGTCGCCTCGTCGAGCACCAGTACCGGGGTGTCGGCCAGCAGCGCGCGGGCGATCGACACCCGCTGCGCCTCGCCGCCGGAGAGCAGCGCGTCCTCGCCGACGACGGAGTCGTAGCCGCGGGGCAGCGCGAGTATCCGGTCGTGGATGCGGGCCGCCCGGCAGGCGTCGTGCAACTCCTCGTCGGTGGCGGCATCGGGGGTGGCATCGGGGGTGGCATCGGGGGTGGCGCCGCCGGACCCACCCGGCCGGCCGAGCCGGACGTTGTCGGCGACCGTGCCGTGCAGCAACTGCACGTCCTGCAGCACGAACCCGACGTGCCGGTAGAGCACCGCGGGATCGATGTCGCGGACGTCCACCCCGCCGATCCGCAGCTGCCCGCCGGCGACGTCGTGGAACCGGGCGACCAGCGTGGCCAGGGTGGTCTTGCTGGCACCCGACGGCCCGACCAGCGCGGTGACCGTGCCCGCCGGGCAGTCCAGGTCGATCCCGCGCAGCACCTCGGCACCGGCGCCGTAGGAGAACCGGACACCGGAGAACTCGACCCGGTGCCCGTCCGGCTCGCGCGGGCTCTCCGGCGCCGGCAGCACCGGGGTCGCCAGCAGCTCGTGGATGCGCAGCGCGGCGGCCGCGGCGGTGCGCCGGTTGGACGCGCCGAACCCGAGCGCCATGATCGTCGTCGGGACGACCAGCGAGACCAGGATGCCGGTCATCGCCTCGACCGGGGTGACCCAACCGGCGCCGACGAACCAGGCCGTGCCCGCGCAGGAGACGAGCAGCACCACCGGCGCCGAGATCGCCATCGTCGCGAACGCCTCGACCTGCAGCATCGGGCGGACGCACTCGGCGTAGAACCGGCCGAAGTCGCGGGCGGCGTCGGCGTAGCCGCGGTGCGCCCGGCGGGCCTGGCCGAACGTCTTGACCACCGCGATGCCGGACACGAACTCGACGACCGCCGAGCTGATCCGGGCGTTGCCGGTGTTCATCTGAGCGACCTTGGCGGTGTAGCCGCGCATCATCCACGCGTAGGCGGCCGCGTAGAACGGCAGCGTCACCAGCGCGAGCAGCGCCAGCCGCCAGTCCAGCCAGGCGAGGTAGCCGATCCCGGCGATCGGCAGCACCCAGGCGGCGACCCACTCGGCCGGATGATGCGCGACGACCTGGTGCAGGTCGTGCACGTCGTCCTGGGCGGCCTTGCGGACCACCCCCGAGGATCGCTCGGAGAACCAGCCCAGCGGCACCCGCCCCAGGTGGGCGACCATCCGGCGGCGCAGCAGCGCCTGCAGCCGGACGTCCGCGAAGTGGGTCAGTGCCAGCGCGAGGCCGCTGATCGCGCCGCGGGCGCCGAGCCCGCCGACGATCAGCCAGACCGCGCCGAGCACGACCGCGCGCTCCGGCGGTCCGGGCTCCAGCAGCGCCGCGGCCAGCCAGGCCAGCGCAACGAACGGCACCAGCCCGGCCGCCGCGCCGATCGCGGCCAGCACCTGCGCGGTGCGGATCGTGCCCCGGACCGGCCGGAGCAGCTCGGCCAGCGCGGCGGACTCGGCGCGGGCGCGGGCCTTCGGGTCCGGTTCCGGATCGATGCCCGGTTCGGGTGGGGCGTGCTCGACGGTGCTCGCGGTCATGAGGCCTCCAGGATCGGGCGCAGGGTCTCCAGCAGCACCGGGACCGAGGCGGGATTGGGGGTGAGCAGCAGTGCTGCGATGTCGGCGGAGACGACGTGCAGCCGCCCCTGCGCGGCGGCCGGGGTGCGTTCGACCAGCGGGTGCGTGCGCAGCGCCCGCTCGTCGTCGGCGGTCGGCGTACCGATGATCACCAGCTCGGCCGCACCGATCAGCGGGAGCTGTTCGCCCGCCAGCGCCACCATCCCCGCCTGCCACAGCGGCAGCGCGGCGACCTGCGGCTCCGGGGTCGCTCCGAGCCGTTCGAAGAACTCGACCGAGGGGCTGTGCGGGGCGGTGACGAGGTAGGCGGTCCCACCGACGAACTGGCCGAACAGGTAGCTGCCCGGTGCCGGGTGCTCGGTGACGAACCGGTCGATCGCGGCGGCCGAGCGGTCGATCAGATCCTGCGCCTCGGCCGGCTTGCCGAGCGCGGCACCGATCATCCGGGTCAGCTCGTCGCCCGGGTCCTGCAGCAGCTCGGTCCGGTACGACACGGTCGGGGCGATCGCCGCGATCTGCGGATGGACGGCGGCGAACGACGGCTGCGCGGTCGTCATCAGGATGAGATCGGGGCGCAGCGCCGCGATCGCCTCCAGATCGGGCTCGATCGAGTCGAGCACGCCCACCTCGGCCGCGCGGGGCGGATCGACACCCAGCCACCCACCGTCGTCGGAGACGGGATTGCGGACCGCTCCGACGATCGGGGCGCCGAGTGCGGTGGCGATCTGCTCGTCACCCGCGCCGAGCACGACGACCCGCTGCGGTGGCCCCGGGACCACCGCCTCCCCCTGCCCGTGCGGCACGGTCACCGGGAACGCGCCCGGCTCGCCGGGCGGGCCGGCCGGCTCCCCTGCCACCGGCCCGGCGCAGCCCGCAACCAGCACGAACGCCGCGACGACGACCGGAACCCATCCACGAACCCGCACAGCCACCTCCCGTTGATTAGGGAAACCTTAGCTATCCATGAATGGCGTTTGCAATCCCACCCGGCGTACGGTCCCGGAGTGTCGATCACTCCGGGACCACGCGCCGGGAACCGGCCGGGCCCCAAGCCACGGCTCACCCGGGACGAGATCGTGGAGGCGGCCGTCGAGGTCGGCGTGGAACGGCTGTCGGTGGCGGCCGTCGCGGAGCGGCTCGGTGTCGCGCCGGGCACCCTGTACCGCTACGTGGACGGCCTGGAGGAGATCGCCGCCGCCGCGGTCGAGCTGATCTTCGCCCGCTCCCCGCTGCCCCCGGCGGACCGGGGATGGCGCGCCTTCCTGGAGGACGAGGCGGCGCTGGCCTTCGACCTGCTGATGCGCTACTCGGGCCTGCTCCAGGACTTCGACGCCGATCTCGCCACCGTCTCCGGCAGGCGGATGCGGCGGATCATCGCCGTGCTGCGCGACGCCGGGTTCACCCCCGGCGCCGCGGTCCGGGTCGCCGACGCGGCGCTCGACATCGTCGCCGACGGTGCCGGCCAGGCCCGGTTCGTCCGTGGCCCGGACGGCGGCCCCGGCGACATCTCCGAGGCCGCGGCGGCCTACCTGGACTCGCTCGAGGAACCGGTCCGCTCCGAGGTGCTGGCGATCATGACCGCACCGAGGGAGCACGTGCTGGACAAGGTCGCGCTGGTACTCGACGGTGTGGAACGCCGGCGCGACACCGGCCGGGACGGCTACCGCGGGATCCGCTGAGGCCGGGTCACCCGGCGTTGCGGTCGCCGCCGGGATCCAGCAGGTCCGGCTCCGGGGCGGCCCGGCCGCGCCAGGTGGCGAGCACGTCCGGATCGGCGCCGGTGTGCGCGAGCACCCGCAGCGCGACGGCCTGCGCCGCCCGACCCGGCGCGTCGGCCGGGCGCCGGCCGGGCCGCTGTGCCGCGTGCACGGCGCGGGTCACCTCGGCGGTGATCGCCCGCTGGGCGGGGTCGCCGAACCGGGCGAGCAGCCGGTCGAACGCGGCGAGCCGGCCGGCGTCGAACGGGCGGCGGCCGCCGGTCAGATCGGTCAGCGGATGGGCCGGGTAGAGGTGCGCGCACGGCAGGTACCCGGCGGGGACCGGGACGGTCGCGGCATGCGTGCGCCCGGCGCGCAGCACGTCCGGGAGCAGGTGCGTGTGCGGACCGTCCGGTGAGCGCCCGTCCGGCGGCGGGATCGCCGCGTACACCTCGACCCGGCCGGCCGCGGTCAGGAACACCCGGTGCGGCCCGGCGGAGACCAGCGCTGCGGTGAGCCCGCCGTCCAGCGGTCCGCCCTGTGCCTCCCGCAACCGGCCCAGCAGCTCCGGATCGGCGGCGCGCACGCAGGCGTCCACCGTCGGCGTGCCCAGCCCCAGGTCGACGAGCACGCCGTCCCGGTCGTCGGCACGCAGCGCCCCGGCGTCCGGACCGAGCACGGTGACGGCCGTCCGGCCGGCCCGGCGCGCGGCGTCGGCGGGCAGGCACAGCGCGACCGCGTGGTTCCAGTGCTCCGCCGGGCCGACCGGCGTGCGGTAGGCGACCGGCCGGGTGCCCGGGGGCGGATCCACCCGGATCCCGCCCCGCCCGGTCAGCACGGTCCCGGGACCGGTCGTGACCGGCTCGCCCGGCAGCCGGACGAACTCCGCGATCGCGCCCGGTGCGCCCATGCTCCAGCCCGCGTCCGGGTCGTCGAGGTATCCGGTCAGCAGCTCCCGAACGGCGTCCATCCCCGCACCCTGCCCTCCCCCGGCGGCGGCCGGCACCCCCGGGATCACCGGGCGCCGACCCGGTCCCAGCGCCGTCCCCACCACAGGGCGATCCCCGCGGTCAGCACCACGGCCGCCGAGGGCACCAGCACCACCTGCGGCGCGGTGAAGAGGTACTCGCGCCCCTCCGCCACCATCGCGCCCCACTCGGCGACCGGCGGCTGGACGCCGAGCCCGAGGAACGACAGCCCGGAGACGGTCAGCAGGGTGCTCGCGAACCGGACGCAGGCGTGCGCGGCGAGGGGCGGCGCCAGGTTGCGCGCGACGTGCCCGCCCAGCACCCGCACCGGTCCGGCGCCGAGCGCCCTGGCGGCCGTCACGTACTCGCGGCCGATCTCGGCGAGCGTGAGCAGGTACACCTGCCGGGCGAACGGCGTCCAGGCGATCGCGGTCACCGCGACCAGCAGCGAGCCGGTCCCCGGGCCGAGTACGACCGCGGCCAGCAGCCCGAACAGCACCACCGGGATCGCCGCCAGCACGTCGACCAGGCGCATCACCAGTCGTCCGAACGGGCCGGTCACCGCGGCGAGCATCCCGACCGCCACCCCGACGGCACCGGTCAGCAGCACCGCGAACAGGCTCAGCCCGATCGTCAGCCGTCCGCCGTGGAGCAGCCGGGACAGCAGGTCACGGCCCAGCTGGTCGGTCCCCAGCGGGTGCGCGGCGGACGGCCCGGCGAGCAGGCCCGCGAAGTCGGCCCGGTCCGGATCGGGCAGCAGCAGCGGCCCGGCGAGCAGCACCAGCAGCCCGATCGCCAGCGCGACCGCCACCGGGACGGCGGATCCCCGGCGCCGGGTCATCCGGCCCGCTCCGCCGTGCGCCGGACCGGGTCCAGTGCGGTGGCGATCGCCTCCACCAGCACACCGGCCGTCACCGCCACCGCCACCACGATCAACGTCCCGGCCTGGATCACCGGCAGGTCCTGGGCCGGGACCGCGCGGTGCAACAGCCGGCCGAGGCCCGGGATGCCGAAGACCACCTCGACCACCACCGAGCCACCGAGCAGCCCGGCCACGAACATCCCGGCCAGCGCGGTCACCGAGGTGGTCGCCAGCCGGGCCCCGTGCCGCCACAACACGCGCTGCCCGGACAGGCCCTTCGACCGGGCCAGCAGCACGTGCGGGCGCTGCAGGATGCCGACCGTCTCGGCCCGGACCAGCTGCGCGGCGAGCGCCCCCGGATACGCGGCGAGGGTCAGCACCGGCAGCACCAGATGCGCCGGGTCGCCCCAGCCGATCGCCGGCAGCAATCCGGCCCACACCCCGAAGACCAGCACCAGCCACGGCGCGAGCACGAACTCGGGCACCGCGACCCCGACGATCGTCCCGGCGCCCAGGAACCGGTCCCAGCGGCCACCCGGGCGGCGGGCCGCGTACACCCCGGCCGGGATCCCGACGGCCGCGGCCAGCGCGAGCGCGAGCACCGTGAGCAGGCCGGACACCATCGCCGCGCTGCCGACCTGCTCGAGGACCGGGGTGCGGGACACGTAGCCGTAGCCGAGGTCGCCACGCAGCACGCCGCCGAGCCAGCGCAGGTACTGCTCGACGACCGGCCGGTCCAGCCCGAGCTCGACCCGCAGTCGCGCCTCGGTCGCCGGGTCCGGGACGGCCTCGGCGGTGCGTGCCCGCAGCACCGCGCGGGCCGGGTCCACCGCCATCCAGCGGGGCAACGCGAACACCAGCACCGACGCGGCGAGCAGCACCGGCGGCACGACCAGCAGCCGGCGCAGGAGGAGAAGGAGTCCGGTCACCCGGCCGGGATCAGCTGCGGCAGCACCGGCCGGACCTGCAGCGGGTCCGGGGTGAACCCGGTCGCGCCGCGCAGCACCGCGGTGTTGAGCGGGTGCACCAGCATCACCCCGACGGCGTCGGTGTCGAGCATCCCGGCCGCCTCGGCGAACAGCTGCCTGCGCTGCGCCGGGTCGACGGTGCCGTTGAGGCGGTCGACGAGCGCGTCGTAGGCGGGGCTGCAGTACTGGTCGATCGCGTAGCTGCCCGCGCAGGTGTAGTCCGAGGTGAGCGTGCTGGCCGCGTCCGGGAAGTCGGACAGGTAGCTGCGCGAGTTGAGGAACATGTCGTAGTTCCCGGCGAGCACCTCGGGCTCCTGGGCCTCGTAGTTGCCGACGGTGATCTCGACCCGGATCCCGGCCTCGCCGAGCATCGCCTGCACCGCGTTCGCGATGGTGGGCAGCTCCGGCCGGTTCGGGAAGGTCCACAGCTGCACGGTCAGCGGGTTCTCCGGGCCGTACCCGGCCTCGGCGAGCAGCGCCCGCGCCCGCTCGACGTCGGCGCCCGCCGGCGGCTCGGTCGCACCCCACGGGACCGCGGGGCCGAACAGGTCGGCGGCCGGCTGCGCGCTGCCCGCGAGCACCTGCCCGGCCAGCACCGGCCGGTCGATCGCCTCGGTCACGGCCCGGCGCACCCGCACGTCGTCGAACGGCGCGCGGGACTGGTTGAGCTGCAACGGCACCGTCCGTGCGCCCTCGTACTCGACGACCTCGGCGCCCGCCGAGCGGACCTGCTCCAGCTGCGCGGCGGGCAGGCCCTCGGCGAACTGGACGTCGCCCGCCTGCACGGCGAGCGCCCTGGCCTGCGGGTCCTCGACGTAGCGGACGGTGACCCGGGCGGCGCCTGCGGGCTCACCCCAGTAGCCGTCGAAACGGGTCAGCTCCGCGGACTCCACCCCGTTCACCGTCTCGAGCACCAGCGGCCCGGTCCCGCTGCGCAGGTAGTCGGGGGCGTCCCCGGCGGCGTATGCCGCCGGGGCGAGGATCGCGAGGTTGCCGCTGGACATCCGCAGCGGCATCACCGGGTCCGGCTCGGTGGTGCTGATCCGCACGGCGTCGGCACCGTCGGCCTCGATCTCGAACCCGATGTCGCGGATCGAGCGCGGCGGCGCCTCGACACCGGCGACGTAGCGCAGCGCGGTCACCACCGCCTCCGGGGTGAGTGGGGTGCCGTCGTGGAACTCGACACCCGGGCGCAGGGTGAACCGCCACGAGTCGCCGTCCTGCTCCCAGCCGGTGGCGAGGCCGGGGGCGGCCGCGGCCTCGTCGTCCACCGTGGTCAGCGTCTCGCCGACCCCCAGGAAGCTGAGCAGCTTGCCGTCGTCGGCGTCGAAGGCGTAGTCGGCGCGGGGCGGGAACTGCAGTGCCACGGTCAGCTCACCGGCGGGATCGGGGGTCCCACCGCCGGACGGGGAGCCGCAGCCGGCCAGGAGCAGCGCTGCGGCAGTGGTCAGGGCGGCGAGCACTCGCACGCCCGGGGTCGTCACGATCACAGGCCATGCCTACATCTGCAGACCTGTTCACTCAACAGAACGTGAGGGATGCCCCCGCGGCGCACACCGTGACGGCCGGTCCGGTGCGACGCCGCGGGGGCGCACCGGCGTCAGCCGGTGGTCTGTGCCCGGACCCGGCGGGCGGCCGCGACCAGGTTGGTGAGCGCCTCGACGGTCTCCGGCTCACCGCGGGTCTTCAGCCCGCAGTCCGGGTTCGCCCAGAGCCGCTCCGAGCCGATGTGCCGCAGCGCCGCGGTCAGCTGGCCGGCCAGCTCGTCGGTGTCCGGGACCTCCGGCGAGTGCACGTCGTAGACGCCCGGCCCCAGCCCGCGCGGGATGCCGGGTCCGAGATCGGCGAGCACCTCCATCCGCGATCGTGCCGCCTCGACGGTGGTGACGTCGGCGTCCAGGCCGTCGATCGCGCCGACCACCTCACCGAACTCCGAGTAGCACAGGTGGGTGTGGATCTGGGTGCCGTCCACGACCCCGCCGGTGGACATCCGGAACGCGTCCACCGCCCAGTCCATGTACGCGGGACGGTCCCGCTCGTGCAGCGGCAGCAGCTCGCGCAGCGCGGGCTCGTCCACCTGGATGATCCGGATGCCGGCGGCCTCCAGATCGACGACCTCGTCGCGCAGGGCCAGCCCGACCTGCCGGGCGGTGTCCCCCAGCGGCTGGTCGTCGCGCACGAACGACCAGGCCAGGATCGTGACCGGCCCGGTCAGCATGCCCTTGACCGGCTTCTCCGAGAGCGACTGCGCGTAGGTCGCCCACTCGACGGTGATCGGGTTGCCGTCGCGGCGGGACACGTCCGAGTGCAGGATCGGCGGCCGCACACAGCGCGAGCCGTAGGACTGCACCCAGCCGAGCTCGGTGGTGGCGAAGCCGTCCAGGTTCTCGGCGAAGTACTGGACCATGTCGTTGCGCTCGGGCTCGCCGTGCACGAGCACGTCCAGCCCGATCTCCTCCTGCAGCGCCACCACCCGGGCGATCTCCCGGCGCATCCGCTCGGTGTACTCGCCCGCGTCGATCCGGCCGGCCCGGTGGGCCGCCCGGTCCTTGCGGATCTCGGCGGTCTGCGGGAACGAGCCGATCGTGGTGGTCGGCACGTCCGGCAGGCCCAGCGCCTCGCGCTGCACCTTCGCCCGGACGTCGCCGGCACCGCGCCGGTAGTGGTCGGCACCCAGCTCGGCCAGCCGGGCCCGGACGCTCTCGTTGCGGCGGGCGGCCGCCGCGACCCGCTCGCGGGTCGTCTTCGCGGCGTCGAACTCGGCGGCCACCGCCGACCGGCCCTCGTGCAGCGCACGGCCGATCAGCACCACCTCGTCGACCTTCTGCCGGGCGAACGCCAGCATGTCGGCGACGTCGCCGGGCAGCGACGTCTCCACCGACAGGTCGTAGGGGACGTGCAGCAGCGAGCACGACGTCGAGATCTCCACCCGGCCCGCGACGCCGACCAGCCGCGACGCGGTGACCAGCGCGGCGTCCAGGTCGGTGCGCCACACGTTGCGGCCGTCGACGACACCGGCCAGCACGAGCTTGCCGCCGATGCCCTCGATGCCGTCGATCCCGTCCAGGTCGGACGCGCCGGCGACCAGGTCCAGGGCCAGGCCCTCGACCGCCGTCGAGGCCAGCACCGGCAGCGCCGGGCCGAGCTCGCCGAAGTAGGACGCGACCAGGATCTTCGGCCGGCGCGGCGCGGCGGCGAGCCGGTCGTAGGCCTTGCGCAGCGCGGCGATCTCGTCCTCGGAGCGGTCCGCGGCGAAGGCGGGCTCGTCGAGCTGGACCCACTCGGCGCCGGCGTCGGCCAGCTCCGCCAGCAGGTCCCGGTAGACCTCGACCAGCGGGCCGAGCAGGTCGAGCGGCCGGAAGCCCTCCGGCGCCCCCTCGGCGGGCTTCGAGAGCAGCAGCAGGGTCACCGGCCCGACCAGCACCGGGCGGGTCACGACGTCGGAGCGCAGCGCCTCGCGGAACTCCTCGATCGCCTTGCGCGATCCGGGCGCGAGCCGGGTGTCCGGGCCGATCTCGGGAACCAGGTAGTGGTAGTTCGTGTCGAACCACTTGGTCATCTCGCAGGCCGGAGCACCGGTCCGGCCGCGGGCCATCGCGAACAGCCGCTCCAGCGGGTCGCTGATGCCTGCGAAACGCTCCGGGACGGCGCCGACCGCGAGCGCGGTGTCCAGAATGTGGTCGTAGAACGAGAACGTGTTGCCCGGGACCTGGTCCAGCCCCGCATCGCGCAGCGTGGTCCAGGTGTCGCGGCGCAGACCTGCCGCCACCTCGTGCAGCGCCGAGGCGTCGGACCGGCCGGCCCAGAACGCCTCCTCGGCACGCTTCAGTTCCCGGTTCGGCCCGATCCTGGGGTAGCCCAGGACGGTGCTGCCGGTACTGGAAACGGACGGCACAGAATTGGCCATACTCACAGCCCTCTCTCCTCGCGAGCGCGGTGGAGGACCCGTCACCGCCGGAGCAGGGCACGACGGCACGTCCCGGACGCATCCACACCGGTGCCGACTGTGGCGCCGGCGGGCACGGTGCGCACCCGGTCGTCCGTTCGGCCCTCCCTCGAGGCCACGGATCCGCGCACGCCGGTCGGCGCACGCACCGGCGGCAGGTATTCGGACTCGTGGGCGTCGTGCTCGTGCCTACTGGCCGTCGCTTCCCGGGTCGGTTCCCAGTGCTGATGACGGCGGTCGTTCCCACTCACCGCTGCGGGGCAGTCCCGGATTCGCACCGGGTTCCCTGTTGTCTCGCGGCACCCCCCGCGGGGAGCGCCACGAACCGTCGGCGGACCGACCATAACCCACCGGGCGCAGTCCCCGGACTGTTGCCTTTTCCTGACTGTTGCCATATCTTGGCAACACGTCGCCCTCCCCTCGGTCGAGGGCGACCTAACCCTGCCCCCCTCCGTTCAGACGGGTCCCCTGCCTGGTCTGCCGAGGGGTAATCGCGATCACCCCTGTGCCCGGGACCACAACCGGTCCTAGCGTGCGGCTCGACCCCACCCGCGTGCTCAGAAAGGGCTGCCATGCAGGTAGACGAGCTGCTCAAGCCGTTCCCCATCAAGGAGTTCCACCCGTTCCCCCGGGCGCTGATGGGTCCCGGCGCGCACGAGCTCATCGGCCCGGAAGCCCTCAAGCTCGGCTTCAAGAAGACGCTGGTCATGACGTCGGGCCTGCGCGGCACCGACATCGTTCACAAGATCGTCGAGTCGATGAAGTACCACGGCCTCGAGGTCGTCGTGTACGACCAGGTCGAGTCGAACCCCAAGGACTACAACGTCATGGACGCTGTGGGCCTCTACCAGCAGAACAAGTGTGACTCGTTCGTCTCGATCGGCGGCGGCTCCTCGCACGACGCCTGCAAGGGCGCGCGCGTCTCGGTCGCCCACGACGGCCGCAACGTCAACGAGTTCGAGGGCTTCAACAAGTCCGAGAACCCGGCGAACCCGCCGCACATCGCGGTCTCGACGACGGCCGGCACCGGCTCCGAGACCTCGTGGGCGTACGTGATCACCGACACCACGACCGACCCCGACAACCCGCACAAGTACGTCGCGTTCGACGACGCCTCGGTGACCACCCTGGCGATCGACGACCCGGTGCTCTACTTCGACTGCCCGATCGACTACACCGCGCAGTGCGGCTTCGACGTGCTCGCGCACGCCTCCGAGCCCTACGTCTCGCGGCTGGACTTCCAGCCGTCGCTCGGCAACGCGCTGCACGCGATCAAGCTCACCTCGCAGAGCCTGCGCAAGGCCGTGTGGAACGGCCAGGAGCTCTCCGGCCGCGAGGGCATGATGTACGCGCAGTACATCGCCGCCCAGGCGTTCAACTCCGGTGGCCTCGGCATCATCCACTCGATCAGCCACGCGGTGTCGGCGTTCTACGACACCCACCACGGCCTGAACAACGCCATCGCGCTGCCCCGCGTGTGGGCGTTCAACATGCCGGTCGTCTACGAGCGCTTCGCCGACATCGCCGAGGCGATGGGCGTCGACACCCGTGGCATGACCAAGCCGCAGGCCGCCGACGCCGCGCTCGCCGCGTCCATCCGGCTGCTGCGCGACGTGGGCATCCCGGAGAAGTTCGCCGACGTCAAGCAGGACACCTACTCGAAGAACCGGCTGGGCATCGGCCCGACGAAGTTCTACGAGAACGCGCCGACCATCGTCGGTGACGCCGCGGACGTCGACCGCATCACCAACCACGTCCTGGGTGACGCCTGCACCCCGGGCAACCCGAAGGAGTGCACCTTCGAGACCGTCCGCCCGGTCGTCGAGCACTCCATCAACGGCGATCTGGACGACCTGCTCAGCTGATCGTCCGGCCGGCCCGATCCCAGTTCGCGCCAGCGGGCCCACCCGCGCGAGGTCATACTCGCGATGGGTGGGCCCGTCGGCTGCGCGGCCCGCCGCACCACGACTCCGGTGCGGCCTGTGAAGGAGATTCCCAGCGTGACTCCCGTTCCCGACTCCACGAGCGCTGAGAGCCCCGTGCCGGACACGGCGCCGTTCGAGTCCGTCGACCAGGTCGTGGAGACCCTGCGCGAGCAGGGCTACATCGCCGACACCCGGCTCGCGACCACGGTCTTCCTGCTCACCCGGCTGGACAAGCCGCTGCTGCTGGAGGGGCCGGCCGGTGTCGGCAAGACCGAGCTGGCGAAGATGCTCGCGCTGGCCACCGGACGCCGCCTGCTGCGCCTGCAGTGCTACGAGGGGCAGGACGAGACCAAGGCCCTGTACGAGTGGGACTACGGCAAGCAGCTCATGTACACCCAGATCCTGCGCGAGAAGATCGGGCAGGTCGTCGAGGACGCCCCGGACCTGGAGTCGGCCGTCGACCGGATCGGGTCGCAGGAGAGCGTCTTCTTCTCCGAGCGGTTCCTGGCGCCGCGCCCGCTGCTGGAGGCGATCCGGTCCGAGCAGCCGTGCGTGCTGCTGATCGACGAGGTCGACCGCGCCGACGAGGCCCTGGAGGCGGTGCTGCTGGAGACGCTGGGCGAGTACCAGATCTCGGTGCCCGAGGTCGGAACCTTCGTCGCCAAGCACCGCCCCTACGTGCTGCTGACCTCGAACAACACCCGTGACCTCGCGGCCGCGCTGAAGCGCCGCTGCCTGCACCTGTTCCTCGACTACCCCTCGGCCCAGCGCGAGCTGGAGATCGTGCGGTCGAAGAAGACCGGGCTCACCGACCAGCTGGCGGAGGAGCTCGTCGGGGTGGTGCGCGGGCTGCGCGAGCTGGAGCTGCGCAAGGCACCGTCGATCTCGGAGACCATCGACTGGGCGCGCACCCTGGCCGTACTCGGGGTCGAAGAGCTCGACTCGCAGATCCTGTCGGACACCGTCTCGGTCGTCGTGAAGTACGACAAGGACGTCCGCAAGGCACTCGACGCGATCCCGCGCCTGGTCGACCCGAACGCGGTCGTCACCGAGCACGGCCACGGGCACGGACACGGCCATGGCCACGGGCACGATGGGGACCACTCGCACGACGACGAGCCGCCGCGCGGCAGCGACCGGCCCCGCGACGGTGACCGGCCCCGCACCGACGATCCGGACGACGGTGACGTCGACGGCCGCGCCCGCCGCGCCGCGAAGGACCAGCCCGGCCGGCACGCCGACGGCTACGGCAACACGGCCGCTGCCGGACGAGCCGCCCCACCGCTGCGGAGCGTGACCCCCGGCCAGGGGGCCCGGTCGTTCGGCGCCCGCAAGCGTCCGCTCTGAGGGCCGCGACGTGGAAGCGAGCATCCACCGCTTCGTCCGGCTCCTGCGGATCCGGGCGGTACGCATCTCGGTCTCCGAGGCCCTGGACGCGATGGCCTGCGCCGCCCAGCCGGGGGTGCTGTCCGACCGGGGCGTCCTGAAGGAGGCGCTGCGCGTCGCGCTGGTGAAGGACCGGCGCGACGAGGCCACCTACGACGAGGTCTTCGACCTGTTCTTCTCCCTGGTCAAGGTCGGCGAGTCGGACACCGGCCACGGCCACGGGCACGGGCACGGCGACATGACCGACGACACGCCGCTGGAGAACTTCACGCTGTCCGAGGAGCCGTCGGAGACCCCGCAGGAGGGGCACGACCACGGCACACCGGCCGACATCCGGGACTTCTTCGACCCGGAGGACCTGGCCGAGCAGTACAACCTGCACCAGGAGGCCAACAAGATCGACATGGCCTCGATGACCGACGAGATCGTGCTCTCCAAGGAGCAGGCGGGCGACGTCGCCGAGGGGCAGCGGGTGCAGATCGAGACCGACCGGTTCTCCGGTGGCGGTCTGCCCGGCGACATCTCGCAGGCCCAGGGCACCAAGGTCGACGCCGATCTCTCGGTCGCCCAGCAGGACGCGCTGCTGGGCTGGCTGTCCTCCGCGGAAGACGCTGTGGACGCCTCCACCTATGGCACCGAGGACGACGCCGCCGCGCTGCGCAGGCGACTCACCGGGGTGCTGGAGAACCTCCCCGAGCTGCTGAAGGCGCATCTGGAGAAGCTGCTGGAGATCGAGCAGCGGATCGTCGAGGGGCACGACGACGCCGAACGCGTCGCCGAGGTCGACCGGGCGTCGGAGACCGAACGGATGCAGCTGGAGGACTCGCTGCGCCGGCTCGCCAAGTCGTTGCACGGCGCGTTGACCCACCGGCGCCGGGTGTCCCCGCGCGGCCGGATCGACTCGGCCAGGACCATGCGCCGCAACATGCGCTACGACGGGGTGCCGTTCGCCCCGGTCACCGTGGCGCGGCAGGAGGACAAGCCACGACTGGTGGTGCTCGCCGACGTCTCGCTGTCGGTCCGGGCCACCGCCCGGTTCACCCTGCACCTGGTGCACGGGCTGCAGGACCTGTTCGGCCAGGTGCGTTCGTTCGCGTTCGTGGCCGACCTGGTCGAGGTGACCGACCTGTTCGCCGATCATCCGGTCGAGCACGCACTCGGGCTGGTCTTCGGCGGCGACCAGCTCGACGTCGACGCCAACTCGGACTACGGCCTGGCGTTCGGCCAGTTCCTGGAGGACCACGGGTCGGCGGTCACCCGGCGGACCACCGTGCTGGTACTCGGCGACGGCCGCGGCAACGGCAACGACCCGAACACCGAGGCGTTCATCGAGATCACCCGCCGCGCGCGGGAGACGATCTGGCTGACCCCCGAGCCCCGCTACTCCTGGGGACTGGGCCGCTGCGACCTGCCCACCTACGCCGAGTTCTGCGACCGCGTCCGGGTGGTCCGGGACCTGTCGGGCCTGGAGACGACGACCAACGAGATGGCAGGTGAGCTGATCGGCCGCTGAGCGGCGTCCAGCACGCGTGTTCTAGGCCGTTCGACCGAATCATCATCACGTTCCGTCCTCGCGGAGGTACAGTCGGTCGTCCCCCCTGAGAAGGAGCGTCCCGCGATGGGTGACGGTGGGCTCGTGGTACGCATGCTCGCGCGCATGTGCACCGCGCTGTGGGGATACATGCCGGGGGTGATCCCGGCGATGGTGGCGACGATGGGTAACGGGCCGGCGCTGCGCTGGTTCGCGCTGAACTTCCCGCGGTTCCTCGTGACGCTGCGGGTGCTCGGGCCCATCCGGACCCATCTCGCCGGGCTCACGATCTCCCTGGCGAACGGCTGCGTCTACTGCGCCTACGGCCGGGCGCACGCCCTGGAACTGATCTGGCTGCGCGACCGGGGGCGGCTGTTCCCGCTCGACGCGCGCACCCTGGAGAGCTGGAACGGCCTGTCCCGGCACGAGATCGCGGTCCGGCTGCGCGCGGTGCTGGAGGAAGCCGGGCTGCACGCCGAGGTGATCTGGGTCGACCGCACGCTGGCCCTGGTCGAGGGCCTCCCGCCGATCGACGCGACCGAACGCCGCATCGCGCACCTGTGCCGGATGGTCGGCACCATGAACGCGATCGCGGTCGCCGCGGGCACCGTCCCCGACGGCGCGCACGACCCGGTGAACAAGGACACCGCGCTCAAGGCCCGGCTGGTCGCGGCACACGACGCCGTCTGAACCGTCGGTGGCGTCAGCCTGCCTCGTCCGGACCGCCGAGCCCGGCGGCCCTGGCCCGCGCCACTGCACCGGCCCGGCCCTGCTCCCCGAGCTTGGCGACGATCGTCGAGGTGTGGTTCCGGACGGTCTTGGGGCTGATCCGGAACCGATCGGCGATCGCGGCGTTGGTCAGCCCCCGGGCCATGAGGTCGAGCAGCTCCCGCTCCCGTTCGGTCAGTCCGGGCAGACCACCCGCCGCCGCCCCCGGCGTTCGCGCTCCGGTGACCCGGGCGGCGAGATGTTCGGTCGCCGCAGCGGCGAACACACCGGCCCCGCCCGCGGCGGCGTGCACCGCGCGGAGGATCTCGTCCCGGTCGGCGCCCTTGAGGAGGTAGCCGCGGGCACCGGCGCGGACCGCGGCGAGCACCGACGCACTGTCGTCGTACATGGTCAGCATGACGATGCGCACCGACGGCGTCGCGCCGAGGATCCGCCGGGTCGCCTCGATCCCGTTGAGGCCGGGCATGGTGACGTCCATCAGGACGACGTCCGGCACCGTCTCGGCCGCGAGCGCCACCACCTGCTCCCCGGCCCCGGCCTCTCCCACGAGCTGCACCGACGGGTCCGAACCGAGCACCGCACGCAGTCCGTAGCGGACCGTCGGGTGATCATCGGCGACCAACACGCGTACCCGGCTCGATTCGGTCACTTCGCGCCCCCGTCGCCGTCTCGCGGGAGCGGCAGCCGGGCCAGCACGACCGTCCCGGCGGCCGCTCCCGACCGCATCTCGCACCAGCCGCCGAGCTCCTCGGCGCGTTCCCGCATGGATGCCGTTCCGACCCCGGCGCCGGCGTCCGGCGCCGGACCGCGGCCGTCGTCGGTGATCTCCAGGTCGAGACCATCTCCCGTGTGGCGAACGGTCACCGCGCAGCACGTGGCGCCCGCGTGCCGCGCGACGTTCGTCATCGCCTCCACCGCGATCCGGTAGACGGCCGACTGCACGGCGGCCGGTGACGACGACAGATCCGCGACGTCCACCCGGACCTCCAGCCCGTGGCGGCGATGTGGCTCCGCAGCCTGGTCGAGCGCAGCGGCGAGGCCCGCGTCGTCGAGCGCCGGCGGGCGGAGCTCCCTGGCGAGCCGGCGCACCTCGTCGAGCGCCTGCCCGCACAGACCGCCCAGGTCGCCGAGCAGCCGGTCGGCAGCAGCGGGATCGGTCTCCAGCAGCGACCGGGCCGCGCCGATCACCATCATCTGCCCGCCCAGCGCCGGCCCGAGCGAGTCGTGCAGGTCTCGGCGGAGCCGCCTGCGTTCCTCCTCGCGGGCCGTGACCAGCTGGGTCCTGGCACGTTGCAGGTCGGCCGCGAGCATCCGGAGACGGTCGGACTCCCGTGCCGCGTACAGCGCTGTCCCGCAGTGCCCGGCGAGATCGGCGAGCAGCCGCAGGTCGGCCGCCGCGAACCGCTCCCCGGGGCTGCGCCTGCCGACGAGCAGCCGGCCCACGTACTCGCCCCGGTGGGTGAGGTCGACACCGTCGACCGGGGTCCCCGACCGGCCGGAGCAGGCCAGCAGCCGCTCGCCGGTGCCATCGGGTACCGACACCGCTGCGCAGGGCACGCGCAGCGCCTCCCGCACGGCGTCGACCAGCGCCGGAGCGACGTCCTCCGGCAGGAGCGTCCCGCGCAGCCGGTCGCCCAGCCGGGCGAGCGCCCGGTGGGGGTCGCCCCGCTCGCCGAGCACCAGCCGCTCCACCCGCGTCTGCACGACGGCGCGTACCGGCGCGAACGCCAGCGCCACCAGCGCCGCGGCGAGGACCGACAGCGCCGGGTTCCCGATCGGCCAGAGGCTGCCGACACCTCCGACGACGAGTGCGTACACGACGACGACGAACGCCGTCAGCACACCGTGCACCACGGTGCGGCTCACCCACAGGTCGATCTCGAAGAGCCGGTACCGCAGCACCGCCGCCGCGATCGCCGCGGGCACCAGCGCCAGTACAGCACTGCTCAGCGGCAGCACCACGGCGTACGAGGCGAGCCCGGCCGGGCTCGCCTCGTGAATCAGCGAGCGCAGCGGGGTGGCGATGAGCACGACGGCCAGGACGAACCAGGCCATGACCGCAGCGAGCAACCAGCGCGCCTGCAGCCGTTCGACCGGGCCGGAGACACGCACGTACCGAAACACCTGGGCGGCGACGCAGCTGCCGAACAGCAGCATGATCGCCACGTCCTCGGCGGGGCTCCATCCCGCGGCCCGACCGTCGTCATCGACGAGGGAGGCCGCCGCCAGCAACACCAGCCAGCCGGCGAACGGCCAGCGTGCCCAGGACGGCACGAACCGGCCGTCGGGGAAGACGTACGCGGCCAGGAACAGCGGCACGATGCCCAGCCCCTGCAGACGCCGGCCCAACCCGCCTGCCTGCGGGAACAACGCGTCCGCGACCAGCGCCAACTCGGACCCGAGCGTCCCGAACAGCACCAGGGAGAGCCCCAGATGGAGCCGGTACGGGGAGGGCTCACCGCGCAGGACGAGCCATGCCGCGACCGCCGACACGGCTGTCGTGGCGAGCGCGACGGCCACGTAGCCCACCGCCCACCAGCGCACGTCGACACCCCAGGCCGCCAGGACCGCCCGCCCGGCGGGAGAGGTCCACGGGGCGAAGGTCACCTCCGGCAGTGCCGGTGCACCGGTCACGGTCAGCACACCGACGGCCAGCTGGGCCCCGAGCAGGACCGTGCCGACCGCGACGACCGCCGTCCGGGCGACGCCGAGGAGCCGCCTGCTCTGCACCGGCGGGGCCGGGCCCGGCCCGCCGTCGCCGGCCACCATCGGGGCCGCGCCGATGGACCCGGCGGCTCCCGCCGGGCCGGCAGCTCCCGTCGTCCCTGTCGCCACAGCGGCCGCCTCGGAACTCGTCGCGCACGGACCTGCTCACGGGTCGGTCCGACCGGACGAGGGCGTGAGCCGGGGTCCCGATCGCCAGCAGTACACCGCGAGCACCACCAGCGTGGCCATGAAGGCCGCGTGCAGCAGATCGTAGAGCAACCCGCCCCCGACCAGGAACATCGCGACGAGGGCGAGCACCGTCGTCGCGGGCAGCCACCGGGGGACGGTGCGCGACCGCCACAGCGCGACGGCCAGCAGCACCGTCCCCACCGAGGCGAGCAGGAACCCGGCGAGCTGCGGGCCGAACGACCGCATCGCGTCGGCCTGCACCGCGTCGAACAACGCCACCGACGCCGCCGGGTCGTCCAGCGGGAGGGTCGCGAACCAGCTCGACACCCCGAACGCGAAGAAGCCGGCGGCGAAGGAGATCCCACCGAGGACCGTCAGGGCCGCACCCGAGGTCGCCGACGCGTACCCGCGACCGGCCGGGACGACCAGGCACACGACCAGACCGAGTGCCACGAACACGGCTCCGGTGGCGATGCCGCCCACGGCGCCGAACAACCACACCGCCTCCCGGACGGCGAGCACCGCCGCGCGATCGGCCGTCGCGTCGGCGGCCAGGGGGCGGACGAGCAGGTTGACCGCAGCGACCGCGGCGGCGATGGCGAGCCCGGCCGCGGCGACCCGTGCCCGGCCGGCCGTCCGCGCGACCGGCCGGGGCGCCTCCGCCGCTGCGGGCCGGGTCGGCCGGCGGGTGTCACGGGCGGACGGTTCGAGTGGATGCATGTCGGCTCCCGGGTCCGGGTGGGGTTCGGTGACCAGGTTCGGGGAGCCACCGTCCCGGGCGACAGGGTCGCGACGTCCCGGTCCGCCCGTCCCGCACTCAGCCGGTCGCGGGTGCCCCCAGCAGCCGCCGGGCGGCCGCGTCGAGCCCGTAGCCGAGCGCCCCGATCACCAGGATCACCGCCATCACCTTGTCGTAGGCGAGCTGGTCACGGGAGTTGAGGATCTCGTAGCCCAGTCCCGAGGTGACGCCGAGCATCTCCGCGGGCACCAGCACCACCCAGCCGATCCCCAGCGCGAGCCGCACCCCGGTGAGCAGATGCGGCCGGACCGTCGGCAGCACGACCGTCGACAGCGTCTCCCGGCGGCTCGCCCCGAGCGACCGGGCGACCAGGGTGAGCTTCGGGTCGACGGCTCGCACCCCGGCGACGACGTTCAGCACGATCGGCCACACCGCCGCGGCGGCGACCAGGAAGACCACCGGCCGGTGCCCGATACCGAACACCCCGATCGCGACCGGCGCCCAGGCCAGCGGGGAGACCATCCGCAGGAACTGGAACACCGGCCGGGTGCCCTGCTCCAGCAGCGCCGACGAACCGACCGCCAGCCCGATCGCGATGCCCAGCACCCCGGCCACGAGCAGGCCGAGCAGCAGCCGCCACAGGCTGGTCGCGATGTCCTCCAGCAGCACCCCGTCGGCGGCGAGCGCCCCGATCGCGGGCACCGCCTGCTGCGGGGCGAACGCCCGGAGCATGCTGTCCGGCGCGGCCAGCGGGGTGGTCACCAGCCACCACAGCGCGACGGCGACGGCGGTCCCGGCCAGCGGCGCGAGCAGCCGTCCGGCACCGCCGGACGGGCCGGACCTGCCCGGCGGGCTCGTGCGGGACGGGGCCGGGCGGGGCGGGGCGGCGCTCATACGGGGGTCACTTCCTCGGTGCGGGTGAGGGAGGCGGGCAGACCGAACGCGGCCGGGCCGCCGTGCCGCTCGATACTGCGGCGGACGAACCGGTCGTCGGTCAGGTCGGCGTGCACCGAGGCCGGGTCCAGGCCGTCCAGGAACGAGGTGTCGCCGTCGACGACGGTGTCGCGCATCGACTCGACCAGCGCGCCGGTGTAGCCGGGGAACGGGAACGGCTCGAAACCGATCCGTTCGCCGTACCAGTCCGGATGCAGCGGGGAGCGCGGCGGCTGGTCCAGTGCGCGGGTGATCGCGGGCAGCGGCTGGGGCAGGTAGCGGCCGGTGGAGAGCACCGATGCGGCGTCGGCGCGGGCGCCGTCGATCCACTGCTGGGCTCCGGTGATCGCATCGGTGACGCCCTGCACGGCACCCGGGTCGGAGTCGACGAGATCGGACCGCACGACGACCACGCAGCAGGCGTGCCGGCGCCAGGAGTCCCCGACGAAGTGCGCGATCCGGCCGACCCGGCGGATCTCGGCGGCGGCGTTGAACGGGTCCGCGACGATGTAGCCGGCGACCCGCCCGGTGTCCAGCGCGGGGAGCATGTCGGCCGGGCTGAGCACCACGAGCCCGACCGTGCCGTCCCGGGCCGACGGCTGCTCGCGCACCACGGCGCGCAGTCCGGCACCGCGCAGCATCCGCTGCAGCATCACGTTGTGGATCGACCACCAGAACGGGATCGCGACCTGCTGACCGGCCAGGTCGGAGAGCTCACGCACCTGGTGGCCGACGGTCAGCGCGGAGCCGTTGGTGTGGCTCCAGGCGATCATCTGCAACCGGGCGCCGAGCGCGTAGCGCAGCTGCACCGCGAACGGCATCAGCAGGTGGACGACGTCGACCTCGTCGGCCAGGAACGCCTGCGCGAGTGACTCCCAGCCGCGGAACAGCACCGGCCGCTCGACGTCGAGCCCGGCCTCGGCGAACCGGCCCTGGGCGTGCGCGACCAGCAGCGGGGAGGCGTCGGTGATCGGCAGGTAGCCGATCCGCAGCCCGGCGCCGGAGCGCGCGGTGCTGCGGCCCGCGGTGGCGAGATCGGCGATCCCGGCCATCCCACCGCCGACGGCGGCGACGGCGCCCAGCCCGGCCGCGGCGCGCAGCAGGGTGCGCCTGCTGGTGCCGCTCACCGGGCGGCCACCACCTGGGAGCGGTAGCCGGCCAGCACCTCGTCGCGCAGCGGATGCCCGCCGGGTGTCTCGGACGCCGCCGGGGTCCACCGGCCGCCGATACCGCCGTCCCCGTCCAGTGCGGTGACCTGGGTGCCCAGGTAGAGCGCCTCGTCGACGTCGTGGGTGACCAGCACCAGGGTCAGGCCCTCCTCCTGGGCGAACCCGCGCAGCCAGGTCTGCAGCTCGGCGCGGGTCGCCGGGTCGAGCGCCCCGAACGGCTCGTCGAGCAGCAGCACGTCGGGCCGGACCGCCATCCCGCGGGCGATCGCGACCCGCTGGGCCTGTCCGCCGGACAATGCCGCGGGACGGGCCTCGGCGTGCCCGGCCATCCCGAACCGGTCCAGCAGGGCGTCGGCGTGCGCGTCGTCGAACCGGCTCCGGTTGGCGCGGTACCTCCCACCCAGCCGGACGTTCTCCCGGACCGTCAGCCACGGCAGCAGCAGCGGCTCCTGGAACACGGTCGCGGTGACCGGGTCGCCGGGCCGGTGCAGGGTGCCGCCGTCGAGGGGTTCCAGGCCGGCGAGGACCCGCAGCAGGGTGGACTTCCCGCTGCCGGTGGGACCGAGCACGACCTGCCGGTCGCCGCGCTCGATCTCCAGGTCCACCTCGTCCAGCACGGTCCGCGGGCCGTAGCGGCGCACGGCGCCGGTCAGAGCGAGCGCGACAGTTCCCATCTGAGGTGTCCTTCCGTGGGGGCCTGGACCGGGAGGAACGCGCCCTCGCGGAGCCGGCGCGCGACGTCGCTGCTCGCGACGTAGCCGGCTCCGCCTCGGACCGCGGACTCGACCCGGGTGGCGTCGGTGGCGGTGCTCGCGGCGTCCAGTCGCAGCCGCAGCAGCTCCGCCGGGCCGGCCGCCGCCGGATCGGCGGCCAGTGTGTGCAGCCGGTCGTGCACGTCGGCGGCCCGCTCGGCGACCGCCCGCGCGTCCGGGGCCAGCGGCTCGGACGTCCCGGTGGCCCCCTGAAGGGCCGCGTCCGCGGACCGGCCGGCGAGTCCGCTGCAGAACGCGCTCTGCACCAGCAGGAACGTCGGCCGGATGGCGCCGACGAAGGACCGCATGTCGCGGGACAGCACCGCCTCGGGCGCGACCCGGACACCCTCGAGGCGCACCGAGGTGGAGCCGGTCCCGTTCAGCGCGAGCAGCGTCGGGCGCGGCGCCCGGTGCACGCCGTCGTCGGTGGTACAGATCCGGACGACGGCCCGGCCGTCGGTACCCAGCCGGACCGGGAGCACGACGACGGCGTCGTCGAACAGGTTGGACGCCCACCGGATCGGCCCGTCGAGCACCAGCCCGCCGTCCGCGGCCGGGGTCGCCACCACCGGGACCGGCTCCAGCCCGGCCAGGTCGCGCAGCGCAGGCGCCATCGCGGTGGCGCCGATCCGGCCGGCCCGCCGCACCGCATCGGTGAGCGCGGCGTCGGGCCGGTCGGCGTGCGACAGGTACTCGACGGTCATCCGTTGCGCCCAGGTGGCGAACGCCGAGCTCATGCAGTCGCGGGCGATCCCCTCGACCAGGCGCACCGCGTGCGCCGCACCGGAACCGGACGGCGCGATCAGGTCCCGCTCACCGAGCATGCGCAACCCGGTGCGGACGTCGTCCTCCCCGCGGTCGACCGGCCCGGCCGCGTCGGCGAACCAGGTGCCGAGCAGCTCGGTGGCGGGCGCGGTCACCGGTCGCCGCCGGCGAGGGTGTGCAGCCGGTCGATCGGGGTGTCGACGGCCTTGCGGCCGCGGACCACGTCCTCCTCGCCGCCCTCGGCGTCGTAGAAGCACAGGCACTTGGTCATGTCCTCGCGCACGTAGGTACGCAGGAAGCTGACCTCGGGGACGTCGGCGTACAGCGGCGCCTTCGCCTTCTTGCGGGCCAGGTAGGTGTCCATGTCGAGGCCGTCCGGGAAGTCCCACTCGACCAGGTAGCCGGCGGCGGGCTTGGTCTTCTTGAGCTCGTCGAGATCGGCGCCGACCAGGCGCACCTCGTCCGGCCCGGCGACCTCGGCCACCCCGGGCAGCGCGTCGAACCGGCCGGCCAGACCGTCGGCCGAGTCCGCCTCGACGACCGAGAAGACCCGGTCGTGACCGCCGGTGACCTGCGACTCGATCAGCGTCGCGCCGGCCGCGGCGGAGGCGCGGTCGACCTCACCGAGCAGCGCGGTCACCGCGTCCCGCTCGGCGGTGGCGGGGACGAACTCGAACAGGAACAGCGACATGGTGCGACCTCCGGGGTCGGGATGCACGGCGCGCGTGGCCGCCCGCAGGCGGGGACGCGGAGCACGTGGGGATACGAGACAGCGCGCGCAGGCGCGCGGCAGACCTGGATCAGGCCTGCGGCGAGGAGCCGGGACACGCCGCGGCGACGACCCGGAGCAGGTCGACGTGGCGGCGCTTCACCAGCCAGAACGTCCTCACACCGACGACGGTAACAGACAGATCGGTCTATCTGTCCAGTGCGGAGTTATGCTCGTCTCGTGCCGCCTGCGCCCCCTACCACCCTCGGTCCCGCGGAACGCCTGCTCGACGCGGCGGCCACGCTGTTCGACCGCGAGGGCATCCGGGCCGTCGGCATCGACCGGGTGATCGCGTCCGCCGGGGTCGCGCGAGCCAGCCTGTATGCGCACTACGGCTCCAAGGACGCGCTGGTCACCGCCTACCTGGAGCGCGCCGACCACAACGACCTGCTCCGCTGGCAGCGCGCGGTGCGGGGGCTCGCCGACGACCCGCTCGGCCGGATCCGCGCCGCCTTCGAACTCGCCTCGTCGGCCGCCCGCCGGCGCGGCTACCGCGGCTGCCTCTATCTCAACGCCGCGACCGAGTTCCCCGGACCGGCCTCGCCGGTCGCCCCGGTCGTCGCCGAGCACCGGGCCCGGCAGCGCACCGCGTTCCGCGACGCGCTGGTGCAGCTCGGGCATCCGGACCCGGACGAGACCGCCGCCCGGATCCAGCTCGTCTACGACGGCGGGCTGGCCGGCTCGAAGGCCGAGCGCAGCGCGGAGCCGATCGTCCGGGCCGCCGCGCTGGCCGTGGCCCTGGCAACGGGGCTGTTCGCGGAATCGTCCGCGGGGCTGTCCACAGGGTTGCCCACATAGCCGTCCGGCCGCTACCGGCCCGGCCGTCCGGAGGGGGAGGACCCGGATGGTCGGAGATGGTGCGCGGCACACCGGCGACCTAGCGTGAAGGGCCCCGTCCCGCCCAGGAGCGCCGATGATCGACACCGACCGGCTCAGCAACGATCTCGCCGGCTGGCTGGACCGCACCCTCGTCCAGCCGGGGCTGCTGCCCGCCGAGCGGTTCGAGGAGGCGTTCGTGGCCTGTGTCGCGAGCGCGGCGAAGGACCCGGAGTTCCCCGACGACGCCTGGCTCGCTTTCTACCGCAACACCCTCGACGCGCTGGCCGGCGAACCGGAGCCGGGCGGGACGAACGCCGAGACCGCCCCGGTGCACGCCCACGCCCGCACCCTCGTCGTCGGCGACGACGTCCTGGAGCTGGGCTGCTGTTTCGGCTTCCTGTCCCTGCAGCTGGCCCGCGACGGGCACCGGGTCACCGCCACCGACCTCACCGGCGGCACGGTCGGCCTGCTGGCCCGGATGGCCCCGCAGCTGGGTGCCGACGTCGAGACGCACGTCGCCGACGCGCGCGCCGTCGCGCTGCCGGACCGCTGCGCCGACACCGTGTTCGCGGTGCACCTCATCGAGCACCTGCCCGAGGCCGACGGCGACGAGGTGGTCGCCGAGATGCTGCGTCTGGCCCGGCGGCGGGTCGTCGTCGCCGTCCCGTTCGAGGACGAGCCGAACCCGGCCTGGGGGCACGTGCGGACCTTCGACACGGCCGTCCTGGACCGGATCGGCGCGCGTACCGGGCGCCCGTTCGAGGTCACCGAGCATCACGGCGGCTGGCTGGTCGTCGATCTCTGAGACCGCCGGGAACTCCGGGAGCTCCGGGGCCGGCCGCGCGGTGCGCGATCGACTCCAGCGGGCCCCGGTCGTGCGACCGCAGCCAGCACGCCGACGCCACCGCGGACGCCGTCATCACCCCGGCCCAGACCGCGACCACGAGGGCCGTACGGGCCGGTGGGGCCATCCCGGCGAGCGCGCCGCTCAGCCCGAACCCCCAGGCGTGGAACAGCAGCGCGGCCAGGATGTTCTGGCCGACGTAGCAGGTCATCGCCGTCCGGCCGATCGCCGTCAGGCCGCGCCGCACCGGCCCGGCCGGGTCGCGCATCCGGTTCAGCACCTCCGGCACCAGCCCGAGCAACCCGGCCGCCACCAGCGGCGCGACCAGGTAACGCTCGACGGCGAACCAGGCCGGCCCGGCGAGCACCGCCACCACGTTCAGCAGCACCCCGGCCGATCCGAGCAGCATCAGCGTCCGCCGGAGCCGGGCGCCGCCGTCGTCGAACACCCCGGCGCGCAGCAGCGCCGCACCGGCCAGGAACAGCACCACCGCCGACGGCACGATCAGCACCAGCTCGATCCGGAACAGCAGCGGCTGGGTGAGCCGCAGCCACACCTGCCCGGTCCAGGTCGCCGGGTACGGCGGGAGCACCGGATCGCCGGTCTGCGCGAACGCGCCGAGGGTGACCGCCCCGACGACCAGCACGACGAACGCGCCGGCCAGCCCGGCGGCGACCAGCCGCACCGTCCGCGACCGCCCGACCAGCCAGGCCACCAGCACCGACGCGATCGCGTAGCCCATCAGCACGTCGAACTCGAACACCAGCACGTAGTGCAGCAGGCCCTCGGCGAACAGGATCCCGGCCCGGATCAGGTAGCGCCCCGGCCACCGCAGCCCGCGGCGCACCGCGGAGCGGTACTGCAGCTCCATCCCGATCCCGAACAGCAGCGTCAGCAGCGCCAGGAACTTCCCGTTCGCGACCGCGCGCAACACGGCGTCGAGCCACCAGCCGCCGGCGAACCCGGCGAACACCGCAGCGGGCCCGCGCGGATCGGCGAACACCCACACGTTGGTCGCGAAGGTGCCGGCGATGGCCAGCCCGCGCAGGACGTCCGGCGCGGCGAGCCTAGGCCCGGACACGGTCCCGCTCCCGGTCGTCGGCGCCGGGCAGCACGGTCGCCCACAGCGGACCGGCGACGAACCAGATCGCGGCGACCGTCGACACCCGCAGCAGCCAGGCCCACATCGGGTCGGCAGGCCACTGCGCGAGCTCCGGGATCCCGCGCCCGCCGACCACGGTGAGCAGGCACAGCACCCCGGCCGCGATCACCCAGGCCAGCACGACCTTCCCGAACTCGCGCCACTCGTAGCGCATCCGGGCCCGGCCGCCGCGCGGCGGCCGCACCGGGCGCGGCCCACCGGCGAACCGGTGCGCGAACCGGGCGTCCGCCCAGCGGACCAGCGAATGTCCGAACGCGACGGTCACGCCGAGATACACCGCGGCCAGTCCGTGCACCCGGGACGGCTCGCCGCCGGATGCGATGTCCGCGGTGGCGGCGACGATCAGCACCACGTCCATCAGCGGTACGCCGAGCAGCAGCGCGGCGCCGAGTCCGGTGCGGCGCAGCAGGTAACGGGCGGCCAGACCGGCCGCCAGGAACAGCCAGAACCCGATCTCGGCGGCGCCGATCAGCCACAGCAGTGGCTCGGCGAGCAACATCTCCCCCATGGCCGACGATCGTGTCCGGTCACGCCGCCCCGGTCGTCCGGCGCACGACCGATCCGGTCGTACCTCCTTCGACGGACGCACGGACCGCCCGGGACGTGCTGGGATGTCGGGGTGCTCCGTGTCCGTGCCGATCTCCGTACCGATCTGCGCGGGCTGCCGCTGCCGGTCCGGGACGCCGGGGTCGCGCTCGGCTGGTTCGCGTTCGGGCTGTTGCTGATGTGGGCGCTCCCGGATGTGGGGGTGCCGTGGTCCGGGGACGGCGGCGGGATGACGGTCCCGGCGGTCACCGTGCTGGCGCTCGCCTGCCTGGGTGCGGTGCTGCGGCGGGCGCTGGCCCCGGCCGGGCTGGCCCTCGGCACGCTGGCGCTGGCCGTGGGGGTGGTCTGGCAGTCGCGCACCGACGTCGGGACCCTGGTGGTGTTCACCGATCTGCTCTACTGCGCCGTCCGGTACCCGCCGCGGCGCACCGCGCAGATCGTCGCGGTCTGCTCCGGGATCGTGGTGGCACTGCTCGCCGGGGCCGCGCTGGTGTTCGGCGGCGGGCGGCTGGCGATCCTGAGCCTGTTCAATCTGGTCCTGGTCGTCGGTGTGCCCACGGTGTGGGGGCTGGAGGTGCGCCGGCACGCCGACATCGCCGAGGTCGAGCGCGCCCGCGCCCGGGAGGCGGCCAGGGCGGCGGCCAGGGAACGGGACGCGGCGGTCGCCGAGGAACGGGCCCGGATGGCCCGCGACCTGCACGACGTCGTCGCGGGGCGGCTGTCGGCGATCGCGCTGCAGTCGGAGGCCGCGCTGCACTCCGGCGCCGATCCGGCGATGATGCGCCGGGTGCTCGGCACCGTCCGCGAGTCCGGGGTGGCGGCACTCGGCGAGATGCGCACGATGATCGGGCTGCTGCGCACCGGCGGCCCGCACGACCCGCACACCGCACCGGCCCGGCTGTCCGAGCTGGACCGGCTGCTCGACGAGGTCCGCGCCGCCGGGCTGACCGTCCGCCACGTCGACGATCGCCCCCCGGGGACCGAGGTCGGTGCCCCCGTCGAGCTCGCCGGCTTCCGGATCGTGCAGGAGTCGCTGACCAACGCGGCGAAGCACGCCCCCGGCGCGCCGGTCGCCGTCCGGCTGCGGACCGTCGGGGAGGAGCTCGTCATCGAGGTCCGCAACGAGCCGGGCAGCCGACCGGCGACCGAGGGCCCGGCGCTGCACGGTGGCACCGGCCTGGCCGGTCTGGCCGAGCGGGCCCGCGCGGTCGGCGGCACCCTGGTCGCGGGGCCGGACGGCGACGGCTGGCTGGTCCGCGCCGCACTCCCGTTCGGCGGAGGTACCCGGTGAGCATCCGCGTGGTGGTGGCGGACGACCAGGAGGCGGTCCGCACCGGGCTGGTGCTGATCCTGGGGTCCGCCCCCGACATCGAGGTCGTCGCCGAGGTCGGGGACGGGCTCGCCGCGGTGCGCGCGGCCGCGGAGCACCGGCCCGACGTGGTGCTGATGGACATCCGGATGCCCGGGATCGACGGCATCGAGGCGACCCGCCGGATACTCGCCGCGACGAGCATCGAGCTGCCGGGATCCCCGCAGGTGCTGGTGCTGACCACGTTCGATCTCGACGAGCTCGTCGACGGCGCGCTCGCCGCGGGGGCGGCCGGGTTCCTGCTGAAGTCGGTCGACGCCGTCCGGCTGACCGACGGGGTGCGCGCCGTCGCCCGCGGCGAGGGCGTACTGGCGCCGGAGGTGACCCGCCGGGTGATCAGCCGCTACGCGGGCTCCCCCCGGCCGGCACGGGTCCCCGGGCTGGACCGGCTCACCGCCCGCGAGACCGACGTGCTCGCCGGGCTCGGCCGGGGGCTGTCCAACGCGGAGCTCTCGGCGGAGCTGGTGATCTCGGAGGGGACGACGAAGACGCACGTCTCCCGGGTACTGGCGAAGCTGGGGCTGCGCTCACGCACCCAGGCCGCGATCGCCGCCCAGGAGGCGGGGCTGGTCTGAACCGCGTTCCGCGGAACGCGACTCCCCCGGTACCGGCACCGGCACGCCGGCCGGGGTGCGTTCCGCGGAACGCACCCCGGCCGGGTCGGGCGTCGCTGTGACCTGCGTCAGCGCTGCCCGCGGGACGTCTCCAGCGCCCGCCGGGTGAGCACCTGCACCAGGTGCGTCCGGTAGGCGGGGCTGCCGTGCGTGTCCGACGGCGGCTCGGTCCCCTCGGCGGCCAGCGCGGCCGCCTCGGCGATCGAGCGCCCCTCGGCGAGTGCCTGCTCGGTCGCGGTGGCCCGCAGCGACGTCGACCCCATGTTGACCAGGCCGATCCGGTCGCCGGAGACCGCGACGGCGACGATCGCCCAGTCGTTGCTGCGCCGGGTGAACTTCTCGTAGGCCCAGCCGGCGTCCCCGCTGCGCGGGAACCGGATCTCCACGATCAGCTCGTCCGGCTCGCGGACGGTGGAGAACACCCCGGTGTAGAACTCGCCGATCGGCACGTTCCGCTTCCCGCGCGGCCCCTGCAGGACCACCGTGGCGTCCAGCGCGAGCGCCGCGGCCGGCAGGTCGGCCGCCGGGTCGGCGTGCGCGAGGGTGCCGCCCAGGGTGCCGCGGGCCCGGATCTGCGGGTCACCCACGGTGCGGGCGACGGCGGGCAGCAGCGGGACCTCGGCCGCGAGCAGCTCGGAGTCCACCACGTCCCGGTGCTTGGTCCCGGCACCGATGGCGACCTCGCCTGCGGCCTCGTCCAGCGTGATGTAGGAGAGCTCCCGCAGCCGGCCGATGTCGATCACGAACTCGGGCGCGCCGAGGCGCACCTTCATCACCGGGATCAGCGAGTGGCCGCCGGCCAGCACGCTGGCGTCCTCACCCTTCTCGGCGAGCAGCGCGATGGCGTCGTCGAGGGTGTCCGGGCGGGCGTAGTCGAACGCGAGGGGAATCATGCGCCTGCCTCTCCGCGGGAGAAGCCCGGTGCGGTGCGCAGCGCGTCGGACTCGGCCTCGGACTTCTGCTCGGCGTCCGGGTCCTTGCCGGCCGCGACGAGCACCGCACGGACGATGTTGTGGTACCCGGTGCAGCGGCAGAGGTTGCCCTCCAGGCCCTCCCGGACCTTGCGCTCGTCCAGGTCGCTGTCGTGGCTGATCAGCGACACCGCCGACATGACCATGCCCGGGGTGCAGAACCCGCACTGCAGACCGTGCTCGGCGTGGAACGCCTTGGTGACGGGGTGCTCCGGGCGGCCGTCGGAGGCGCCGTCGAGGCCCTCCATCGTGGTGACGGCCTGCTGGTCGGCCTGCACCGACAGCACCGTGCACGACTTGACGGCCTCACCGTCGAGCAGCACCGTGCAGGCGCCGCAGGACGTGGTGTCGCAGCCGATGTTGGTGGCCTTCAGCCCGACCGAGTCGCGCAGGTAGTGCGCGAGCAGCTGCCGGGGCTCGACGTCGGCGCTGGTGCGCTCGCCGTTGACGGTGATCTCTACCTTCACTTGCCGGCCTCCGAAATGGCCTCCCAGACCCGCATGGGGGTCAGGGGCATGTCGATGTGCGTGATACCCAGGTGCGACAGGGCGTCGATGACGGCGCTCTGTGTCGCCGGGGTGGATCCGATCGTCCCGGCCTCGCCGATGCCCTTGTAGCCCATCGGGTTGACCGGGGTCGGGGTGGTCATCTCGACCAGGTCGAAGCTCGGGAGCTCGGCCGCGGAGGGGATGCCGTAGTCGGCGAAGGTACCGGTGAGCGGCTGCCCCTCCTCGTCGTACATCACCTCCTCGAGCAGCGCCTGCGCGATGCCCTGGGCGATGCCGCCGTGCCGCTGCCCGTCGCAGAGCAGCGGGTTCAGGATCGGCCCCGCGTCGTCGACCGCGACGATCCGCTCGACGGTGACCTTGCCGGACTCGGTGTCGACCTCGACGACGCAGACGTGCGCGCCGAACGGGAAGGTCGGCTTCTTGCCGTCCCAGGTGGTCTCGACCTTCAGCTCCTCGCGGGACGCCAGCTCGGCCAGCGTCACCGACTTCCCGGGGACGCCGGCCACGGTGATCGCGGCGTTCTCCGGGTCCAGCTCGAGGTCGTCCACACTGGCCTCGAGCAGGTCGGCGGCGCGCTGCTTGGCGAGATCGACCAGCTCACCGGACGCCTGGTGCACCGCGACGCCACCGGTCTGCAGCGAGCGGGAGCCCATCGTGCCCCCGCCACGCGGCACCAGATCGGTGTCCCCGTGCTTGACGGTGATCTTGTCCAGGCCGATCCCGAGCTGCTCGGACGCGAGCATCGCCCACGCCGTCGCGTGCCCCTGGCCGTGCGGGGAGGTACCGGTCAGCACGGTGACGGTGCCGTCCTCGTGCACCTGCGCCGAGGCGTCCTCGGCGAAGGCGCCACCGCCGGTGATCTCCACGTAGGACGACACGCCGATGCCGAGCTGCCGCACGTCGCCACGCTCGCGGCGCGCCTTCTGCTCCGCGCGCAGCCCCTCGTAGCCGGACTCGGCGAGCGCCAGGTCGATCGCCTTGGCGAACTCGCCGGAGTCGTACTCGACGCCGCCCTTGGTGGTGAACGGGAACTTCTCCGGGGCGACGACGTTGAGCTTGCGCACCTCGGCCGGGTCCTTGCCGATCTCGGCGGCGAACAGGTCCATCGCGCGCTCGATCGCGGCGGTGGCCTCCGGGCGCCCGGCGCCACGGTAGGCGGCGATCGAGGTGGTGTTGGTGACGACGGCGCGGGCGCGCGAGTCGACGTTCTCGATGTCGTAGGTGCCCGGCGCCATCATCCGGGTGAACATCGGCAGGAAGGTGCCCAGGCGCGGGTAGGCGCCCAGGTCCTGCACGACGTCGAGCCGGTAGTGGGTCACCTTCCCGGCGCGGGTGCCGCCGATCGTGATGGTCTGGCGCTGGGCGCGGCCCTGCACCATCCCGGTCATGTTCTCCGAGCGGGACTCGTTCCAGCGCACCGGACGACCCTGCTGCCGCGCGAGCCACGCGACCAGCGCGAACTCCGGATCGGAGCCGATCTTCGCGCCGAATCCGCCACCGACGTCGGGCAGGATCACCCGGACCTTGTCCTTGTCCAGGCCCAGCCAGCCGGCGACCTCGTCGCGGCCGCCCTGGGCGTTCTGGTTCGACATGTAGACGGTGAGGTGGTCGCCCTCCCAGAACGCGCTCGCGGCCCGCGTCTCCAGCGGCGCGGCGGCCAGGCGCTGGTTCACCAGGTCCCGGGTCACCACGACCTCGCAGCCGGAGAAGAAGTCCGCATCCGGCTCGGAGTCGTGCCCGTAGGCGGCGGCGGTGTTGGTGCCGGCCTCCGGGAAGAGCAGGGTCTCGTCGTCGGCGGCGGCGAGCGGATCGATCACCACCGGCAGCGGCTCGTACTCGACGTCGACCAGCTCGGCGGCGTCCTCGCCCTGGTAGAACTCGTCGGTCAGCACGGCGGCGACCGGCTCGCCGACGAAGCGCACCCGGTCGGTCGCCAGGAACGGCCGCGTCATCGCCTTGTTCGCGCCCGGGAACAGCAGCGCCGGCGCGATGTCGAGATCGGCCCCGGTGACCACCGCGACCACGCCGGGCGCGTCGAGTGCGGCCGCGGTGTCGATCGAGGAGATCGTCGCGTGGGCCAGCGGCGAGCGGACGAGCGTCAGGTGCAACGCCCCGGTCAGCCGTTCGTCGGTCAGGTCGTCGGTGTAGGTCGCGCCGCGCGTGAGGAAGACCGGATCCTCGGTGCGGACGACGCGGGTGCCCAAGATGCTCATCGCCGCCGAGCGTATAGCCGTCCCGGGCCGTATGCGACGGGCGAAACCGGACGATTGCGCAGGTCAGGGCACCCTTATCGCCCGACGGATCCGCATCTGCGGATCCGATCCCGTATCCGTCTCCGATTATCAGGAAACCTGCGATGCAGGGCGTCGGCGGAGCGGCGGTCGGCGGCCGATCACCTCGGCGTCGCCGAACACCGCGGGCGAGGCCGCGGACGATTCGAGGAAGTCGGCGAGCGGGCCACGCTCGTAGGGGACCGCCGCCTCCAGCCGGTCGCGTGCCTCGGCCGGGAGCGTGAGATCGGCCGCCGCCATCACCTCGGCCACCTGGTCGGCCCGGCGCAGACCGATCAACGGGTGCACGAGCGGGTACCGCGAGCGGGTCTGGTCAAGGTCTCCGCCGGGGACGACCGGTGCTCCGCCGCCGATCGGGTCGTGCGGCCGTCGGTGTTGCAGCTGCTGGAGCGGCTCGACGCCGAGCCCGCGCTGGTGATCGACCGCTGCGGCGAGGTGCTCGCACGGTCGACGGGCACCGACCGGCTCGGGCTCCCGGTGACGGCGAACATCGCCCGGTTCGTGGTCACCGATCCGCGCGCCGGGGACCTGCTCGACGACCGGGACGCACTCGCCGACGAGTGGGCCGCCCGGCTGCGCTCGGCGGCCGAGCTCGGCGACGGGCCGGCGGCGGCGCTCGCCGCCGAACTCGGGGCGGCACCGGGATCGGACTTCGGCGCGCGCTACCGCGCCGCCGTCCGGATCCCGGCCTGGTCGGGGACCGAACGCTGGTCCGGGCGGAGCTGGCACTACGAGGCACCGGAGCTGCCCGGGACCCCCGAGCACCGGCTGCTGGTCTACCTCTCGGACTCCTCCCACCACGGCCGGATCGCCCAGAACGGCGAGACCGGGCCGTGCCCGGCGCCCAGCGGGTAGGAGTGCCGCACGGCGTCGACGATGTAGCGCTTCCCGAACCGGACGGCGGACTCCAGATCGAGCCCGCGGGCCAGTCCGGACGCGATCGACGCCGCGAGCGAGTCGCCGCCGCCGTGCGTGTTGCCGGTGGCGAAACGCGGGCCGGGCAGCTCGACGAAGGTGTCGCCGTCGAAGAGCAGATCGAGGCAGCCGTCGGTGTCCTCGGCCAGGTGCCCGCCCTTGACCAGGACGGCGCCGGCGCCGAGCGCGTGCAGCGCCTTCGCGGCGGCGTACTGACCGTCCCGGTCGTGCACGTCGTGCTCGACGAGCAGCCGGATCTCGTCCAGGTTCGGGGTGATCAGGGTGGCCCGCGGGAACAGGGTGTGCCGGTAGGCGTCCAGCGCCTCGGCGGCGAGCAGCGGATCGCCGTGCATCGACGCCGCGACCGGATCGACGACCAGCGGGGTCGCCCGGTCCCGGCCGATCCCGTGCTCGTCGCAGGCCGCCGCGACGGCCTCGATGATCTCGGCGTTCGCCAGCATCCCGGTCTTCGCGGCCTGCAGCCCGATGTCGGCCGCGACGCTCGCGATCTGCCCGGCGATCGTCTCCACCGGGATCGTGTGCACGCCGGTGACACCGACGGTGTTCTGCACGGTCACCGCGCACACCGCGACGCAGCCGTGCACCCCGCAGGCGGCGAACGCCCGCAGGTCGGCCGGGATGCCGGCGCCGCCCCCGGAGTCGGTGCCGGCGATCGTCAGCACCCGTGGCGGGGTCGTACCGACGGTGGGTTCGGCCATGGTCGAGTCCTCACTCCCTGGCCGGCATTACCCGGCCGGTACGCGGTCGGCGGCGTCTCCCCGCCCTCTCAGCCCGCTCGTCGGCGAGCTCCCGCACCTGCAGACCCGACCGTAACCCGGGCCCGGGACCCGGGGTCGCGGCGGCCGGGATCGTCGGCCCCGCGATACGCAGCGGGATGGGCGCGGCGCGGGACGACCCCCCGACGAGTCGTCCCGCACCGCGCCCGGCCGGTCAGTCCCCGGCGGAGGCGATCGGCAGGTAGACCCGGCCGCCCTCGTCCCGGAACTCGTCGGACTTCTCGTCCATCCCGGCCTCGATCGCCTCGACGCTGGTCAGACCATGCGCCTCGGCGTAGTCCCGGACGTCCTGGGTGATCTTCATCGAGCAGAACTTCGGCCCGCACATCGAGCAGAAGTGCGCCGACTTCGCGGGCCCCGCCGGCAGCGTCTCGTCGTGATAGGACTGCGCCGTGTCCGGGTCCAGGGAGAGCGCGAACTGGTCCCGCCAGCGGAACTCGAACCGGGCCTGGGACAGGGCGTCGTCACGGGACTGGGCGTGCGGGTGCCCCTTCGCCAGGTCGGCCGCGTGCGCGGCGATCTTGTAGGTGATCACGCCGACCTTCACGTCGTCCCGGTTGGGCAGGCCCAGGTGCTCCTTCGGGGTGACGTAGCAGAGCATCGCGGTACCGGCCTCGGCGATCCGGGCGGCACCGATCGCGGAGGTGATGTGGTCGTAGCCGGGCGCGATGTCGGTGGCCAGCGGACCGAGGGTGTAGAACGGTGCCTCGTCGCACCACTGTTCCTCCAGCCGCACGTTCTCCACGATCTTGTCCATCGGGACGTGGCCGGGGCCCTCGATCATCACCTGCACGTCGTGCTCGCGGGCGATCCGGGTCAGCTCGCCGAGCGTCTTCAGCTCGGCCAGCTGGGCCTCGTCGTTCGCATCGGCGATCGATCCGGGGCGCAGCCCGTCACCGAGCGAGAAGGTGACGTCGTAGCGGCGCAGGATCTCGCACAGCTCGGCGAAGCGGGTGTAGAGGAACGATTCGCGGTGGTGCGCCAGGCACCACGCGGCCATGATCGAACCGCCGCGGGAGACGATCCCGGTGACCCGCTTGGCGGTCAGCGGCACGAACCTCAGCAGCACGCCGGCGTGCACCGTCATGTAGTCGACGCCCTGCTCGCACTGCTCGATCACGGTGTCCCGGTAGACCTCCCAGGACAGCTTCGTCGGATCGCCGTCCACCTTCTCCAGTGCCTGGTAGATCGGCACCGTGCCGATCGGGACCGGCGAGTTGCGCAGCAGCCACTCCCGGGTCTCGTGGATGTCGCGGCCGGTGGACAGGTCCATCACGGTGTCGGCACCCCATCGGGTCGCCCAGACCAGCTTCTCCACCTCCTCTTCGATCGAGGAGGAGACCGCGGAGTTCCCGATATTGGCGTTGATCTTGGTGAGGAACCGCTTGCCGATGATCATCGGCTCGGACTCGGGGTGGTTGACGTTCACCGGGATCACCGCGCGACCGCGGGCGACCTCGGACCGGACCAGTTCGACGTCGCACTGCTCGCGGATCGCGATGAAGCGCATCTCCGGTGTGATCACCCCGGCCCTGGCGTACGACAGCTGGGTCCCCGGCTCCCGCGACGCCACCCACGGAGCGCGCAGCGCGGGCAGTCCCGCCCGCACGTCGATCTCCGCATCGGCATCGGTGTAGGGGCCGGAGGTGTCGTAGACGTCGTGGTGCTCCCCGTTCGAGAGCCCGATCCGCCGGACCGGGACCGAGATCCCGTCCGGCCCGTCCACATAGGACTTGGTGGATCCGGCGATCGGGCCGGTGGTGACCTGCGGGCGCACGTGAGCGGTCGTCATGACGACAGTCCTCCCTGGCCGGCATTACCCGGCCGGTTCTGCGGTCGGCGGCCGATCGGCCCGCCCTCTCAGCCCCGCGCGACGGAGCTCCCGCGTTTTCAGATGTGCCCCGACCGTAGGCACCGCGCACCGCGACACGCCAGCCCTTCGGCGCGTCTCACCCGGATGCCGGGAATGATCTTCGCTCGTCGTGGGTTCTCTGCCTGCATGAGCAACCAAGCCGAGTTGAGCCCGACGGACTGGGTCCGCGAGCAGACCGAGCAGATCCTGGCGAACGGGACGACCGACGGCGTGACCGTCCTGGATCGCCCGATCGTGCTGGTGACGACGACCGGCGCGAAGTCGGGGAAGAAGCGTTACGTACCCGTCATGCGGGTCGAGCACGACGGCGCCTACGCCATGATCGCTTCCAAGGGCGGCACCCCGGAGCACCCCGCCTGGTACCACAACGTGCTGGCGAACCCCGAGGTCGAGGTGCAGGACGGCACCTCGACCGGCACCCTCGTCGCCCGCGAGGTCACCGGCGACGAGCGCCGGACGTGGTGGGAGCGCTCCGTCGAGGCCTACCCGCCCTACGCCGAGTACCAGGAGAAGACCTCCCGGGTCATCCCGGTGTTCGTGCTGGAGCCCAAGAGCTGACCCCCTGCCGGTCGCGCGCCCGACCCCTCGTGCGGGCGCGCGACCGGGGTTCACGCGATGACGCCGTGTGCGGGCTCGACCCGCCCGGCCCGGCGCATCGGACCGACCGACGCCAGCACCGCCACGACCACGACCCCCGCGGCCAGCCCGGCGAGCTGGCCCACCGGTAGCCCGGTGAGCGAACCGATACCCGTCGTCCGCAACGCCAGCACGCCGTAGACGGCGCCCAGCACCACCCCGAGCACCGCCGCGACCACACCGGCCAGCGTCGCCTCGGCGGCCACCGCACGCCGCGCGGCGACCCGGGACAGCCCCACCGTGCGCAGCAGCGCGATCTCCCGGGTGCGCTCGCTGACCGACAGCGCCATCGTCACCCCGACGCCGACGACGGCGACCAGCAGCGTCACCCCGACCAGCCCGAGTCCGATCCAGCGGACGACGCCGATCGCGGACTCCGTCTGTTCCTGCAGATCCGCGGTGAACATGACCGGGGCGTCGCCCGCCCCGCCCACCACTGCGGTCCGTACCGCGACCGGGTCCGCGCCCGCCACCGGATCCACGAGCACGAGTCCGTCGTCGACCCGGGCGGTCAGGTCCGGGGACCTGTCGAGCTGGGCCGCCAGTGTCGCGGCCTCGTCGTCCCCACCGGGCATCACCACGATGTCGGCCGGGTAGTTGCGTTCGATCGTGGCCTGTATGTCGGCCGAGGCACCGGCCACGCTCACCAGCAGCGCCGCGGTCAGACCCACTCCCAGCGACAGCACGGTCGTCATGGCCGCGGTACGCCGCGACATCCGCCGCGCGTTGCCCACCGCGATCCGGCCCGGAGCCCAGCGGGCGACGAGCGGCGCCACCAGCGCGGCCACCCCGGACACCACGAACGGCCCGGCGACCACGATGGCCGCGAACACCGCCAGCCCGGACAGCGCGGCCGCGGCGGTCCCCAGCCCCGGTTCCCCGATACCGAGCCCGGCCACCGCGAGCGCCACCGCCGCGACGACCGCGAGCGCGGCGAGCGGCAGCCGGATCCGGGCCCGCGGCGCGCGGGCCCCGGTCGCGTCCGCGGCACCGAGCGCCACCACCGGCGGGGTCCGCCCGGCGGCGAGCGCCGGCGACAGCGCGGCCAGCACCGTCACGACGACGGCGAGCAGCACACATCCCGCGATCCGCCCCCACGGCACGACGAGCGCCGGGACATCGGCACCGGAGGCACCGGCCGCCGCCAGCGCCGCCCACCCGCCGCCGACGGCGATCAGCGCGCCCGCGACCCCGGCGACCAGACCGGTGAGCGCTGCCTCGACCAGCACCGACCGGGCCACCTGTCCGCGGCTGGCACCGACACAGCGCAGCATCGCCAGCTCGCGGGTGCGCCGGGCCAGGATGATCCGGAACGTGGAGGCGACCACCACGGCCGCCGCGACCAGCGCCAGTCCGACGAACACCGACAGGCCGGCCAGCAGTGCGTTCGCCGATGTCGACGCCCTGGCGAGGTCCTCGGCCCGCTGCTCCTCGGCGGGCTGGACCTGCGTGACACCGCTGACCGCGGCGAGCGCGGCCGGATCCGGGTCACCGGCGACGGCGATCCGGCTGCCGAAGAACCCGGCGACGGCCGGGTCGGTCTCCTGCACGACCAGCGCGTCGCTGTACTCGTACCGCACCGGCACCACACCGGTGACGGTCAGCGTCCGGCCGTCGACCTCGAGGGTGGAGCCGGAGCCGAGCCCGGTGCGCTCCGCGGTACCCGCTCCGATCAGCACCTCGTCCGGTCCGGCCGGCAGCCGGCCGTCGGTGGGCGTGGCCAGGGTGCTCAACGGCCCGGTCATCGGGTCGGTGCGGATCATCCAGCTGCCGCTGGCACTGCCCGCGACGACCTGGACCATCGTCTCGGCCGATGCCGACGCCGCGGTCACCCCGGGCACCGTCCGGAGCCGGTCCACCACAGCGGCGGTATCGGTCGTGTCGTCGGTGACCGATACGCCGGCCCTCCCCCCGGCACCGCCCCCGCTGCCGTCGGCCTCCAGCGCGAACGTCGCGCCGGCGGGAACGGTGGAGGAGTTCTCGGTGAGGTCCGCTCGCAGGGTCGAGGTCAGCAGCACCGACGCGGCAGCGAACACCGTCGCCACCAGCACCGCCAGCCCGGTGAGCAGCAGCCGGCGCGGGCTGCGGCGGGCGCCGGCGACGGCGGCACGGGTGGCCGGGTTCACCGGACCACCGGGCCGGTGATCGTGACGTCGGCCCGTGCGGGGTCGTCGGTGGTGGTCAGCGCGCCCATCGCGGACAGCACCCGGTCCGGGCTGGGCCGGTCGAGCCGGCCCGCGGCGCGACCGTCGCGCAGCAGCAGGACCTGGTCCGACGCGGAAGCCGCGACCGGATCATGGGTCACCATGACGACGGTCTGGCCGTAGTCGTCGACGCAGGCCCGCAGCAGGCCCAGCAGCTCGTGCCCGGAACGGGTGTCGAGCGCGCCGGTGGGCTCGTCGGCGACGATGATCTCCGGTCGCCCGAGCAGCGCCCTGGCCACGGCGACGCGCTGGCGCTGCCCGCCGGACAGCTCCGACGGCAGGTGGGTGAGCCGGTCGGAGATGCCGAGCCGCTCGACCAGCTCCGCCCGCCAGGCGTGGTTGGGCCGGCGCCCGGCGAGCGAGACGGCCAGGTCGATGTTCTCCCCCGCGGTGAGGTGCGGCAGCAGGTTCCCCTCCTGGAACACGAAGCCCATCCGGTCACGCCGGACCTGGGTCAGCGCGGAGTCGTTCAGGGCTCCGAGATCGGTCTCGCCCAGCAGCACCTGTCCGGAGGTCGGCCGGTCCAGTCCGGCCAGGCAGTGCAGCAGAGTCGACTTACCCGACCCGCTCGGCCCCATCACCGCGGTGAACCGCCCCGCGGGCAACCACAGCGTGATCCCGTCCAGCGCGCGCACCGCGGCCCGGCCCTGCCCGTAGGTGCGGACCAGGTTCACCGTCGCCGCGGCGACCCGCCCCGGCACATCGGCCGGATTCCTCAACCCCTCGATCATGTCGATCACCCTGCCGGTGATCGGGGGCGGTGGCATCGGCCCGTGGTAGGGCCTACCCGTCCGGGTCGTCGTACTTCCGACCGAGGTCCGGCCTCTTCGGCGCGTCCTACGGTGTGCTCCATGAGCACCGGAACCCGTCGCGGCCGACTCGCACTCGCCGGGCTGGAGCTGCTCCTCTACCTGTTCTGGGCCGGGTGCGACGTCGTGCTGGGGCTGGGCTTCGGCAGCGGGGGCTGGCAGGCGAGCGGCGCGGTCTTCGGCCTGCTCGTGGGCACGATCGTGCTCATCCGGTACCGGCCGGACGCGCGCCGGCAGCCGATCGCGGCGGTCGCGTTCGGACTGTCCGCGCTGGGCTCCGTCCTGGGGTGGATCACCGGTGGGCTCCCGTTCATCTCGCTGACCGAGATGTTCGCGCTCGCCGTGATCACCGTTGCGACGGTGCGCATCGCGCCGGTCCGGGTCGTGGTCGTGACGGCGGCGGTCTCGCTGGTGGTGATCGTCGGCATGCCGCTGATGCGGGTACCGACCAACGACAGCGAGGTCTTCGCCAGCCTGACCACCGTCGGCTGGGCCGGCACGATGGTCGTCGCGACCGCGCTGCGCGAGCTGTGGATGCGCCGTTCGGCGCAGCTCGCCCAGACCCGCAACGACGAACGTCTGGAGCTGGCCAGGGAGCTGCACGACACGGTCGCCCACCACGTCACCGCGATCGTGGTGGCCGCCCAGGCCGGGGTGGTCGTCGCGGGCAGCCGGCCGGAGGAGGCCGGCCGAGCGCTGGAGTCGATCGAGCGGGCCGGCGCCGAGGCCCTCGACGGCATGCGCCGGATGGTCGGGGTGCTGCGCTCGGGCCCCGACGGTGGCGCCGACCGTGCGCCCGGGCACGGCCTGGACGACATCGACGATCTCGTCGGCCGCTTCGACCCGACCCGCACCCGGGCCCGGCTGGAGATCTCGCCCGAGGTGCGCACGGCCACGTTCGGACCCGCGGTCGCCGCGACCGCGTTCCGGGTGGTCCGCGAGGCACTGACCAATGTGCACCGGCACGCCCCCGGCGCGACGGCGGTGTCGGTCGGGCTGCACCTGCAGGCGGGCAGACTGGTGACCGTGGTGCACAACGACGGGATCGGGACCGACAATCCGCTGCGCGACCCGGGCGGGTTCGGGCTGGCCGGGATGCGTGAGCGGGTCGAGGCCCTCGGCGGGTCGCTGCACGCCGGCCCGGACGGGCCCGGCCGGTGGATCGTCGTCGCCGAGGTGCCCGCCGGCGGCGGCCGGTGACCCCGATCCGGGTCCTGCTCGCCGACGACCAGGAGATGGTCCGCACCGGCTTCGGGCTGATCCTGTCCGCAGAGGACGGCATCGAGGTGATCGGCGAGGCCGCGACCGGTACCGACGCCGTCGCCAAGGCCCGCGAGCTGCGTCCGGACGTGGTGCTCATGGACGTCCGGATGCCCGGGATGGACGGGATCGCCGCGACCCGGGCGCTGTCCGCGGATCCCTACCCGCCGCGGATCGTGGTGGTCACGACCTTCGACCTGGACGAGTACGTCTACGGCGCGCTGCGCTCCGGGGCCTGCGGGTTCCTGCTCAAGACGGCCGGACCGCGGCTGCTGGTGGAGGCCGTGCGGGCCGCTGCGGCGGGGGACGCGCTGGTCTCGCCGACGGTCACCGTGCGGCTGCTGCAGCGGCTGACGGAGCCGGAGCCGGCCCGTGCCGACGTGCACAGCACGCTGTCACCGCGCGAGCTGGAGGTGGTCCGGGCGGTCGCGCGGGGCCGGACGAACTCCGAGATCGCGGGGGACCTGTTCGTGTCGCTGTCGACGGTGAAGACCCACATCGCCAACATCGGGTCCAAGCTGGACGCCCGCAACCGGGTCGAGATCGCAGCGTGGGCCTGGGAGAACAAGCTCGTGGAGTGAACCCGGCCGGGGCCGGGGCCCGCGGGGGTGCGTGCCGTGCGCTCAGCGCACGGCACGCAGCACCGGGGCCGGCCGGCGGGGGTGCGGGATGGCGGACAGCACCGCGCTGACGTCGCCCAGGGACTCCGGGAACGCCGTCGGCAACGCCGTCGCCGGGATCTCCGGCATCGGCAGGGCGTCGTCGGCGGCCGCGGCGGTCCGCTCGGACGCACGGGCGTCCCACAGCTCGAACAGCGGCTGCGCGGCCATGACCAGCAGCACGGCGAGGAACGGGATGACTGCGAGGATCGTGAGCACCATGGCCTCTACGGTGCCCGCCGGGGGTGGGTCGCCACATCGGCCGCGGGACCGGTTCCCGCAGGTCGACCCCTAGTACCGGGGTATGACTACCCGGACGACCTCGGGGTGAGTTCGGGGTCAGCCCCGGGGCACGTCCTCCGCCTCCACCGCCGACGGGTCCCACGAGTCGTCCGGGTTGCCCCAGCCGTTGCGGCGCAGCATCTTCTTCGCACCTCGCTGGTTGCGGCCCATCAGCCGGTCCAGGTAGAGGTAGCCGTCGAGGTGGTCGACCTCGTGCTGCAGGCAGCGGGCGAAGAAGCCCTTGCCCTCGACGTCCACCGGGTTGCCGTCGACATCGGTGCCGGTGACCCGGGCCCACTCGGCACGACCGGTCGCGAAGCTCTCGCCCGGGACCGACAGGCAGCCCTCCTGGTCGTCGTCGGGATCGGGCATGATCTCCGGGATCTCGCCGGTCTCCAGCACCGGATCGAGCACGTGGCCGCGGCGCATCGTCCGGGTCTCGGGATCCGGGCAGTCGAAGACGAACAGCCGCAGGTCGATCCCGACCTGGTTGGCCGCGAGCCCGACGCCGTTGGCCGCGGCCATCGTCTCGAACATGTCCTCGACGAGCGTGTGCAGCTCGTCCTCCCCGATGTCCGCCGCCCCGACCGCGCGGGTGGGCCGGTGCAACACGGGATCGCCGACCATGCGGATGCGCAGAACCGTCACCGTCGCAGGGTACGGTCGCGCCGCGCGGTACCCGCTCCGGGTGACGGTGCCGCCCCCGGCCGGTGGGTTTCGGGCGGAGCGGGGCGCGTCGCGACGGCTCGCCGTCGGTCCCGTGTGGTTCAATCCGACCTCGAATGACAGCCATGTCATTCCCATCGGCGGCGGCTCCGTGGCGGGCCATCGCCGTCAGTTCGTCGGCCGCTCGAGGAGCGTGATGGAGTCCGCTGGGTCCCTCTCGGAACGCCGCGGAGCGCACCGGCGCTCCGCCACCCCCTCCCGCGAGCTCGACCGCCGGGAGCGCGAGATCCTCGCGTTCGAGGCCCAGTGGTGGAAGTACGCGGGAGCCAAGGAGCAGGCGATCCGCGAGCTCTTCGACATGTCCGCGACCCGCTACTACCAGGTGCTGAACGCGCTGGTCGACAAGCCCGAGGCGATGGCCGTCGATCCGCTGCTCGTCAAGCGCCTCCGCCGGCTGCGTTCCAGCCGTCAGCGCACCCGCGCCGCCCGTCGCCTCGGCCTCGAGCCCTGAGCCTCCGAAGCCCGGAGGCAGTCGTGAGCCGCAGATCGAGCCCCTATCGGAGGTCATGATGACCGCACCCGCATCCGGCGGAATCTCGCCGCTGAAGATCGCCGGGATCGCACTGATCGGTGTCGGTGCGGTGGCCGGTGTCGTCGGGCTGTCCGGCCTCGGCGGCGGTGACGAGAACCCGCAGGCCGCACCGCCGTCCGCGACGGCCGATCCCACCCCCGGCGAGAACGGCGCGCCGCCCGCACCCGGTGCGGACGGAGCCGACGGGGCCGACGGCACCGACGGGGCGGCGCCCGCCCCCGGTGGCGACGGCGCCGACGGCGCACCCGGCACCTCCCCCTTCACCCCCGGCGCCCCGGGCACGCCCGGCGCACCCGGGTTCGACGGCGCCGGTGCCGCCGACACGCCGCCGCCGCCCGCGCCCGCCCCCGCACCGGGTGGCGCCGCCGCGAGCGAGGGTTCCGCCGCTGCGGTGCGCCCCGCCGTGCGGATCTACAACAACTCGACGGTCCGCGGTCTCGCCGAGCAGGCGGCGGGCAAGTTCCGCAGCAACGGCTGGAACGTCTCCCAGGTGCAGAACTACTCGGAGGGCGTGATCCCCGCGACCACCGTCTACTACCGGACCGGTACCGCCGAGAAGGCCGCGGCGGACGAGATCGCCCAGAAGTTCGGTATCCGCGCGGAGCCCCGCTTCGACGGCATCCAGGACGCGACGCCCGGCGTGATCGTGATCGTCACCCGGGACTTCTCGGCTGCCTGACACCGACCTGCTCCCCAGCGCGCCGACGACCCCGGACGGGACATCCCGCCCGGGGTCGTCGTCCGTCCGGGGTCAGTCGCTGCGCCGACGCGCGTAGGCCTCGAGCTCGGCGACCTGCTCCGGGTCCAGCGATGGCCGGACCGCCCGCCGGGCCGCCGTGACGTGCGCCGCGGTCACCTCGCCCGCCTCCAGCGACTCCCGCATCGCGGTCAGCGCGGCCTCGCGCAGCAGCGCCGCGCAGTCCGCTGCCGAGTAGCCGTCCAGGTCGCCCGCGAGCTCGTCGAGATCGACGTCGTCGCCGAGCGGGACGTCGCGTCCCGCGGCCCGCAGGATGTCGGCACGGGCCGCCGCGTCCGGCGGCGGGACGAACACCAGCCGCTCCAGCCGGCCCGGCCGCAGCAACGCCGGATCGATCAGGTCCGGCCGGTTCGTCGCCCCCACGACGACGACCTCGCGCAGCGGCGTCGCACCGTCCAGCTCGGTGAGCAGTGCCGCCACCACCCGGTCGGCGACGCCGGCGTCGGTCGATCCGCCCCGGCGCGGGGCGAGCGCATCGACCTCGTCCAGGAAGATCAGCGCGGGGGCGGCCTCCGCGGCCCGGCGGAACAGCTCCCGGACCGCACGCTCGGACTCCCCCACGTACTTGTCGAGCAGCTCGGCGCCCTTGACCGCGAACACGTTGAGATCGCCGGATCCGGCCAGCGCGCGCAGCAGGAACGTCTTGCCGCCACCGGGCGGGCCGTAGAGCAGCACCCCGCGCGGCGCGTCCACCCCGAGCCGGGCGAACGAGTCGGGATGGCGCAGCGGCCACAGCACCGCCTCGGTCAGCGACTGTTTGACCTCGGCCATGTCACCGACGTCGTCGAAGGTCAGGCCGCCGTGGCTCAGGGCCCCGCCGCCGGACAGCGAGATCGGCCGGACCGAGCCGACGGCGTCCAGCAGGTCCTGCTGCCGGACCTCCTCCACCTGATCGGCGCCGTCGCCCGCGCCGCGCAGGGCGGCGGCGATCGCCGCCTCGCGACGCACCGCGGCGAGATCGGCGACGACGAACCCGGGGGTCCGGGCGGCGATCGCGCCGAGATCGACGTCCCGGCCGCGTGGCACGTCGGAGAGCAGCCGCTCCAGCAGCGCCCGGCGGGTCGCGGTGTCCGGCAACGACACGGTGAGCTCGCGGTCGACCAGATCGGGAGCGCGCAGCCGTGGATCCAGTGACTCCGGCTCGGCGCTGGTGACGACGAGTGCCGGCCCGCCGGGCGCGGTCGCGGCGCGCAGCTCGTCGAGCACCAGGGTGGCCAGCGGGGGCGGGTTCGACGCGGGCAGCAGGGCGTGCGCGTCGTGCACCAGCAGCACGGCGGGCTCGTCCGCGGTCGGACGTGCCTGCGCGATCGCGGCCCGGACCCGCTCGGCGGCGGCCGCCGGTTCCAGCGCGGCGACCGCGGGGGCGACGAGCTCGACGCAGCGGG